>NZ_BCQF01000008.1 GCF_001544295.1 Enterococcus pseudoavium NBRC 100491
CTTAGGCTGGCTCTTCAAATAAAAAAGTATTTCTGAACAATCAATTTTTAATCGCTCTTTTACTTAAGATCTTTTCCTTGATAAAACAGTCTCAATGACTTACTTCTTTTTGCGATCATTTTGCATGATCGTGATCGATTGTTTCAACGCACTTAGCGTTCCGCCTTCGCTATAAACTAAGACATTTGATTTGTACAGTTGCGCCGAGAAAACCGTCAATAAAACCGTGAATAAAATCAAGATTCCTAAGGACACAATCGCACTGGAAAGTTCAGCCGTATTTGATGCTAAACGCAGTGGCATACTGTAGGACGATAAGAATGGAATGTAAGAAGTGACTTTGATGATCACGTTGGTCGGATCAGAAGCACCTAGGATTAACCCTAACATATAGCCGATCATCGACAGATACATCACGGGTTGAATGGCCTTAGCGGTATCCTCTGGTTTGCTGACCAATGATCCGCACAATGCTGAAAGGACCGCATATAAAAAGATTCCAATTAACATGAAGGTAATAATCACCAGTACATTGCTACCTAATAGACTTTTGATTGAGGCATTATTGATAAACTCTTTGACCATTGGCATGTCTTTAAATTGCCGATAACCGACAAGTAAAGCTATCCCATAAATCAATAATTGCGTCAATGCCACCAGTAAGACCCCTAATAATTTTCCGTAATAATGAGTTTTGGCCTTCATACTAGAAAGTAAAACTTCCATAATCCGAGTTCCTTTTTCTGAAGCAATCTCTTGGGCAATAATCGATGAATAACTCATAATAAATACAAACATAATAATCGTCGTTAAGAAGCTCAAAGCAAATTGGACACTGGAATCGCCACCGTCGCTTTGCATCTTGCCCTTTTCAAACGTGACTTTGTTGGCTTTAAAGGTAGCCGGTTCCATCACCTTTTGAACTTGCGCTGTCGTTAACTGTAATTGACTCGCGCGGATACTAGTTTGCAGAGAACTCAAAATTTGTTGCAGCTGACTTTCGGTCGAGGTTCCTAAAGCAGACTTGCTGTATAGTTGACCGGATACTCGATCCTCACCCATTTCCAATTTAAGATAGGCATCAATTTTTTTATCTTCTAATTGACTTTGAGCCTTTTTTTCAGAGCTAACTACTTTAAAGCTATAATCTTTATTTTTAGTTTTGGCCAGTTGCTCAGCAATTGTCGATTGCTCACTAACAAGTCCGATTTTATTAATGTCATTGGCATCGCCAAAAAAATGCTGCGACAGATAAAAAATTCCCATCACGAAAAACGGTGCCAAGATCATAATCACAAAGGCAGTAGATTTCACATTTTTTTTATAAACATCTTTGATAATAATTCCCATTTTACTCATCGATCGCACCTGCTTTCCATTTGAAAATTTCCTCCAGCGTTGGCGGTTGTTGATTGAACATCGGGATATATCCTTCTTTAGTCGCTTGAGCAAATATTTCGCGTCCTGCGACTGGATCGGACAACGTGATATCAAAACTGCCATCCTCTTTTTGAACTACCCTTTGGACACCGGCAAAATTTTCTAATTCTGCTTTGGATAGATGGGATTCTAAATACAATTTACTGCGACCAAATGATTCACGAATCTCATGAACCTTGCCATTTAAAACCGTTTCGCCGTTACGCAGCATAATCAGATGATCACAAATTTTTTCCACATTATCCATATTATGACTAGAAAAAATGACGCATGAACCTTTTTCTTTTAGCTCGATGATTCCATTCTTTAATAATTCGGCATTCACCGGATCGAGTCCGCTAAAAGGCTCATCCAAAATAACCAGCTTGGGTTCATGGATCAAGGTCGAAATCAACTGAACTTTTTGTTGATTCCCTTTAGAAAGCGATTTGACTTTATCAGTTTTCTTGCCTTTAACTTGAAATTTTTCCATCCATTCATCGATTTTAGGGGCGATTTCTTGTTTTTTCTTGCCACGTAATGATGCAAAAAAGAGCAATTGATTTTCAATGGTCACTTTGGGGTAAAGTCCTCGTTCCTCTGGTAAATAGCCAATCAGATTGTAATCTTTCCCCGATAATTCATGACCATCCCAAAGTACACTGCCGGAATCCTTCGACAAAAAATCCAAAATCAAACGAAAGGTCGTCGTTTTCCCAGCACCATTTTGTCCAATCAACCCTAGAATTTTCCCGTCTTCAATCGTAAAATTCAGGTCATTCAATGCTTTATACGATCCAAAGCTTTTACTCAAATCTTTAACTTGTAGCATTTTTCTCACTCCTTACTTAAAAATTATAAATTGATTGCCTAAATAGGCAGTCTTCATTAATTGACCAACACATCCACATTTAATTAGGAATTACTAAAGTTTTTTCCCAAAATAGAAATAACAGATTAAGAAGCTGATTAAAAAGACATAAATTAATCCAGCGGCCATCATCATCATTACCTGAGAAATAAAACTTCCGATCACACTCAGTATGGCTAGTGTAAAAATCAAGACATAGCTCGTGACACAGAATGTTTTACTGATGATTTGAATATTCCGTTCATCTGTCTTTTTGATCCGTTCTTGCTTCAACTTGGCTGGATTATTCATGATTCTTTTATTCCTAAAGAGAACAACTACAATTGCCGTACTCATTGACACAAAAAAGCCAGTCAAAAACCCTCTCGTTCGCTCATGGGGGATTTGTTGGTTTTTAATCCCAATGGCTAAAATGATCAAGCACACAATAATGAAAAGAAGCGATGCGAGATATAGTCTATTCAACTTTCGTAGTTTTTCATAATACTCACGATCGGCTTTAGTTAAATCTTTCTTCATTCTTCATCCTCCTCATCAAAAATGAATACCTCTTCTATCGTTAAATCAAAAAAACGGGCAATTTTATGGGCTAAGACCAACGAGGCATTATAGCGCCCACTCTCTAAAGAAATGATTGTTTGCCGAGTTACTTCTAAATAATTTGCTAATTCATTCTGAGTCAGCTTACGCTCTTTACGCAGTTCATGGATTCGATTATGCAAACGATCAACTCCTCAATGTATAGTAACCTTTACATTTGTTAAAAAAAGTATAGCACCCTTTACTTTTTATGTAAAGGGTGCTATACATTATTTTTTTTGCAATTGCTGCTGCGTATTCTCAGCGACTGCTTTTGGCAGCCCAACTTTTTGTAATTCTTCTACTGAGGCTGCTTGAATATTCTTTAAAGATTTAAATTCCTTCAGCAACATTTTTTTCCGTTTCGGACCTAGCCCTTCAATATTATCTAATTTTGATGCAAAACTATTTTTGCTCCGTAGTTGGCGGTGGAAAGTGATGGCGAAACGATGGACTTCATCTTGAATTCGTTGCAATAAAAAGAATTCTTGTGAGTTTCGTTCCAAGGGAACCACAGTCAATTCAGGGCCAAAAAGCAATTCGCTAGTTTTATGTTTATCGTCTTTTGCTAGTCCAGCGATGGGAATATCTATCCCCAATTGATTGGCTAACACATCTTTGGCCACATCGACTTGGCCCTTCCCACCATCGATCACAATTAAATCAGGAAACGGTAAGCCTTCTTTTAATACCCTAGAATAGCGGCGATAGATAACTTCCCGCATGGAAGCATAATCATCGGGGCCTTTAACCGTTTTAATCTTATACTTGCGATATTCCTTTTTAGCAGGTTTTCCATCGATGAAGACGACCATCGCAGAGACCGGATCTGTTCCCATGATATTCGAGTTATCAAAGGCTTCAATCCGGATCGGAGCAGGAATATTCATGGCATCGCCTAATTTTTCCACTGCACCGATTGTTCGTGCTTCACTGCGACCGATTAAATCAAACTTCTCATTCAACGCAACTTGTGCATTTTTACCAGCTAATTTAACAAGTTTTTTCTTTTCCCCTCGTTGTGGCTGTAAAACTTTGGTGTCCAACAGCGCTTCAACACTTGGTTTGTCAATATTATCAGGAATCAAGACCTCTTTGGGAATAAAGTGTTCATTTTCTTGGTAAAATTGACCAATATAGGTCAAGAAATCATCTTCCGCGTCATTATAAAAAGGAAACATCGACACATCTCGTTCAATCAGCTTTCCTTGGCGGACAAAAAAGACTTGGACACACATCCAGCCTTTGTCGGTAGCATAACCAAAAATATCTCGATCAACTAAATCTGTATTGGTCATTTTTTGCTTCGTCATTACCGTCTCAATTGCTTTAATCTGATCTCGATATTCAGCTGCTTTCTCAAATTCCATATCGGCTGCCGCTTGATTCATTTTTTCTACTAGTTGATCCTGGATCTGATTATGACCGCCATTTAAGAAGTTTTTGATTTCCTCCACCATATCTTTATAGACTTGCGGATCCACATGAAAGGCATAGGGACATAGACACTGCCCCAAATGATAGTACAAACATGGCGTTTTCTGTGATGGCTTACACTTTCTTAGCGGGAATAGACGGTCTAATAATTTTTTCGTTTCATTCGCTGCATTAACATCGGGATAAGGACCAAAATAATGAGCTTTGTCTTTCAAAACCTTCCGCGTAATCATTAAGCGTGGATATTTTTCATTCGTGATCTTCAAGAATGGATAGGTCTTATCATCCTTTAGCATGATATTGTACTTAGGGTCATTTTTCTTGATCAAATTGATTTCAAGTAGCAAAGCCTCAATATTTGATTCCGTCACGATGTATTCAAAATCTGTAATCTCACTAACTAAACGTTCAGTTTTGGTATTGTGGCTACCAGTAAAATAAGAACGGACACGATTCTTTAAAATCTTGGCTTTCCCAACATAGATGATCGTACCATTCTTATCTTTCATCAGATAACAACCGGGTTGATCTGGTAAAAGCGCTAATTTATTTTTGATTCGTTCGTTCATAGTCTACTTCCCTTCTCGAAAAGTCTTCGTGGCAAAAATTTGCTTCGGAAAAAGTGGGTGTGGCATCAGCCACACCCACCTTCATTTTACATGTGAGCTTGGATTAGCTCTTTTAATTGATCTTTACTGTGAACACCGATTACTTTGTCCACAACTTGTCCATCTTTTTTCAAAACTAGTGTAGGAATACTCATGATACCAAATGAAGCTGGCGTTTCTGGATTTTCATCAACGTCCATTTTCACTACTCTAAATTCATCTTCATCATATTCCTCAGATAATTGTTCTAAGATTGGTGCTTGCATCCGACAAGGGCCACACCAAGTTGCCCAAAAATCGATTAAAACAAGACCTTGATCTGTTTCTTCATTAAATGTCTTATCAGTAACTACTTGTGCCATTCAAAATTCCTCCTAATCGCTTGGATGCTACCAATTAGGCATCCAATTTTCTTACTAAAAGTAGTATAGCACGCTGACTTTTTCTATGCTACTCTTCTGCTTACACTTGTAAACTATTTAAAGGTCACCACGGTTGCCCCGCTGCCCCCTTGATTAGCTGGTGCAAATTCAAAACTTTTGACATTACGATTATTTTTCAAATACTCCGTAATCCCTTTGCGCAACGCTCCGGTCCCTTTACCATGAATAATCCGAACTTGCGCAAAATTTGCGAGCAAGGCTGCATCGATATATTGATCGACTTCTGCTAAGGCTTCTTCGTAGCGTTTGCCTCGCAAATCAAGTTCTGGTTTAACTTTAGCACTAGCTCCGCGTTGCACTCCAGTGATTACCCGTTGTTTTGGTTCTTCGATCGGTGTCGTCAAGGTCATATCATCCTCGGAAACAGTCATCTTTAAAATACCTAGTTGGACTTGCCAGTCTTTTTCGCCAACTTTTTTGATTAATGTCCCCCGTTGACCGTATGTTTCGACGATTACTTCATCGTTTGGTTTGAATGTCTTCTGAGCCTTGGCTTTTTGTAAAACTTTATTTTTCTTCAGTTGTTCGTCTTGTTTCAAATCAGCTAATTGTGTTTTAGCATCGATTAATTGATGCTCTTTGACGTGTCCTTGACCGGCTAATTGCATTTGACGAATCTCTTTAATAATCTTTTCAGCTTTTTCTTCTGCCTCACTGACGATTTGATTGGCTTCTTTACGAGCTTGATCCATTTCCTTTTCACGTTCGTCGAAGAAATAAGAATAGGCATTTTTCAAATCACGATAGAGCTTTTCGGATTCATCTACGTAATGACGAATCTCTAAATATTCTGTCTCCGTGGCTTTCCGCTGATTTTCAAGGTCGGAGATCATCTCATTCAAGTCTTGGCTTTCTTCATCAATGATCTGTTTCGCACTTTCAATTACCAGTGGATCCAGCCCAAGACGACGAGAAATCTCAAAGGCATTACTACGGCCAGGGACACCGATCAACAGACGATAAGTTGGACTTAAGGTATCTACATCAAATTCCATACTAGCATTTATGGTATTCGAACGATTGTAGCCATAGATTTTCAATTCTGGATAATGAGTGGTCGCCATAACATAGGCAGATTTAGCTCCAACAGCATCTAAAATCGCAATGGCCAGCGCCGCGCCTTCTTGTGGATCTGTTCCCGCGCCTAGCTCATCGAACAATACTAAACTATGTTCATCGATTTTATCTAAAATTGAAACAATATTTGTCATATGAGAAGAAAAGGTGGATAAACTTTGTTCAATCGATTGCTCATCACCGATATCAGCAAAAATTTCATCAAAGATTCCCATTTGACTCTCTTCCGCAACTGGTAACGGGAATCCCGTTTGCCCCATCAATTGTAATAATCCCAGTGTTTTCAAGGAAATCGTCTTCCCACCCGTATTAGGACCTGTAATCACGACTGCTTGGAAATCTTGGCCGATCATAAGATCATTTGCCACGGCTTTTTCTTGGTCCAACAGCGGATGACGGGCTTGCTTGAAGAAAATATGATTCGCTTGATTGATCGTTGGCACAACCGCCTTTAGATTTTTAGCAAAACGAGCCTTGGCGTTCATTACATCAAAACGACCTAAAACGTAAGCATTATGCAAAATATCTTTCCGCGGTGCGACGAGCTCTGCCGATAATTCTGCCAAGATTCGTTCAATCTCTGTGCGTTCAGCAATTTGCTGCTGACGCAAACGATTATTCAGCTCTACGATTTGTTTAGGTTCCATAAACAAAGTTTGACCGGAAGCACTTTGGTCGTGGACCACACCGCCAAAAATACCGCGATACTCTTGTTTTACTGGAATCACGTAGCGATCATTCCGCATTGTAATCAAACTATCACTCAAATATTTGGCATTTTTACCGCGAATCAAGCCGTCTAACTGCTCACGAATCGTTTGTTCGCTGCGGCGAATTTGACTGCGGATTGTCCGCAACTCTGGCGATGCTTCGTCCCGCACCCGTCCATCTTCTTCCACCGAGCGACGTAACTTCCCACTTAATTCAGGTAAAGTTGTCAACTGTTCTTCCCAAAAATACAGACGTAAAAATTCTAGCTCACTGTCTTTTAAGTCATCGATAAAGCGCACCAATTCACTCGTAGTAGATAACACACGGGAAATCTCTGCTAGCTCCAGCCCATTGAGATTGGCACCAATCTCAATTCGTTTCATATGGGGTTTGATGTTATTTAGTTTGGGAATCGGGAGTCCTCCACGTAAACGTTGAACTTTCATGCCATCTTCTGTCTCATCTAACCAGGCCTGTACCGTTTCTTCATCACTTGAAGGGGTTAATTGGCGGAGTTCTTCTTCCCCTGCTTCCGTAGTTAAATATTGTTGAATCATTTTTTTTACTTGTTCAAACTCTAAAGTATTTAGAATGCGTTCATTCATTTTTTTCACCTTCTGTACATAAATAAACCGAAACCTGTCAAACAGCGTCCCGGTTTTTCTACTTTATCCAATAATTTTTGTGACCCACAAGTTGTCAAAGTGTGAACTTAAAAACAGCGAATGCTCAATCATAAAACGAGCGTACCAACTGCCTTCCAGCTGATTTTGAACTAGCGCCATCGGTACAAAACTGACTAGTTTCAAAATCAAAAAGATTCCTACATAACAGATGATTAATTGCAAGATCCCTGCAACGATTCCATCATACTGAGGAACGATTACTTTAAATAATAAATCTTTAAAAAAGATCGCGATTAAATGGGTCAATAACCACCCCACCGCTAAAATCAGCATGAAAGCAAATCCAGCGTAAAAGGCTTTATCTAGATTAAACGCTTGCTCTGTCGAATAATAAAGCATCTTGGATTCGCTGACGACCGATGGATACGGTACAAATAGATCCAAATGCGAGCCTAATCTTTGATAAAAGATCCGCGCGACAATAAATGATAGCAAATAACCAACTGAAAATACGATCTGATAAGCTGTCCCTCGGCGATATCCCGTGTAAAAAGATAGCAGTAATGCAAATAAAATTACCAATGTTAACATAGTATCCCTCACTTATTTATTTGCCGCTCTTTTTTGAATCTCACGCTTCCGATTTTCATTGACGATTTGTTGCGCCTCTACGTGATTACGGATTGGAACATTTTCTTTTCCATTTTTCCGCATGATTTCCTTAGCTTCGGCTTCAATGGCTTCGATTTTTTTAATTCGATTCTCTAATTCTAAATTATGAGCAGCTTGTCCCTCAAGTGTTGTTTGCTGCTTTTCTAACTTCATCAATGCTTCTTGCTTTTTTATTTGGTCTGAGATTGCATTGATTGCCAGCAACATTGCTGCCTTTTCTTGCGTAATCTCAGGTGACAACGCTAATATCTCTTCTAACTGTTCATTGACCACAGCCGTAACCATATCCATATGTTGCTTGGATTCTTGTCCAATGATAGTATAAGTCTGACCGGCAACAACTGCCTTATAGCGATTTTGCGCCATATTGATCAACCTTCCTAAAAACTTTTTTAAATAGCCTAGTAACAAAAATACTAATTTATTATATGCTAAAACCTTTCATATGTACAACTTTCATCAATTAAAAGTAAACGAATTTAAAGAAAAGAGAGAAATTATGAGTTCAGCTGTCTTAAAACTATCAAAAACTGAAATTCAAAAACTAAAAGACTATTACGCCGACTATTTACTAAATAAAAAGGTCCCTTACAGTGAATTCTCCGCCAAAAAAAATGGGATTAGTATTACCGCCTACACCTCCGGAAAAGTTTTGTTCCAAGGCAACCAGGCGGAACAAGAAGCCGCTCGCTGGGGTAAAACAGAAGCTTCAGCTACAAAAAAAAGCAGCAGTCTCCCTGCTAACTTTGCCTCCTTATCAGTTCTAGGCAGCGACGAAGTGGGAAATGGCAGCTACTTTGGACCATTATGTGTTTGTGCTGCTTACGCTGATCGAGAACATCTGGCTGTTTTAAAACAACTAGGTGTGAAAGATTCCAAAATGCTGACCGACGAACAGATTCGTCAAATGGCAGTAAAACTCAAAGAATTGATACCCTATCGCTTGTTGGTGGTTAAGCCCGAAAAATATAACCAGATCCAGCCTAAATACAATGCCGTGCGCATGAAAGTCGCGCTCCACAATCAAGCGATTCGCTTGCTGTTAGCAGAAATCTCCCCCATCAAACCCGAGGCAATTTTGATTGATCAATTTACTTCGGAAGCAAATTATCTAAAATACGTGAAACAAGAAGCACAACCAGTCAAAGAAAAAATTTATTTTGTCACTAAAGGCGAGCAATATCATTTAGCGGTTGCCGCCGCCTCTATTATTAGTCGTGCAAGTTTCCTTGAAGAATTAGATAATGCTTCCCTTGAACTTGGAACCAAAGTCCCTTCTGGAGCGGGTACCCCTTCTGACCGTTTGGCTGCGAAATTATTACGTCAAGGTGGTATGGATTTACTGGGTAAATATGCAAAGCTTCATTTTGCTAATACCGAAAAAGCTAAAAAAATGATTTAATCAACAGAAAAACGAGTAGCTTGAAAACGGCATGAGCCTTTTTAAGCTACTCGTTTTTTTACTTATCTCAATGCTATTAGCAATTACGCTGAAAAATCGACTAGATTACCACAACCTAACGATAATAAACCGGCAGTTGGAATCCATAGGCAGACTCAAACAACTTCCCGACTTGCAACAATAAATCTTCGCGACCCCGCGCTGCCATAAACTGAATTCCTAATGGCAAGCCTTTTTGTGTCAAAGCCGTTGGCAAACTAATCGCCGGTTGGCCGGTCAAATTAGCCAGTTGGGTATACGGGGTAATCTGCAAGCTCTGATCAAACATTTGATCGATTAATTCCGCTAATTCCAGCTCAGAGAGTGTATCTGCGCCTTCTAAAGACTGGCGAATCTCATTACTTTGCAACTCTTGATTGATTTTAGGCGCAGCCGCGGCAGTTGTTGGCGACAATACCAAATCATAGGTTTTAAACAGTTGCTCCATTCTAACCGTTGCCTGATCCCAAATGTTTAACGCACGAATATAGTGACTGGCCGGAATTTTTTTGCCATATTGATAAATCCCCCAAGTCATTAACTCCATATCCTGTTTTTCTACTGCCCGTCCGATCCCTTGTTCAATGCCCGCAAACATTGCAGCAGTCTCAGCCCCATTCATCAAATAGTAGCTGTCGATCAAGACTTGACCATCAAGCGGGTAATCAAGAATCTCTACTTGATGCCCTTGTGCCAATAAAAAATTATAAGCCTGTTCTACTGCCGTGATAGCTTCGCCAGAGACCGGTGAGCCAATCGGCGACTCAAGCATGACTGCAATTTTCAATTGTTTTAGATCAGCTGCCTGTGTATGGCTCCATTCTGTGATTGGTGCTTGGTAAGGCGCTGCTGAGTTGATTTTCCGCATCCCATAAAAAAGTTGTTCCGTATCCCGCATGGAAACAGTCAAAGCAAAATCAATGGCGGCGCCTTGCCAGCCGCGCCAACTACCTGGGCCAACCGGCATCGCTCCACGCGTTGGTTTCAAGCCAATCAAACCGCAAAAAGAAGCCGGAATACGGATCGAACCACCGCCATCGCTCGCACCAGCTATAGGAACAATCCCGGCAGCTACGGCGCTTGCGGCCCCACCACTCGAACCACCAGAATAATAATCGAGATTCCAAGGATTTTTAGCAGGACCATAAACTTGCGCATCCGTGATATTCTTAAACCCAAATTCTGGTGTATTGGTCTGAGCAAAGGGAATCAAGCCATTGCTGAGCAATTGATTGGTATAATTACTATTCTCAGTGGCACGATGAGCCAACAATAGTTTAGAGCCTGAAGTACTTAACCAATCCTTCTTTTCTTGACCTAACATTTTTAAGGGAATCGGCAAACCCGCAAAGGGCCGTTCCAATATTTTCTCTTGATTATGATATTCTGCCAATGCTTCCTGATCCAGCATAGTGACAAAGGCATTCAGCGTCGTGTTTTGTTGCTGAGCCCTAGATTTAAACTCTTCTAATAATTCTTGAAAGCTGATTGTTTTATCACGTAATTTTTCAGCCCAGTACAAACCATCCTTCATTTTCAACACCTCTTCAGCGACTTTGTCTTATTATCACAAATTCTGTTTAATAATACTAGACTTGACCATTCAGTGAAAAATAATGACTCAATCAAAAACAGTTTGTTAAAGGATTGTCATGGCTTTAATCCTTTAACAAACTGTTTCGGCTTAATCTAATATTTTCTCAAAACATCAAACTCAGGAACGTGTAAGAAAGAGCATTCTCGTTCTTTCACAAAAATATTATAAGAATGATAGTTTCGCTGAGAAGAACAGGATAACTCTGTATCTTCGATAACACCTGTGAAAATAGTTTCTGCGACTCTAAATTGTACATGGTCATTCATAGCAAATTTCAAAGGTGGTAACTCCATCGCTGACACATCCAATCCTTTTTTAACCTTAGTTTACCACTTGTTTAAGTTAAGACTGTATTTTACCTAAAATTATCAGTAAATCAAGAAAAAAGGATTGATACTAAAACGTTGTAAAGATAAAATCGAGTCTTTTGAGGGAAGTCCACTGGTCACCAAGCATCACTAAATTTTACTTGTGCTGATCTTTTTTAACCATTGCATCACCATACTAAAACGATTTCTCAGCGATATTTTGCTTGAAAATAGTCTTCTAAACGGTGTTGAATCAACCCAATGCCGATGCACAAAAGCCAATAAATTAAGGCAACTAACAGGTACATCGACAAGTAATCAAAAGTACGGCCACCAACGATTTTAGCTTTTTGAAAAATATCTGGAACGGTAATCATCGCTGCTAATGACGTCCCTTTCAACAGATCCATCGCAACGTTGCTTAAGGCTGGAAGTGAGATTCGCAAGGCTTGCGGCAAAATGATATAGCGCATAGTCGGCCAAAAACGATTTCCCAGTGCATAGGCTGCATCCCATTGACCTGTAGAAACGCCTGCAATCGATCCGCGATAAATCTCACCAATGAAGGCACTACTTGTCAGACTAAAACAAATAATTGCAGCGACTACCGCATTTAATTGATAAGGCAGTCCAAAATATAGTAAGAACAGCAAGACTAAGGCTGGTGTCCCTCGTAAAAAGGATAAATAAAAGCGGACAACTGTTTTTACAAAGCGCCCAGGAAGCAGTCCCAAGACTGTGATTAAAACTCCTAGCACATTACCAAAAAAGAAGGCGGTCAAACTGATTCCTATTGTATACCCTAAGCCAGTTAACAGAAATGGCAGTGATTCCAGCATCAAGGCTAGATCAATTGTCGGAATGTACATTAATCCGCCGCTACCTGCTCAGTAACCGTCTGTTTTGGTTTTACTGAAACATTCGTACCAAAATATTCTTCAGCTATTTTCTTTAGCGTGCCCTCTTTTTTTAGTTCCACTAAAGCACCATCAATTTTCTTTTTTAATGCTTGATTCTTTTTATCAAATAGAAAACCAGTTGAATTGGCATTAAAATAAACATCCTCTAAAATTTTGACTGGGATCTCTGGCAACGCAGCAAGCGACATTTTTTGTAAATAATAATCATTTAAAATCACATCCGTTCGCCCATTTGCAACATCAGTCAAGTATTGGTCGTTAGTCGCATTGTCATAAGTCACTGCTTGAGCCCCATATTTTTCAGCAATCTTCATATAACTGGTATTAGGTTCCCCCGCAGCTTTTTTGCCTTTTAAATCTTCCAAAGAATGGATCCCAGAATCATCACTTTTTCTGACAATCATACTATCAAAGGAATATTTAATTGGTGAAGATAAGGAAAATTTCTTACTGCGAGCCTTTGACATTCCAAAATCGTTGGCTGCAAAATCGGCTTCTCCGCGACTAACCGAGGTTACTTGACCATCGACATTGTATTCTTTGAATTTAACTTTCAAATCTAGTTTTTTTGCAACTGCCTTGGCAACGTCTACATCATAACCAATCAGTTGATTCTCATCATTATAATAGGAAGTTGGAAATAGCGTTCCGGAAGTTGCCACTGTCAGTTCCTGTTTGTCGGCCACTTTTTCCCAACTATCATCCTTACTCGACTGTCCGCTTCCACAAGCCGCCAAAATTAAACCTATTGCTACAAGGGTTAATGCTAATAATCCTTTTTTCAATCTTATCGTCTCCGTTCATATATTCTCCATTTCGAAATGTTGGTTTATTTATAACATATAAAAAACAACAGACGATAGAAAGTTGCTCATGAAAAACACGAGTAACACAGCAAAGTCAAACTATTTACGTGTACTAAAACATAAATTAGATAACGCGTATTATTAAACGGCCAGAAATTTTCCCATGGAAATACTTTAGTCGATTCGCTGCAATCGAAAATCTTTGATCTCATATATTTCATCTGCGACCTTCTGAATAAAATAGCGATCATGAGAAATGAAGATCACTGTCCCAGGATAGGAAGTCACCAATGTTTCCAGAGCTTCGGTCGTCTGAAGATCAATAAAATTAGTTGGCTCGTCCAACAGTAATACATTTGAGGGGCGAGTAAAAAGTAAAGCGATTTGAACCCGTGTCGCCTCACCACCACTTAGTTTATTGATTGGCTTGCTCATCTCTATTTGAGAAAAACCTAAATTATGCAAAATGCTGCGTACAAGCGCCTCTTTATATTCCGACTTTTCCATCAAATAAGCTAAAATTGACTGATTTCCTTGCAGATTGTAGGACATTTGCTGATAAGTTGAAAAAACAACTTTAGGCGACAAGACGATTCCGGTATCATTCGCCAAAATACTTTTTAGAAGAGACGATTTCCCACTGCCATTTTTTCCAATAATCGCGATTCGTTTCCCTAAGCCAAACTGGAAATCACAGCCTTCAAATAATCTTTTTTCGCCCTTAGTTAGATAGAAATCCTCACCCCGGATCGGAAATTTATTATGGATTTCAACTGTTTTTGAAATTGGAAACTGGATCGACCGAGTTTCCTCAATCGTCGCCACTTCCTTAAGTTGCAAGAGTCGGCTCTCCATTGCTTTAGCCGTTTTTTGCAGATTTTTTTGAACCGTATCTTTTTGTTTCGACGAAGATAAGCGGTCAGGTCGAATACTCTGCTGCTTTTTCTTTGTTGAAATCTTTTTATTTTTTTCAGCCTGTTCTTTCTTTTGATTGATTGCCATAGTCAAACGTTGCTTTTCCTTTAAAAAAAGTTCAACAGCTCGCTCATTTTCAAGTTTTTCTAATTTCTTTTGTTGCTGATACTCTTCATAATTCCCTGTATATTCCTTAATCTCCTCATCCTCGATTACCCAAAGCTTGGTCGCCAGCTGATTCAAAAAGTAGCGATCATGGCTTACAAAAAGCAAGGTTCCATAATAATAACGTAGTTCTTCAATCAATTGTTCAATGCCATTTTGATCTAAATGTGTAGTCGGCTCATCTAAAAGCAGACCCATTTCATAAGTCGACAGCACTCGTGCCAAACGATATTTCGTCAGCTCACCGCCACTGAAAGTATTTAGCGCATTTTGTGGGACGGAAAATCTTCCCAGCAATTCCCAATCTAGTTCATTTGTCTGATCGTTTTCTTCTTCGATGTCCGAAATTTGTCTAAAAGAATGAAAGGCAATTTCTTTTTGAATCGTTCCAGAATCTGGTTTTAATTCCCCTGCAATCAACTTTAAAAGGGTTGATTTCCCTTGTCCATTCGAGCCAATAATTCCTATTCGTTCTCCTTGATAGGCCGACAATGACTCAATTGAAAAAAGTTTTTTAGCACCAAAACTGTGCTCAATTTTATTTAATTTTATAGCTAAATTTTCCATTTTTTTCTTTCCCTTCTCGCTAGGAAAAGGGAAAAAGTGTACAAAAAAAGGCATAGTCTAGCACTATGCCTTGCATTTCTCATTTAGAAAAGTATACACTCATCCCCTGAAATTGCTGCTCCTAGACTTTTGAATTGATATTCAATTAATCATTCAAAAGTTTCTTGCGCAATTTCATTGATGCAGTCATTCCTTTTCCTCCTCTACCTATCTTTCTTAATAAAAAGATAGCACGGGACAAAGAAATAGTAAAGAACAAACTCTGAAGCGACGAATGCTTTTTAGCAGCTTATAAATAACGATTTTCTCTTAAAGTAGCAGTTTTAATATCTGCAATCGTCTGTGTACCAGCCAGTTGCATCACCATCTCGAGTTCTTTTTTAAAGAAATCAAAAACTTGTTGCACACCAACTGATCCACCTAAAGCTAGACCATAAATAACTGGTCGACCAATTGCTACTAAATCAGCTCCTGAAGCAATTGCTTTAAAAATATGTTGACCGCGTCTTACACCGCTGTCAAAAACAATCGGGACCCTTCCGGCTACGGCTTCTGCCACATATTGCAGTGAATCAAAAGCAGCAGGACCTCCATCTAACTGACGTCCGCCATGATTGGAAACCCAAATCCCCGACGCCCCTGCACCAAGCGCTCGTGTGACATCTTCTGCTGATTGTACACCTTTGACATAGACCGGTAATTCAGAATAGTTAGTAATAAATTCCACATCTTTTGGACTTAATTTTTGTTTTGAGGAGCCGTAGACAGCATCCATGGTTTGACCAATTCCTGACTGATAAGCTTGAACGATCGGCATCGCTAATGGAAAAGTAAAACCATTCCGGCGATCAGTTTCACGATTCCCGCCAACAGTAGCATCGGCGGTCAAGACGATCGCTTTTGCCCCATTGCGTTTAGCCATGTCTAGAATATCTCGGTTGATACCATCATCTTTACTCATATAAAATTGAAACCATTGGGGCGCATCAGACCCACCGGCTTCACGGATTTCTTCTAGCGTACAAGACGCGTATGAACTTGCCGTATAAATCGTGCCAAAGCGTGCAACCCCTTTAGCCGAAGCTTTTTCAGCAGCCACATTGGCCAGACCATGGGCCGCCACGGGAGCCATAATGATTGGAGCCGTTAAAGCTTCTTCTGCAAAGCGCGTACTGGTATCTGGTAATTCCACATTCTCCAAGACATGAGGAATGACTAATTTATGATTAAAAGCCCTTTCATTTTCCTGATAAGTAAAACCATCCCCTGCTCCACTACTAATGTAGCCGTAGCCCCCTTCAGGTATGACCTCCTTGGCCGCTTCCTCAAGATCAGACGTATTAATAAAGTCGACGGCACCCTCTGCTGTGCTAGCTTGATAAATCTTTTCCATTTAAATCCCACCTTCAAAAGTATGCGTTTACAAAAATTATGTTACGCTTCCAATTAACTGTTGACAAACAATCTGTTTGCGCTTCATTTTTGTTGATTTTTCGCAAAAAATATCCTGTATTTAGACAAAAAGAGACCAAATCTCTAATTAGAGATTTGGTCTCTTTAATTTTTATTCTTCTTCTTCGGTCATGAATGTGTTGAAAACTTCTTCAATCATATCCCATTCAGCGTCAGTTTCGATTTGTTGTAATTCACCTTCGCTACCGTCTTCGTTTTCAACGTATGCGTATGCTTGCAATTCAACATCTTCCTCTTCCGGTGCGCCGGCTGGGTAAAGCAAAACATAGTTACGATTGAATTCTTCTTGTCCGTCAATCGTTAATAGAATTTCATAAAGTGTTTCATTTCCTTCATCATCAACCAAAGTAATTACTTCATGTTCGTGGTCGTGATCATGCTCGTGATCGTGGTCATGTGTGTGTTCGTGTGCCATTCTTATTCCTCTTTTCTAAAGTTTATTGCCGGTTCGATCAAGATAATTTTGTAAAATCATGACCGCCGCTAGTTTATCGATTACTTTTTTTCTTTTGGAACGTGAGACGTCCGCCTGTTCAACTAACATCCGTTCTGCTTGGACCGTGGTTAGCCGCTCATCTTGAAATTCGACGGGCAAAGCAAATAATTCTTTGACTTTCTCGGCATAGGCCATCGAAGCTTCCGCTCGAGGACCAATCGAATTATTCATGTTCTTCGGGAGCCCTATCACAAATTTAGTTACTTGATACTCTTTGACTAGTTCAGCAAGTCGCTCAAGACCAAATTTGCCTTTTTCTTCATCGATGCGGATGATTTCAACTCCTTGAGCTGTCCAACCAAATGGATCACTAACTGCAATTCCAACCGTCTTCGAGCCAACATCTAATCCCATCACTCGCTTCAAATATTAATACCATGGTCTTTCAAATAATATTTAACTAAAACTTCCATGACTTCATCGCGTTCGTGACGACGAATCAAGTTTCGTGCATCTTGATAACGAGGAATATACGCAGGATCGCCTGATAATAAATAGCCGACGATTTGGTTGATCGGGTTGTAGCCTTTCTCGGCTAAAGCGTTGTAGACGATCGTCAATGTTTCGCTGATCTCTTTTTTGCGGTTGTCGTCAAAATCAAAACGGACTGTTTCATCTGTGTATCCCATTCTTTCACACCTCTCCTTGAACTTATCACCATCTATAGTTTACTAAAAGAAGACAAAACTTACAAACTTTGTAAGTTGCCAATCTGTTGGCTTTAGAAAATCTTCCGAATTATTATAACATGCTTTTACTCAAAACAGACGGCTTTTCTTAAGCATCTTTTTTAATTTAACTTTTTTCTCTTTCGAGCGCTTAACAGTCAACAATCAAAAAGAAAACCTTCTTCTTACTTATTTTTCTCTATAACAATTACCTCAGTATTTTAACACTAACAAAAAAGATACGCCTGAGAAAAATCTCAGGCGTATCTTTTTTGAGTTAGGATTAGTAAAGTTCTAAGTATTGATCGCGTTCCCATTCTGAAACAGTTTGACGGAAAGCTGCCCATTCCATGCGTTTTGCTTCATTGAAGTTCGTATAGATATGATTGCCTAAAGCATCAATCATCGTTTGGTCTTTCCGCAATTCTTTGATAGCATTGTGGATCGTAGAAGGTAAATCATAGATTTCTGCTTCTTTACGTTCTTCTTCTGTCATCACATAGATGTTACGATCAACCGCTGCCGGCGGTGTTAATTTATTACGGATACCGTCTAACCCTGCTTCTAACAATACAGCCATTGTCAAATATGGATTAGCCGCTGGGTCAACTGAACGTAATTCTAAACGAGTTGACAAGCCACGTGATTCAGGAACTCGGATTAACGGTGAACGGTTGCGTCCGCTCCAAGCAACATAAACAGGTGCTTCAAATCCTGGAACTAAACGTTTGTATGAGTTAACAATCGGGTTACATACTGCCGTATATGCACGCGCGTGTTTCATTAACCCAGCAAGGAATTGATACGCCGTTTCACTTAATTGCATAGGACCATCTTCATCATAGAAAACATTGCCTTCGTCGTTGAATAAAGACATGTTACAGTGCATACCAGAACCGTTAATACCGTAAAGTGGTTTAGGCATGAACGTCGCATGCAAACCATGTTTACGAGCGATCGTTTTAACCACTAGCTTAAAGGTTTGGATATTGTCACAAGCTTCAATGGCATCTGCGTATTTGAAGTCAATTTCATGTTGACCAGGCGCCACTTCATGGTGAGATGCTTCAACTTCAAAGCCTAAACTTTCAAGTTCCAATACGATATCACGACGACAATTTTCACCTAAATCGGTTGGGGCAAAATCAAAGTAACCACCACGGTCATTCAAATCTAATGTTGTATTGCCATTTTCGTCCATTTTGAATAAGAAGAATTCAGGCTCAGGCCCTAAGTTAAATGAAGTAAAACCAAATTCGTCCATTCCTTTTAAGACCCGTTTCAAGTTCCCGCGAGGATCCCCAGCAAATGGTTGACCGCTTGGTCCATAAATATCACAGATCAATCGTCCTACTTTGCCATGATTGCTTTCCCAAGGAAAAATCATCCAAGTCGTCAAATCTGGATATAAATACATGTCACTTTCTTCAATTCGAACAAAGCCCTCGATTGATGAACCGTCGAACATCATTTTGTTATCTAGAACTTTTTCCATTTGGCTGACTGGCACTTCAACATTTTTGATTGTCCCCATAATATCTGTAAACATTAGACGTAAAAAGCGGACGTTTTCTTCTTCAACAATTCGTTTAATATCCTCTTTACTTAGATCTCTTTTCGGCATAGTATCTAATCCCTTCCTCACACTTCATTTTTTTATATTCCACAACCACTAAAGTTTAGGCCCTTGTGATTGATATGGATTATTTTGTTGAAAGCCACCTTGTGTCAACATTTCATCATAAAAGATTCGACGAACATCTTTATCCGTCAACGGTGGTTTCGCTTTAGCAGCTTTGACCTCTTCTTGACGCATTTGGTAGACCCGTTTGATTCCGGCCATATTTAAACCATCGGATAGATAATCTTTGATTTCCAGTAGCACATCAATATCATTTAGAGAATACATCCTACGGTTTCCTTCGCTTCGTTCAGGATGGATCAGCTCTTGTTCCTCATAGTACCGAATCTGTCTGGCAGTCAAATCAGTCAATTTCATAACTGTACCAATTGGAAAAACAGCAAGTGAACGACGTAGTTCTTTTTCCCGCATAACCATTCCTCCTTGTTCCTTGATGTTGAAAAAAGAATACCATCCGATAGACCAATCGTCAAGAGTTAATGTCAGATTTTCTTACATAAAGAATCGGAATGTTCGTTTTTTCTAAAAACGCCTTATCCCATCAACGTTTCAACACTACAAAAAAATCTGATATACTACTAAAAAAAGTAGAAGGTGAACTTTTGTCCAAATTTAATATTGGTGAACTAGTTAAAATTAATGATTACCATTCAATGGCCGGCTTAGTTGGAATCGTTACAGCTTGCTATAAAGAGAACCATACCTATCTTGTCCGTTTCAGTCGCGACCTAGAATTATTACTAAAAGAAGAAGCCATAACTATCGAAAAAAGATAAAAAAACCGAAGTCCAGAATGACTTCGGAATGCTCATTATTGATGATACACTTCATTCACTGCATTGGTTACTGCAACTTTTACATGCTCAAAAGTTAGCCCACCTTGCAAATATAATGAATAGGGTTCACGCAATGGACCATCTGCACTTAATTCAATACTAGCACCTTGAATAAAAGTGCCGGCCGCCATGATAATATCATCTTCATAACCGGCCATATAAGACGGAATTGGAGCGACATAAGCATCGATCGGTGAGTATTTTTGAATTGCTTGGCAAAACTGGATCATTCGGTCGCGATCACGAAAATCGATCAACTGAATCAGATCGGTACGCGGTTGATCCCATTTGGGGGTTGATTCTAAATCATACTCAGCTAATAACGCTGCTGAAAAAATCGCCCCTTGAATCGCCTGGCTCACAACATGCGGTGCCAAGAAAAAACCTTGCAGCATATCAAAAACACTGCCTAGCATCGCACCCCCTTCAGCCCCGACTCCCGGGGTCGTTAGCCGATAGGCACAGCGCTCGATTAAGGCTTCTTTACCTGCAATATACCCCCCCGTTTTCGCAATTCCGCCACCAGGATTTTTAATTAACGAGCCCGCCATGATATCTGCTCCAACTTGTGTTGGTTCCAACAGTTCAGCAAATTCTCCATAACAATTATCGACAAAAATCACAACTTCAGGGGCAACGCTCTTAACAAAATCACACATCTCTTTGATTTTTTCAATCGTAAAAGATGGACGTGCGGCATAGCCGCGAGATCGTTGGATCGCAACAACCTTCGTTTTAGCTGTGATCTTTTCTTTTACTTGATCGAAATCAACATTTCCATCCGCTAAAAGCTCAACCTCATCATACCCAATATTGTATTCCTTAAAAGAACCAATGCCATTACCTTGTACACCAATTACTTCTAATAACGTGTCGTAAGGCGTGCCGGTAATGTAAAGCAAATCATCCCCAGGCCGTAGCACACCAAATAATGAGGTGGCGATTGCATGCGTCCCTGATACAATTTGTGGGCGGACCAAAGCAGCCTCAGCGCCAAAGACCTGGGCATAAACTGCTTCTAACACATCTCTTCCTTGATCATCATTTCCATAACCTGTTGAAGGTAAAAAATGACTTTCCGAAACATGATTTTCTCGAAAAGCAGTTAATACTTTGGCTTGGTTTGATAATGCTACTTCCCGTACTTCTTGCAGTCGTTGGGAAATTTGTTGATCCACTCGGTCAACTTTTGCAACTAGTTCTGGTGCTAACTCAGCTGTCCAATTCATCTTCCATTCTCCTAATCCAAAGAGAGTTTTTCTTAGCAAAACCTCGGACGATGTATTGTTCCTTCTCCTCATCAAAAGTTTCGCTCAAGACCAGCGTCTCTCGTTTCATTTCACTTAAAGCCTGACCTTCATCAGCGCCTACCGTTAACAAATAAGGTTCTAATAGGTTCATGATTTCACGCTTAATTGCTTCAGCTAACTGCTCTTTGCCTTTCGTCGTCTTAGCAGAAATCAAGACGTTAGGAAAAAGCGTCGGAGCAAAGCGAAATTCATCAATCCGATCAGCCTTGTTGTAAATCGTTAAAACAGGAATATCATCCATCTCAAGTTCCTTCAACAAATCCATCACAGTTTTTTCCTGTTGTTGCCGATCTTCCGCGCTAGCATCTACGATATGTAGTAAAAGATCCATTCCTTTACTTTCTTCGAGTGTTGATTGAAAGGCATCGACCAATTGCGTCGGCAAGTCCTGAATGAAGCCGACCGTATCCGTAATTGTTGTTTCCATTCCTTGCGGCAGGCGCCAACGTTTCGTCAGCGGGTCCAAGGTTGCAAAAAGCTGATCTTCTGAATAAGTATCGGCATTGGTCAGTAAGTTCAAAATCGTTGACTTACCGGCATTGGTGTAACCGATCAAACCCATTTGAAAAATGCTGGATTGTTGTCGCTTTTGTCTGCTACGCTCACGATGCGCTTCGACTTCTTTCAGATCTTTTTTTATGGCTGTGATCCGCCGACGAATATGCCGACGATCGGTTTCCAATTTCGTTTCCCCAGGTCCTCGGGTTCCGATTCCGCCACCAAGCCGTGATAAACTCTGCCCCTGTCCAACTAG
This sequence comes from Enterococcus pseudoavium NBRC 100491, assembly GCF_001544295.1. GTDB lineage: Bacteria > Bacillota > Bacilli > Lactobacillales > Enterococcaceae > Enterococcus_A > Enterococcus_A pseudoavium. The sequence continues at coordinate 22,342 of NZ_BCQF01000008.1, forward strand.
ACGCGGTAACAAATAATCTAATTGGGCCAACTCAACTTGCAGCTTGCCTTCTTTTGATCGCGCACGCTGAGCAAAAATGTCCAAGATTAACTGGATTCGATCAATCACAGGGACACCCACTTGATCCTCAATCGTCTGACTTTGACGAGGAGACAAAGCGTGGTTGAAAATGACCAACTCTGCTTCATGAGCCTCAACCAATTGGGCTAGCTCCTCCAATTTGCCTTTTCCAATAATCGTTTGTCGATCAACTTTCGGCCGTTTTTGGGTCAATGAAAAAACAATCTCGCCGTGAGCCGTCTTGGTCAGTCCTGCCAACTCATGCATTGATTCTAAATAGTTACTTTTACTCTCGTCTGTCTCGACGCCGACTAAAATGACTCGTTCTGACAATTCGTTCCCTCCTCGTTCCTCTTTTGGCAATTACTTTTTTTCTGTTTATCTTTATTGATCAATCGAAGACTCCTCAGCTAACCAATTTTCAATCGCTGTTTCAATCTCTTCAATTACATCTGGTTGTTGGACTAAGTCATACCAATGAACTGACATCCGATTGCGAAACCATGTCAACTGACGTTTGGCATAACGTCGTGAATGCAATTTAACTTCTTCGATTGCCGCTTCTAATGAAGACTCTCCTGAAAAATAAGGAAACAGTTCTTTGTAACCAATCCCTTGAGCCGCTTGAACATTCGGGGTTGCTGCTAAGCTTTCCGCTTCCTTTAAAAGGCCTTCTTCAATCATCAAATCAACCCGCTGATTGATTCGCTGATACAAAACGGCGCGATCCGTATTCAATCCAATTAAGAAACTATCATACAGTTTTTGGGGCTGTTCTTTGGGAGCCATAATCGAATGACCAGTCAATTCAAAGACCTCTAAAGCACGGATTATTTTTTTTCGATTATTATAGTGGATTTTTTCGGCTGCCAATGCATCGTTTTGCCGTAGCTTTTCCCACAATGCTTGATTTCCTTTTTCTGCTGCAAAACGCTCATATTTTTCTCGCAAGGAGGAGTCTTCGGGTTCACCTTCGCTACCAAGCTTGTAATCCCATAACAGCGACTGGATATACAGCCCCGTACCGCCCACAATAATCGGTAGCTTCCCCCGCTGAGTGATTTCTTGAATGGCTTGTCTCGCAGCTTTCTGGAAGTCAGCTACTGAATATTGTTCATCGATCTCGCGAACATCAATCAAGTGATGGGGAATTCCTGCCATTTCAGCAATGGTAACTTTAGCTGTCCCAATGTCTAAGCCACGGTAAACTTGCATAGAATCTCCACTGATAATCTCTCCGTTAAAACGCTGAGCCAAATCAATGCTTAAGCTAGTCTTTCCTACAGCAGTAGGCCCTACAATTGCGATTACTTTCATTGTTTGTACCTACTTCTCGTCCGAATGGCCTTTTCTGGGAAATCGGTGATGATTCCCGCTAAATTTTTTTCAAAACAGTTCATCAAGGTATCGTACAAATTAGGCGTCCATGGACGAATCGCTTTTTCATAATTTTTTACAATCTCAGGATGCTGCTTCACCCAGTCATAGCTGGGATGTAATCCTTCAAGATAATCAGTGGTCAAAACAGTCTGATACTTATCTAAGTCATTTTTTTGAATCAAATCAAATTGCGCATCCGGCTCGTATTCATGCATAATCTGCAAGGACTCTAAATTAAAACTTGCATACCAATAAGTAAAGGGCCACTCTTTACTGGTCATTACTGCTGAAATTTTTTCTTCGATCCCAGGATAATGATATTTATTCGTTTTAATCTCAATGCATAAAACGCCGCGAAAACGCATTTGTAATAATAAATTCAACACTTCTTGCAGTGTAGAGATTTTAGTTGCTTGATATTTTTCATCGAACCAGCTACCGGCATCCAGCTCCTTGATCTCTGCTAACGTCAACTCACGAACCAATCCTTTACCATCCGTCGTCCGATCCACGCTCTCATCGTGGATTACTACCAATTGCTGATCAGCCGTCAAATGAACATCCAGTTCAATCCCATCTGCCCCTGTCCGGACTGCCTCCATGAACGCAGGCAATGTATTTTCTGGATGGGTTCCTGCACTCCCGCGATGAGCAATGATTACTGTCATCTGTTATCACCTCGTCCATATTTATAAACATTTCTATTTTACAGCACTCAAAACCACCAATTATTGCACATTAAAATAGCGCAACGGTTGTTTCGTTAAGCGCGTCAGCTGTTGCCGCTTCTCTTCAAGGATTTCTAAAAGCTGCTCTGAAAAAGTCTCCATTACAATCCGCCCGCCTTTATAAGTATAGCCGCCGATTTTAACCGTTTCTTCTGGAGACAAAATAACTTTACGATGAGAGATATTTTTGAAAAACTCTTCAATTAAATAATTAGGTAGATAGAAACTATTTTGAGCCGTAAAAGAATTCAAATAAATGAAATCATCAATCGTAATATAACAATCATCAAAGGAATTGAACGCAACATAATCTTGCATCAACACATTGCGTTTGGACAAAATTTCATTAATTTTTTTATTCAAAAGATTAATGGTTTCTATTTCTTTCACTTGATGCTCTAATTCTCTTTCTCGACGCTGACGTAAATCGATATACCTAAAAATAAAAAAGACTGCAATACCTGTTAAAGCCGCGCCAATTAGTACGCCAATCAGCCCCACAAATGCAATTTCCACTTTTTTTCCTCCTCATCTTATTTACCTAAACGTGTTACGTACAACCTAACGATTATTAAAATAAAAGTTCACGCTGCATACTAACCGTATTTTTTTATGCTCAGCATTTTTCTGCTACGATGCTTCCAGTAAAACACTTTAAAAAAGCAGGGTTTACTTAATTGGATAGAAATGTAATTATTTATTTTATTTCTGTCCATTACATTTGATCCTCTGCGCTATTAATAGTACCATATTTTCATGTTTCTAGGATAGTTCGAGTCAGATAAAAAAACGAAGCCTTCTATTTGACCAAAACTGACCAAGGATGTATAATTTCTTTAGCTTTAGCAATCTAACCTTGTTTGTGCTAAACTAATTATGAATATTATTTAAGGAGGATTCACTATGAATTTAGTTCCTACAGTTATTGAACAATCATCTCGTGGCGAACGTGCTTACGACATTTATTCTCGTTTATTGAAAGACCGTATTATTATGTTAAGCGGTGAAGTGAACGATGACATGGCGAACACTATCATCGCCCAATTACTTTTCTTGGATGCCCAAGATTCTGAAAAAGATATTTACCTTTACATCAACTCACCAGGCGGTAGCGTCTCAGCCGGCTTAGCAATTTTTGACACAATGAACTTTGTTAAGGCTGATGTCCAAACAATCGTACTTGGTATGGCTGCTTCAATGGGGAGTTTCCTATTAACAGCTGGTGCTAAAGGCAAACGATTTGCTTTACCGAACGCTGAGATTATGATTCACCAACCACTTGGCGGTGCTCAAGGTCAAGCAACAGAGATCGAGATTGCTGCTCGTCATATCTTGAAAACCCGGGAACGTTTAAACAACATCTTGTCTGAACGTACTGGTCAACCGATTGAAGTGATTGAACGCGATACTGATCGTGACAACTTCATGACTGCCCAAGAAGCAAAAGCTTACGGCTTGATTGATGAAGTTATGGAAAACAGCAGCGCTTTGAACTAAAACATGGAAAAAGGATGTGTGCCAAGATTTTTGGTACACATCCTTTTTTGGATTTTCCAATAGAATCTGAAGGAACCAAAGCAAACGTACTCATTTCTTATTCGACCGCCTTACTTGATAAATAATCCTTCCCCTATCATAAGTATCGCTACGGGAAGACTCCACACGCTGACTCGCTGGTATTTAACTAAAAAAACTGTAGACAGGCTCGTTAAAGCGAACCTACCTACAGCGTCATTTAGAAAATGACTTATTCTTTTTGTGAATACCCATTTTGATAATCAATCTTAATGCTCTCTTGCACGTTATAGATGAATAGATTCAATGAAATCTGATCATCTTCAACGCTTTGGGCCTCCATCTGAACGCCACGGGCGACTAATTCCTCCCCTTTAAAATAAGGCGTTACACGATAACGGACATGGTGATTGGTTTTACGAATATAATTACCGATCTCGATTTCATGGTCATTCATGCCCGGATCATTCAACGAAGCTGTGCCGGTCATTAAATTTTTCAAATTATTATTCTCGCCAGAAAATTGAAAAGCAATCAGATGGGCACGATTATATAGTGGCTTATCTTGATAAAATTTCTGATGCCAACCAGTCGGCTTCACATATAGACGCTCACGTTCTTCCTGCGGCATCAAGTCCTTTCCCAGCATCCCGTTTGCTACACCCACTCGATTCAAATGATCCAAATCGGAAAAACGAGTCCAAGTGCCCTGATCCATGGACAAATCTTCTTTAGAAAATGCCGGGCGATTGTTGTTCAACTCAATCGTTTGATGTTCACCATCATAATCTGGGATTTCCGATAACTGACTGACCTGTACTTCTTTGACTGCCTCCATTGAGTCATTGTCTGGCTTAACTTGTGAATAAACACCGTAAACTCCAGCTAATAATACAACAATCGCAGAGATAATTTTAGGTGTTTGTTTCTTCGTTGCGATGATTCTCCCACTCCTAGCTAGCGGATCCCCTTTTCAGAAAAATTGACGATAACCGCTTATTTCGTTTGCTGCCAAATTTCTTTAATAGCTGGTACATTGCCCAACTCAGTTAAATTACTTGGCATAATGACGGTATTGCCATTATTTTCAACAACATGTTTGAACGCTTCAATTCCTAGATAAGCAATCATTTCGTCGGTTAAATTACTCTCCGCGATGGCTTGGTTAATCGCCTTGATTCGCGCCGTCTCTGCTTCTGTAATCTTAGCGATCCGCTCTGCTTCTGCTGTTGCATCGATACGCGTCCGCTCTGCCCGTGCATCTGCGTCGATTTTTGTTTGGCGGGCCCGCGCTTCAGCATCAATCTGCATTTCAGAAGATTTTGCCTCGGATTCTAAAATAACCGATTGTTTCTTCCCTTCAGAGATCGTAATCAGCGATTCTTTATCCCGACTGGCCGTAATTAATTTGTTCATGGAATTAACAATTTCATTTGAAACAGAGATTTCTCCAATGTTGATCCGGTCAATCGATAAACCATATCCAGCAGTAATATCTTTGACGCTCTCATATAGATTAACGTTGATTTCTTCTGTTCCATTCAACACTTCATTTAATTCCATCTTCCCAATAATCCCACGTAAGTTTGATTGACAATCCTGAATCATTGACGTAACAGCATCTTCGTTGTCATAGACAAAAGCCCGTGCATCGGTTACATGATACTTGATTGCTTCATCAATCTCAACAATTACGTTATCCCGTGTAATCACACTTTGAGGCTCGATTTGAATCGGCGTTTGTTTTAAGGAAACGCGCCGACGCACCACATACAAAATTGGAATCAAGAAATGCAACCCAGGTTCCAACGTCTTAACATACTTACCAAAACTTTCAACAACTTTAACTTCCCCTTGCTGAACAATTACTATTAACTGACTCAGAATAAACAAAAGAATAACTATAAAAACAACAAACAAAATAATATTAAATACGATCAATGTAATTCACATCACTTTCTACTAAATTATTATTGATAACGACTAACAATTCCCGACTGGTAAAGTCAATAACTTCCAGCATGTCTCCAGGCTCGGGCTGCCCATTAACTACTTTATAATCATACCAACTACCTAAGATTCGGATTAATCCACGTATCTCTGCTTGTTTACTGCGAAAACATTTCCCCATTGTCTTTTGCATCTGATAATCCGCCAACACCATCTCCCCCTTTTAGCTAGTATACCAAACTCCTCACAAACAAATACTACATTCTTGCATATTACTTTACACTTTTCAGCAATTTTCTTAAACTATCAAAGGAACGGAGTGGTAACAATGATCGCAAATAAAAAACAACGGTGGGGGCTTTTAGTGCTACCCGCAGAAATGCTGATTGACGAATATATCTTTCCACTTTTACAACCTGATAAAAACCCCAAAGCCGCTTTGTTAGCGTCCTTTTTATTGTTTTCAGCAGGCTTTTTCATTATGATTTGGTTATTCCATGATTTTTTACGTGCACAATGGCAAATTTTTCGCCAAAAACTTTTTCAACGTTTATTATTAAGCATTCTTTTAGTTATCGGAGTCTTTTTGATCCTTCATTTCGTTCGCGCTTTGATTCCCAGTGACTTATTAACAGTTCCAACAAATAGTAGTTCAATTCAATCGCTTTCTGTCGGCTGGACTGTTTTAGCAGCTATGACTCCCTTCATCGCTCCGTTTACTGAAGAATTGACTTTTCGTTACCTACTATTGGAAAAAATTTCTAACAAAATTTTCCGATTTTTCATGCTATTTGTACAAGGAATCTTATTTGGTCTTATTCATTGGCATAATTTCAATGGAAATATTTATGCCATGATTCCCTATATGGCTATTGGCATTTATTTAGGCCTCATTTATTTGATTGTCAAAAATATTTGGGCCCCGCTTATGGTTCATTGGATGTTCAACGCGATGAATTCACTTTTGCCAGCACTATTGCTTTTATTTTTAAACCTATTCGGAATGCTTGTTTAATCCTCACTAGGAGGATTTTTTTGTAGTTTGCCATATACAAGGGCGCAAATAGACAGCCTGACAATGGTAAATTATCTAGTCGCTCCTAGTAGCTGGCAGCAAGTAATACGATATTTCATCTTAACTAAATAAGTTCTACTAAATAGTTGTTGCCGTATTTTCCCAGCTACTGATCACTTCATTACATCCCTGTGAATTTGGGATTATCGTTGACAAACGGGAATAGATCAGTCGTGAAATTTAAAAAAATATTCCTATAAACATTACACTAATTCACTTAGCTCAAAGATAAACCCCGTCTAACCCCTTTCACTGATTTGCACATAGTATATTCCTGGCTCCAATAGAACTCTAGCAAAATCCATTACGAAAAAAACTTTTTTTCAATCAAAATAATTCCTTCATTAAAGAAATGAATGTCCATTGAAAGGACTCACCAGAAAATATTCTTTTCTGCATAATTTGTTTTCAAATACAAAAAAACCAACGCTCAGCCACAAACGTTGGTTTCATCAGAGGATATACCTCTTCACGGATATACTCTTCCGCAACACCTTCAGCATACATCATTTTTCAATTGAATAGCAAGAGCAGGATTTATAAATCTTTTGGGGCCTTTTTACTAAAACAAAGAAATTACTGCAGCCTAAAAAAAGAGCAGCGAAGCCTTATTTTTTATCAGGCTTTCCCACTCTTCAAACTAAGCGGGTGACGAGAATCGAACTCGCGACGGAAGCTTGGGAAGCTTCTGTGTTAACAGCATGGCTCTCAAATTCTTGCTCTATCAGTATTTTTACTATACCAATACTGGCTAGTTTAGATAATAGTTTAGGTTCATAAAGACAAAAAAGGTGTGGGGTATATAGGAAAAGAATGAAGCTAAATTAATAAGTCCCTTTTCACAGTTATAAAAATAATCAAGTTTTATATTGTTACTAGCTGAATATTTAACATCTGATGATATAGTCCCTCTGCTGAAGCACTATTGATATAACAAGTGCTTCATTATTATTCTCAAATGTTTAAAATTTGAAATATCAATCCTTACTGTAAATAGCTTCATGTGTGAAAGAAAACGATAAAATTTTGATAATCAAAAATAATCCGCTTAAATAACGTGACTTCGTTGTTGATTGTTGGTGTCCCCATTTGGCTACATCACAATAAAGATTTCTTTTGAAATTCTACTTGGTGGCGAATTACTTCGGAAATCAAAAAAATTCATTCGATTATTTTATAAACTCATTTTAATGAGCTAATACTATCTATCTGTGTATTATGTAAAAGAACAATAGCGCATAAGCAAATGATTTTACTTATTTATCTCTAATATAATACAATTAATTCAGTACCTACCGATTGGTACAGAAAAATGGAGGGTTTGTATGAATAAGTATGAAAATATTATCGTTGGCTTTGGTAAGGGAGGAAAAACACTCGCAAAAACATTAACAGCTAAAGGTCAATCCGTATTAGTAATCGAAAAATCTAAGAGAATGTATGGTGGAACTTGTATTAATATTGGCTGTATCCCATCCAAGTCATTAATTTTAAATGGTGAAAAAAAAATGAGCTTCAGCACTGCTATAGAACATAAAGAGAAATTGATTGGTATGCTGAGAAATAAGAATTATCATATGATCTCAGATGAAGCAACGGGAGAAGTGTTAGATGGAACTGCTAAGTTTGTTGCTGATCACATTCTGGAAGTGACTTTGCCCGATGGTTCAATAAAACAAGTTGAAGGTGAAAGAATCTTTATTAACACTGGAGCTGTTCCAGTCATTCCTCCAATAGTAGGATTGAGGGAAAGTACTTATTTGCTAGACTCTACTAGTGCAATGGATCAGGAGAAGTTGCCAGACAATCTTGTTATCATAGGTGCTGGATATATTGGGTTAGAATTTGCCTCTATGTTTAACAGCTATGGTAGTAAGGTGACTGTTTTGGATGCTAGTACTGATTTTATTTCTAGAGAAGACGATGATGTTTCAGAATTGATCTATAATGATTTAGTTGAGGCTGGTATTGAATTCCATTTAGGTGTTTCTATTGATAAAGTGAAAGATCATGCGGATTTTGCCGAAGTAACTTATACCGAAAACGGCGAGAAGAAAATCGTCAAAGCAAACAAAGTTCTAGCAGCTACAGGGAGGAAGCCAAATACATCGGAGCTAGGTTTAGAAAATACAAGTATTCAGGTAACTGATCGCGGTGCTATAGTAGTTGATGATTTTTTAAGAACCACTGCTGACGATGTTTGGGCTATTGGAGATGTTAAAGGTGGATTACAATTTACTTATATTTCTTTGGACGATTATCGCATTATTTTAAGTCAATTGTTTGGGGAAGAAGAACGAAAAGTTTCAGACAGAGTAGTTGTTCCTTATAGTGTATTTATTACACCGCCATTGTCTAACGTTGGGTTAACAGAAAAAGAAGCCCAAAAAAGGAATATCGACTATAAAATATTTAAGTTAATGGCTGCTGGAGTACCTAAAGCACAAGTACTTGAAGATGCGAGAGGTGTTTTTAAAATTTTAGTAGATCCTAAAACTGAACAGATATTAGGGGCAACTATTTATGCAGAGGAATCTCATGAAGTAATTAATTTGATTGCCTTAGCTATTAAGGCTAACCTCCCATATACAATGCTACGTGATAATATTTACACACACCCAACTATGAGCGAATCTTTAAATGACGTATTAAAATAGGAATAAAGAAAGAGAGGTTCTCAATTCAAAATTTGAAGTGATTTATAGCAATCTTGACAATAATATCCTCAGTTGCTAGACTTGCCATACTTTAAACAAAAGAGGAGAACACTATTTTGGGAACGAAGGAAAAGATAATTTCGGCGGCACGCAATTTAATTTATAAAAAAGGTTATAACAATACTTCTATTCGGGATATTTTAGCAGCAGCGGATGCAGGTAAGGGACAATTGTATTACTATTTTGATTCTAAAAAAAGTATTGGTATAGAAGTAATCCGTGAAAACGTTAAGTCTTGGCAAAATGAGCTGTTCGATGATATATTGGCTCCCAGTTTAAATCCTCAACATGATTTTGAAGCAATGTTGGATTGGGTTTATTCATTTCATAAAGATCAGAATCGTTATTATGGATGTCCAATGGGAAATTTAATTGTCGAATTATCACTGGAGGATGAGGACTTTCGTGATTTACTAAATGATTTTATGAATGAGTGGATTATTTCTTTAGCTAAAAATTTACTTTCTTTTAGTTCGTTGAGTTTTGAGGAATCTCAAATTGAAGCGAGATCAATTATTGCTCAGATTCAAGGAGGTATTGTATTATTAAAGGTCACACAAGATCTGTCAGTGTTAGATGAAACAATTAACTCATTAAAGAAAAAGTATTTGGTTGTGACAAATTGAGATAGGAAGTGCGGTCCTGAACCAAAATGAGGAATTAATCTGAATCTTGTGTAGAATAGAGTTATCATGCCAAAAGTCGTGTAGGAAGTATCTGGCCTACTCTAATTACAACTAAATCTTCCAGAAAGTTATTTTGAGGAGTCTACCGAGAATGATTTTGGGATTGTACTTTTTAGACGCTTGCGCCAAAGGTGTTCGTCACAGTCTCTTTTTCCGTTCAACCGAAGAATAAGGAGAGCAGATTAGTGTGCTCTCCTTACTTTTTTATTTCTGATTCCCTAACAAAACAATCTTATCTGCCTTATAATACATCGGGTGCCCAGGTCTACTTGGTTGTAAGTTCTCAAATCGGCATTTGACACTCTCGCGCTTCATAATCTCATCATTGTCAATTGGATGGTCTAAGGTATTCACGGTGACTTGTGTTGCTTTTTTACGGAATTGTCCCTCTAGGATGGTCACCGAATATTTGTACCCGATAATCTCATCGGTATAGAAGTTTCTGGGTTTGTTTTCGCGATCTAGAATGACTTGACCGTTTTCATCGGTGCGAGTTTCGGTCGCAAACTTCGGACTGACCTCATCTAGTTCAAAGGTTGGGCCAATGGCTCCGAAATCAAAATCGTTGATACTTAACATTTTTGGCATCGTGTTTTCTTCCTTTCTTTGCTATACTTGATTTAGAAAATTTTTTAACAGAGCGTTCGTTCACTTATTGGGAAGTGACGGACGCTTTTTTGGTGCGTTCTTGGATAAGCGGAATCAAATCGGGACGTTGTTGCTCACTGACGTATTGAATCATGCGATCAGAAAGTTCGGGTGTCCATTCATAATTGGGGCGAATCTCTAACAAACTTGGATCAATCCCGACACCCTCATGATGCAAGAAAAAGAGTGCTTGGGTTAACGCCATGGGTCCACCATATTCATACCAGTTCAAAGAACGGTCAAAGCTACTCACTTGATACTGCCGAGTGATAGTGGGAACCAGACTTGGTTTTAGGTAGTCCTGCCACCAACGACAGACCTGCTTTAAGGAGCTGTCCGTGTAAAAGGTAAGTTCCGTTTGCAGGAAGCCTCGGATTAAGTTTGCGACACATTGATCTTGTGGTAAAAAAGCAATTGTTCGAAAGAGACTTTCTGCCACATCATTTCGTGTTTCAACTTCCAACCGAATTTGCGGAGCCCGTGCCAGGATTTCCTCTTGTTTCACTCCGTCAAAGTCTTTAGCCATTTCTTTGGCTTTATCGTAGGCCCGAAACATACAAGCCGATCCTCGAACGCCGATACTAACCGTTTTTGCCCGTTGTTTGGCATCAAACTCGCTGTCATGGAGTTGATAGCTTCGTCCTTTTGAAAGGAATTGCTTCCGTTTCACCTTATTGTGGAGCTGGTCCACCGTGAAATAGGGTATTTCGTTGTAATCATCCAAGGCTAAATCCAGACGCTTGATTTCAAAGGTGAAGGCGGTTTGACTGGCATACTCGTAAAAACGGGTAGCGAGTTCTTGAAAGACATTCGCCTTTGGGTTATACGAAAGCAAAATCCATTCATAGGTGGTACAGGCTTGCCCGCTCAGGACAAGAGTTCCGCGTTCTTTGGCCTTTTCTGGCTGGTGATAGGTGTAGTATTTGAGAAAGCCACAGGTGTACACAATATCGTATTCTTCATGTTTTAAACTGCCTGCTTGAATCGAGACGGACTCTAAACTGATTTTTAATAAGTCTTGAAAGACCGTCTGATAGCTGACTTGATGCAAGACGGCTTGAAACCAATCTACTTTTCCTAGCACATTCTGGGTACTTTTGGTCATTTGATCACCTCCTTTAAAATTTGAGCTTGTTCGCAAATCATTTTTGTTGTGAAAAAGCTTGGTAGTATCAGCTTTTTTCGCATTTTTCCGGTAGTTATTAGCCATTATTTTTCTCTTTATAAGGTGCTATTAGAAAAGCACCTTATCCTAAGCCAGTGTCTGGTGTTCGCAAAAGACCCGTGCGTTCCACGCTTCCGTAAGCCTCGTCTGCTTGATTGGCTTTCAGCCATCGCAGTCGAGGTAACGGCTGCGGCAACCACACCAACCCGACACCGGCTCCTTTCCTTGGCCCCACACCGTTGTTTAGTTTTGATAGGTTAATAACCATCTTCTCACCGCTTGAATGCTGTATAAAACCATACCTGAGTCCAATCGAATTTCTGGACAGCCCTGAAGAACCCATTCTTTCAATGTATTGACACTCACATCGAAATGCGCCGCACAATATTTTTGTTTGACGATATCCTGCTGGGTTTGTGTTTCTTCCAAGCGGGTTTCTAACAGGGCAAAGAATTGATTGGTTTGATCTTTTTCCCAATTCAGGAGCGCTTGTTCCAATGCCGACATTTTTCTCACCTCCTTATGATTTCCTTTTAAAACTAAAAAGACTATAAATAAATATAATAGTATCTTTTCGTACACTCTACCGCGATTATAAATAGATGTCAAGTATATTTTAAAAGTTTATTAGAAATACTATTTTGTTTATTTTTCACTTGAATTTTTTAGGGAAAGCGCTTATGATAGACCCGAGGTGAAGAAAATGATAGAAAACTTTGGCGACAATGTCGCTCGTTTACGAAAAGAAATGGGACTTTCCCAAACGGAATTAGCGGAAAAGATTGGTGTACAAAAACAAACCATCTCCAATATCGAACGGGGAATCCGTTACCCGACATTTGAGAGCTTGGAAAAATTTGCGACGGTCTTTCACGCGACACCGATTCAACTCTTTGGTTCACCAAAAGAGATTGCGGTATCAGAAACAACGGTTATTCTCGATCGCATCGACGAGTACGATCAAAAAGTTCAAAATTTGTTTACTTTGGCGAAAATTTTGAATAGCCACACAGTGAAAGAAATAGACGAGGTAGCAGAGAAACTCGCCTTTATCCAACGCTTCTTTACCCCACAAATGCGTTTGGATGAAGACGGCAATCCGATTTTGGATCGTCATGGGAAACCAGAGATGAAACCAGTCTTCTTTGACAACTTACCATTTGAGGAAATTGAAAAAACCGCAAAAGACTTAGCCTTCATTCAAGAAGCAGAACAGAACAAGTAACGAAAGTTCATTCCTTTCCTATGTGCCCCACACATGAGAAGGAGAAAAAAATGCCAACATACACACAATATCAAAAAAGCAATGGAGCAAATTTATGGCGAGTGACGGGATATCTTGGAGTAAATCCCGAGACAAAGAAGCAAGTTAACATTAATAAAGGAGGCTTTCTCACTCAGAAAGCTGCTAAAGCTTATTATCGTCAAGTTTCGTATGACATTTTAAAAAATGGGTTTCAAAATCACAAAGATGCAACATTTAAGGAAATCTATGAACTATGGTTAGAGACGTACGAGCTTACCGTGAAAGAATCAAGTTTTGTAAAACTTAAGCAAAAATTTGACACTCATATTTTGCCAACTTTTGGAGAGAAAGAAATCAAAAAAATACGGGTATCCGATATTCAAAAATTTGCCAATGCCATGAGAGAAAAGAATACTCAATTTAAAGAGTATGTTTCAAACGTCTCTCGGATTTTTGATTTTGCTATTAAGCAAGGTTATGTATCCGAAAATCCAGCAAAAAAAATTGTCATGCCAAGAAAGAAAAAGAACCTTCAAGAAAAGGAAATAAACTTTTATACTAAAGACGAGCTTAAAAAGTTATTGGAATATGCAAAAAATAACGAACATTTTCAAATCTATACATTCTTTTTCTTGCTTGCGAATACAAGTTGTAGACAAGGTGAGATTTTGGGTTTGCAATGGGATTGCATCAATTTTGATGAAAAAGTACTTACCATAAAACAGACTTTGACTCGTGGGAAAAACAGAAGGCAATATCTTGAGGAACCAAAAACTAAGAAGTCTAGAAGAAAAATCCCGTTAACCGATGAGACAATTTCTATCTTGAAAAAGTGGCGTCTGATTCAGAAAGAGGAGTGTCTAAAATTAGGTGTCAATATCTTTGATGGGAAACAGTTTGTCTTTTGTGATGAAAAAGGCGAACCCATCCAACTGTCACATCCAAGACTTTGGTTACACAGAATCTCAAAGCATGCTGGAATTCCTAAACTAAGTCCTCACGCACTCCGACACACTTTTGCAACCATTCTAATTGGACAAGGTATTAATTTTAAAACCGTTTCAGAGCTGCTAGGGCACTCCAGTGTTTCAATGACGTTAGATACCTACGCAGGAGTTTATCAAGAAGAGAAAATAGACTCGATTAATCTCTTAGCTAACGCTCTAAGCTAAATAGTTTAGAGTCTAGAAATAAAAAAAGGATTCAATCGTCTCAATCCCTGCTATACAAGCATTCGCTGAGATGACTGAATCCAAAAAGTAGTTTAGATAATAGTTTAGACGGGCTTGATAATTGCTGATACCCAATGATATCAACAAATCAAGACAAAAAGAAAAAACCTTGATACATCAAGGTTTTTAGACTAAGCGGGTGACGAGAATCGAACTCGCGACGGAAGCTTGGGAAGCTTCTGTTTTACCACTAAACTACACCCGCATGTTTGTTATTATAAACCTGTTTATTTCAGATGACAAGTAATAAACAGGCAAAATACTGGCTCAAGTTGTTGGAATCACTTCAGCCATCCTATTATGTTCAAGTAAATTCTTACAGGACAGCCTTCGATCTTAGCTTTTACGGACAACTAAAATAAGAAATGGCCTTTTGCGAACTTTCTAAACTTTTTTATTTTCCAAATCAAGATACCGATCACAATCAACAAAATGACTAATACAACAACTAAAATCAGCACTGTATTATTTTTTTGAGGCCGAACCAAGGTAACGTCTTGTTCATTTAAAAATTGGTAAATTGATTTCAACACTAGGAATAGCAATTCCAGCAACAACTGGATATTTTTTTTGATTGACTAGCTCTTGAAGCGTTGAGGCCGTATCCACCGGTTCTACAGCTGCTATATCAAACGAAACAATCTCGCTGTTAGTTTTTTGCATTTCTTGTTCAACAATCCGCTGATTTTTTTTATCTCTGCTGCGGAAAAATGCTGAACAGTCGCTTTTTTAACATTGTATTCCACGATATAATCTTTTATGGGATTACTAAAAAGCATTAAAATCCCTAAAACAAGAACTATAGATAACAAAATTCTGATTAATTTCCTATAATTTTCTGCCATAAATTCCCCTTCCTTCACATAAAGTAATTTCTAACAAAAAACAAAAGCGCTTTCTTACAAAAAAATTAGCATCATACTCATCAAAGTACAATTTTAAAAGCTGGAAAAAAGTTACAAACAGGAAAAAATCCTTATTTCTAACTACTTAAATTAGTTTTTTTCAAATTTTTCTTTAATTTCATAAAAGTAGCTTGGGCATTTTTATTGACATATATATTTATTTTAAAGAAGCCCCTAGATCGTTTGTTTGATTGAACAGCTAACTTTAGAAGTGATTGAAGTGCCCACCAAATATTAAAATTTTATTATTCAAAAAATGAAAAGAACCTGGGCTCAATTAGCACAGGTTCTAAAAAATGTGACTATAATAAAACAGGAAAATTGACAATCGAGCCAATATTGATTAACTTTCTGTTAGTATGCAAATACAGTCTGGGAAGGAAATGAGATTATGGAACGCTTAAATGCTGTTAAAGAAGCTTTGAATAACCAAACAAACACGATCGTCTTTATTTCTTCTGAAAATTGTAGTATCTGTCATGTAGACGAACCTAAAGTGAAAAAAATGGCTGAAGACAACGCAATTTCTTTTCATCATTTAGACATTGTACAGCAGCCCGAATTAGCTGGCTTTTTTGAGGTATTAACAGTTCCTGCTGTTTTGGTCTATCATGAAGGAAAAGAAGTTGCTCGGCAAGCCCGCTTTATTGATTTCACTTCCTTAGAAAATATGTTAGAACAATTACCCAAGGATTCAGGAGCGCCGGACTATCAATCATTATTCAGCTGATTTCTGCAAGCCAAAACAAATAGGTCCCAAGCCTATACCAAGCTTGGGACCTATTTTCTCTATAATCTTTTATTTGTTCTCGGGGTTGTGATGTAAAAAATAGATCAACGTTTGCAATTCATTCGTCAAATCGACACTTTGAATGATGACATCGTCTGGCGCAGTCAAACGGGCAGCCGTAAAGTTCAAGATTCCTTTGATGCCAGCCTCGGCTAATTGATCAACAACCGGTTGCGCCTGTTGTGCAGGCAAGGTCAAGATCGCGATCTCAATTTGTTGCAATTTGATTTGTTCCACCATGTTATCTAAAGGATAAACTGGGATACCATCTACAATCCGACCAACAATATCTTCTTTAATATCGAAGGCACAGCTAACACGAATACTGTTGCTTTGATGGAATTTGAACTTTAATAAGGCGCTCCCTAAATTACCAACACCGACCAATGCTACATTGGTCAACTGATCATCATTTAGGATTTTACCGAAGAAGTGCATCAAATCTTCGACATCATAGCCATAGCCACGCTTACCTAGCTCCCCAAAATACGAGAAGTCCCGTCGAATTGTCGCGCTATCGACTTGGATGGCCTCACTTAATTCAGTCGATGATACCTTTGTTTTTCCTGCATTATTCAATATACGTAAATACCGATAGTATAGCGGTAATCGTTTAACAGTCGCTTTTGGAATTGATTGTTCCTTCACAATGACTCTCCTCTACTAAAAAATTCGTAATGTTGACTACTGCACTATAATAGCAAGAATCTTAGTGAAATTGCAACGCTCGTGCTCGAAATTATGTGAAAAAATCACGATTCAAATGAAATGACCGCTTCCAATCGCGTCGGTGCTAAAAATATGTTAGACTAAATCCATTCGGAAAAATAAATTTAAGGAAGATATCCAATGATTTTACTACAAGCAAATCAAATCGCCCGCTATTTCGGTGCCGATACCCTTTTTGAAAACATCCACCTAGAAGTGGCTAGTAAAGCTCGCATCGGCTTAGTTGGTCGCAATGGTGCCGGCAAATCAACCCTTTTAAAAATTATCGCAGGGATTGAAACACCCGATGCTGGTCAGGTGATTAAAAATAAGCAAGCAACCTTAGGCTATCTGGCTCAAGACACAGGTCTTGATTCCACTGAAACGATCTGGAATGAGATGTTGAAGGCCTTTGAAGGCGTCCGTAATATGGAACAGCGGATGCGAGAAGTTGAAGTAGCTATTGGTGAAACACCAGAAAGTAACAGCCGATATGCTTCTTTAATGAAAGAATACGATCAGTTGCAACACGATTTTAATGATCAAAACGGCTACGGCTATGAAAATGAAATCCGTAGTGTGCTCCACGGTTTCAAGTTCGATGAAAGTTTCTACGATAAGGAGATCAGTACCTTATCGGGTGGACAAAAAACCCGCTTGGCGTTAGCTCGGATGCTGTTAGTCAAACCAGATATTTTAATTCTGGATGAGCCAACCAACCATTTAGACATTGAAACTTTGGCCTGGCTGGAAGATTATTTGCAAGGCTATGCTGGTGCTCTTTTAATCGTTTCCCATGACCGCTACTTTTTAGATCAAGTCGTCAATGAGATTTATGAAATTTCTCGTCATAAGATTCGTCACTACAAAGGAAATTATTCACGTTATCTTGATTTGAAAGCCGCTCAGCTAGCGAGTGATTGGAAAGCGTATGAAAAACAACAAGACGAGATTGGAAAACTGGAAGATTTTGTCGCTCGCAATTTAGTTCGCGCCTCGACTACGAAACGAGCACAGAGCCGCCGCAAAGCATTGGACAAAATGGAACGCTTAGATCGACCAGATGGAAAAGAAAAGTCTGCTAAATTCATGTTTGATATTGATAAGGTTTCCGGCAATGTCGTCTTGCAGCTAGAAGAAGCCGCAATTGGCTACGAAAAAACATTAGCCGAACCAGTCGACTTAGATATTCGTCGCGAAGATGCTATCGCCCTAGTTGGTCCAAATGGCATCGGTAAATCGACATTATTGAAATCATTAATTGGTCAACTTCCCTTCATCAAAGGTGATCCACATTTTGGGACGAATGTTTCAATCGGCTACTATGACCAGGGACAAGCCGATCTTCATGGGAATAAAACCATTTTAGCTGAACTTTGGGACGAACACCCTACTACCCCAGAAAAAGACATCCGCAGTGTTTTAGGTGGCTTTCTCTTCAGTGGAGAAGATGTTGAAAAAACGATCCCGCTACTGAGTGGTGGTGAAAAAGCACGGGTCGCTTTAGCCAAGCTATCCATGAATAAAGAAAATTTCTTGATTTTAGATGAACCAACCAACCATTTAGACATCGATAATAAAGAAGTTTTGGAAAACGCCTTAATCGATTATCAAGGCACACTGCTGTTTGTTTCCCATGACCGTTACTTCATCAATCGGATTGCCAATAAAGTGATTGAATTGTCACCTGAAGGCAGTAAACTCTACCTAGGCGATTATGATTATTATTTAGAGAAGAAAAAAGAAGAAGAAGAAATCGCGGAGCTGCAAGCTAAGGAAATCGAACCGGTGGAAGCTCCGAAAAAGAGATTTTACCAAGACAAGGAACAGCAGAAATTAATTCGAAGTCTTAAACGAAAAATCGAAACAATCGAAGAAAATTTATCATTGCTTGATGAAAAAATCGCCGAACTGGAAACCCAAATGAGTCAGCCCGCTGTTTTAAACGATCATGTCCAGTTGTTAGCATTAACCAACGAATTGGAAGCGAAAAAAACTGAACAAGAAGAACAGCTGGCTAGTTGGGAAGAACTCAGCCTAGAATTAGAAGAATTCGAATAAATTACAACTTTTGCCCGATGACGCCTCTCTCCTTTTTCGTTTTAATAAAGGAATGGAGGTGTTTTTTTATGCGACGACGAACTCGTCCTTTTTCGCTTTTTCTTGGTATTTTTTTAGTCATTGCCAGTTTAGGTATATTAGCTTCCCGCTTTTTTACACTTTCTTCCACCGTAAACAGCCAACAGCAAGATTTTTCTGCAGTTGCTAATCAATATTTACAAGAACACGGACAGGATTTTCCTTTATTGCTCCAAACGGATGCCCGCTGGTCGACTAAGGCCTATGGGAGTGGCTCTGATCAAAATGATTTGGCAACTAACGGGTGCGCAATTACTTCTCTAGCCATGGTGCTTTCTTATTATGAAAAGCGGAGCGTCTATCCCACAGAAATCCTGCAATGGAGCGGGAGTAACTATTATCAGACTGGTCAAGGGACCGCTTGGTCGATTTTTTCCGCCTTCGCTCAAAATTATCATTTAACAATGCACGATCTGGGCAAAGATTCCGCCCAAATTCAGCAGTATCTAAATCAGAATCAGCCAATTGTAATTTCAGTCAATCCAGGTGAATTTACGGAAGTTGGCCACATTATGGTGATTAAAAAAGATCTGCAAAGCGAGTCGCTGATTGTCTATGATCCAAATGATAGCTTCGAAAAAAAGCATTACAGTCAAACATATTCATTGGCTCACTTGATGCCCCAACTCGCTAATGCTTGGGTCTATACGAAATAAAGCTGACGCTTTTTTGCGTCAGCTTTATTTGTGGGGGTTCCTGCTTTTACAGGGGAAAAAGAATTACTTTTAGGGTTATCTTTATATTACCCAAAATAGTTGAAAAAGCCATGAGTATATTGTACAAAAATAAGAAAAAAATGTGTTATAAGTGTGAAGTCTTCTGTCATTCCTTCTAGAAAAGTAAAAACATTTACACCAGATGGCATAAATGTTTTTACTGATTAGCTAATTCAGTTGCTCCACCAAGTTTTTCAACGTCTGGTTCATCGTAATCCCATTATCTTTCATGATAACTTTCTCAGAAAGAATGAAGGATCCGCCAACACCAACAACATTCGGATTTTCTAGGTATTCAACGAAGTTCGTTTCATTGATTCCCCCTGTTGGTAGAAACTTGATATCATAGAATGGACCACTCAAAGCATTGATTGCCTTCAACCCGCCATAAATATCCGCGGGGAAAAACTTCACGACTTTAATACCGTAGTCTGCAGCCATTTGAATATCCCGTGGCGTTGCTGTTCCCGGAAAAACAGGGATATCATGTTCCAAACAATACTCAATCACATCCGGTACGACTGCTGGTGAGACAACGAATTGTGCACCGTTTTCGACCGCAATCTTCGCTTCGGCTAAGGTCCGAACAGTTCCCGCACCTACCATCAATTTACCGGAAACTGCTAATTGCTTGATTGCTGCAGCAGCCAATTCACTGCGAAAAGTTACTTCAATCAATGGGACTTCATTTTCTAATAAGATTTCTTCTACTTTAGGTAGATACGCCAAATCTGTCGCGGTATAAAGCGGCAATAATTTCGACTTTGCGACTTGCTGATAAACTGGATGCTTCATATTTACTGACATTTTTCTCTCTCGCTTTCTACACAGCTATGCTTAGCGACTCTTCGTGATTGCTTCATGAAGACCTTGCATATACGTGATCCCCATCGCCCGGTCATACAACCCGTAGCCCGGTCTAGCTACCTCGCCCCAGAGTGTTCGTCCGTGGTCTGGACGAATCACACCGTCATAGCCTACTTCGACCAATGCTTCCATAATAGCATACATGTCTAGTGACCCCTCCGTGGATAGATGCGCCGTTTCCTTAAATTTCCGATAGCCTAAGAATTCCACATTTCGGAAATGGACAAAGTTGATCCGATCACCAATAGCATGAATGATCTCGACCATATCGTTAGCAGGATCAGCCCCCAACGCTCCTGTACACAGCGTCACCCCATTGTATGGGGAATCGACCATACTGATGATTCGTTGTAAGTCGGACAGATTTTTTGTGATCCGTGGAAAGCCGAAAATTTCCCACGGTGGATCATCCGGATGAATCCCCATTTTCACACCCGTTTGTTCACAAATCGGAATGATGCGTTCAAGGAAATATTTTAAATTATCAAATAGAATTTCTTCAGTTACCCCTTCATACATTTCAACTAAAGCGTTGAATTTATTCAGCCGTTCTTCTTCCCAGCCAGACATTTGGAAACCTTTTGACTGACTGCTAATCAATTTGTACATATCTCCAGGTTCCATATTATCCACGACTGCTTGATCATAAAGCAGAGCAAAACTACCATCTTCATTTTCATAGTTTAGCGTTGTTTTAGCCCAACCAAAAATTGGTTTAAAACTGTAGCATATCAAATCCACACCGCATTCAGCCAAATTTTTAATGGTCTGAATATAATTATCGATGTAATGGTCTCTTTCATCTGTACCTGCTTTGATTGCATCATGGATTGCCACACTTTCAATCCCTAATAATTCTAATTCTTCTTTTTCAATCGTTTCTTTTAACTCACGAATCTCTGCTACTTCCCATACGTCACCGGGAAGTTTATTTAATAACGTTCCAACGACTCCATTCATTCCTGGAATTTGTCGGATATTATTCAAGGGAATCGGGTCACCCTTTTCCCCATACCATCTAAAGCCCCACTTCATAGACTTAGTCTCCTATTCCTATTAATATGTTCGATTTTTCTGACTTCACAATTTGAGATTAGAAATCATCCTCATCGTCGTCCTCAGCCATTGCCGAGATATGCCAAACATCTAGACTGTCAGCGCCTTGTGCTAGGACAGCAGGTGCAATTTCCTCCACTGGCGTGCTTAACAGCTGATGATTGATTGTTTCTAAAAGCATTGGTAAGTTAACGCCGCCGATTACATAGACATTCGCCTGCAATTCCGGCTCTAAACCATTGGTAATCAAAACGGATTGATTGTACGGGCTTGCACTGACCAGATCAGTCAATACGATCACACCTTCATTTTGATCGACTTCTTTTACCGCTGTTTCGATTTTACTCCCTAAAGCTTGTACATCATCCCCAGGATTTAAATTGACTGTTGCAATATTATTGGTTGTCCCAACGATCACTTCTGCGGCGTCTTTTAACCCATCACTTAACTTTCCATGTGTAGCAATAACAATTCCTAACATAATAGCCTCCTTGTTCTTACTTAGTCCTTAGACCTTGCTTACTGAAACAAATCTGTTACCGCAACAATATTTTTCATATTTAGCTGTTTTGCTTTTAAATCAGCTGAATTTAAGAAAAAACGGGAGGTTTGCTGATCTTTTCTAGCACTAAAAAGATAACTAACCTTTTGATCAGCTGATTGATAATCAATCGCTTCGTTGTATCTTCCACCTTTAGGCAGCTCACCTAGCAGATGTAGCGGTGCTGAGGCACCCACGCTATCCAAATAATAAATTTTAGCGTTTCTTTTAACTTGAGCTTGCACTTCTTCCAACCCTCGATTGCCATAACTACCTTCATCTAGAAAAGCATAAGCAATGTTTTCTTGCTTATTCTCTCCAATCATTTTTAGCATGGCTAAGATTGATGAAGTGTTGCGAACCAAAGTCTTTCGATTAGACAGACCTTTGGTTACTTTCCCCAATAGATAAAAATAGATCCCATAGATGGCGATAATCAGCAATGTACTCACAGAATTGAATTGAAACGAATTTGGTGAAAAATACATGTAGATCAATGTCCCGATAATACCGAAAAGAAAGGCGATAATCGTACTGACTAAAATGAAGCTCGTTGTTTTTTTCGCCTGATCCTTCCGGTCAAATAATTGATACGAACCAAAACTTTCAGGAGGAGTATCATAAAAGGTGCAGATCACTTGATCAGCTTGTTTGATGTTGCCAACATAAACATTCCGAGAAGCATATTTTTTTTGGCGATCAAATTCGATTACTTGAATATCTTCCCGCATTTTAGCAAGATCGGTTACCAAAGCAGTCAGAAATCTTTTTTTGCTTTTTTCTGTTCGGCGCAAGCGATAAACATATTGGTAGCGAAACAGCCAATCTTTAAATACTTCTGATTGCTCCATCGATTCTTCCTCCTAATTATTAAGTGGTTTTTATAAGCCGAATTGTTTTAAAACATCTTTTAAGCTTGATTTAGGTGCAGATGGGGTTGCTTGGAAATAGATGTTTTCTACTCCATAGTTTTCATTCATATCTTTTAATTTTTCTGCGTCTTCTTTATTTAAATAAACAGATTTTGTAACTAAAAGGTCCTTTTCGGGATCTTTTTGTGCAATCCCACCGATATTTAACTCTTTCATCGGCACACCATGTTTTACTAGATCATAGATGACGCCCACTGTTTTTGTAATCAAGATACAGTTATATTCTTTAAAATTGAATTCATCCCAATAGAATTTTGCTTTTTCTGGCGTGATTACGATCGTTTTTTGCCCTGTACGACTCCCAGCATTCTTATACAAATCACGCATAAATTTATCTTTTGCTACTACTTCGTCAACGACAAAGATTGAATTTACTCCACTTTTTTGTGATAAAGTCACCATTACTTGACCGTGGATCAAACGTTCGTCCACGCGAGCTAAATTAATTACGCCCATTTAAAACACTTCCTTTCGAAATTTATAAGATACCGAAGCCGGCTAAAACAATTAAAATCAACGTCAACCACAGTAATGCTTGCGTGACTTTCAACCCTTTTTTCGTATAGAACCAATAGACACCCATTACTACTGCTAACGGTAAAATACCTGGTACAATCTGATCGAGAATTTCTTGAATCACGAACTTCCGACCTGAGATAGCAAACTTCAAAGTCGATTCGACTTTTACATAATTTCCAGCTAAAATTCCCATCATGAACAGACCTAAAACAGACAATGCTTCAATCGCCGTTTGAACACCGGCACTTTGCATCAAGCCAGTTGCATTTCGTCCCATGGTAAAGGACTGTCTAGCAAAGAACACACCCAACGCTGCTTGGTAGATTGCAAAACATACGAATGGGAACAATGCGCCTAATGCGCTCCCTTGTTGCGCCCATGGTACAGCAATCGCGATGAAAATGTACTGAACTGTTCCTGAGTCAATCGCATCCCCGATCCCAGCTAACGCACCCATCAACCCGGCTTTTGTGTTATACATCAGGTCATCTTGCATCAAGATTTCCTTATTTTCATACTCCTCTTGTGCCCGTTGTTGTTCCATTGAAGACATCAGGCCGGTAATGACACCACCGCCCCAACTTAATTGGGTATTGAAGAAAAGCAGTTGCCGTTTGTAAGCGGCCTTCAAGGCATCATCGTCTTTATATAATTTTTTCAAAATCGGCATCATCCCATAGAGTAAAGAAGGTGCCAGATAGCGTTCAAATGAATGTGGAATTTCATTAGCGAAATGCCATCTCAGATACGCTTTAGTAACATCTTTGCTAGTAATCTCTTCTGGTGCTAAGCTTTTATTTTCTGCTTGATTGGTTGATACTTCAGTCATCTTTTTTCCTCCTTCTTAAAATCCGTCATCATAGTCATCATCATCGTCATCAAAAGTAGTTGAACTATGACCTGCCGATTCAGCGGCTGGTGCAGCACCTTTACCCTTTTGCGATTGAACAAAGATCAAGGCAATTAAGACGCCGAAGATTGCGTAAGTAACCATTGTGATTTCAAGTGATTTCAATACGACACTCATAAAGTAAGCTAGGAAGAAAAAGACCATGTAATCTTTCCGTCCAATAACATAAACCGTCGTGGCAATACCAATCGCAGCTAACCCACCACCAACTACTTCTAAAATATGGATTACTACGGTGCCTTCTAAAGCATTGATTACGTCAGCAATGATCGGAGCTCCCAAATAAAGAGCGATAAATACTAATGGGACAAACAAGACAAATGAAGCAAGTGTTGGATACAAAATAATCGAACGTTTCATCGCCTTAGCATTCAAATCTTCTACTGCTTTATCGGTATACTTCCCTAAAAAAGTATTGATGAAGAAACGGAATTGATATAAGTAACTTCCTAATAAACCAACTGGCACAGCTACCGCAATCGCTGCTTCCGGTTTTAAATTCCCTAGCAATGCTACGGGAACGGCAATCGCTGCCGCAATTGATGGTTCTGCCGGCATTGATCCGCCGGGTGAGAAAACTCCCATATAAATCATTTGCAAAGCAGCCGTAACAATCATGGCTTGTGCCACATCTCCCATTACAATCCCAACGACTAATCCAGTCATCAGTGGTGAAAAACGAAGAGTTAAGGTTGCCCCTCCTCCTAGCCAACGTGACATGACCGCAGCGACCCACAAAGCAATCAGTAGACTCTGCATTACACTTAAAGTATCCATAAGCTCCTCCTTTTAACGCTTGATATAATTTTCTAATTCATAAATCGATTCTTTTAATAATTCCTTTGTAATTGGTATCGGCAATAAATGAACTTTCTTCTTTGAATCTATGAAAGTTGCGATTCGATCGATGATTGCTTCATCTTCAGGAAAGATCTGCATTTGTTCCATAGACATGGGTAATTTCAACTCACGATAAAAGGGTAATAAATCATCGATTTGCGTCCATTTTTTCTCGACCGCTAATTGATAGAAAATACCGTAAGCTACCTTTTCCCCATGCAAGAAAGCATGACTTTCTGGAATGTATTTACTCATGCCATCATGCATCGCATGGGCAATCGCATTTCTCGCATATTTATCACCTAAACCACCAACTAAACCGGCTACTGCGAAAACAATTTCGGATAAACGGACAAATTCTTCTGTGACTTCACCTTTTTCCATATCCGAGATGGCTTTAGCTGATTGTTCTAAAATTGCTACTTTACAAAGATCTGCAGTATAGCCTGCTACTTGTAAAAAAGGTTCATTTTGCAAGTGTGCTTGTTGTAAAATAGCATCTGATTCGTACCACTTCGCGAGTGTGTCTGCTAAACCGGCCACAAAGTTATTTACCGGTGCATCAATCACTAACTTTGGATCTGTAATGAAGAAAGCCGCTTGACGTAAGAAATGTTCACTTTTCCCTTCTGATTCGCCGCTTTCCTTATACATAACTGACAGTGGTGTCCAGGGGGCACAGTTACTGGCCAGTGTCGGAATCACACCGAAGTTAATATTGACTAGATGGGCTGCATAGCCAACCAAATCTGCCAGCTTTCCACCACCCACGCCGATCATAAAATCATTCTGCTTTTCATTTACCACTTCAGCAATTCGTTCAGCCCCGTAATAACTGCATTCACCCGTATACTGCAAAAAGCTAAAAGTATAATCATCTTGCTGTAAAAAATGTAGAAACGGTTGGGCCTTCTCATAAGAAATTCCGCCATGAACGACTAGAACATTCTTTGCTGAAAATTCCTGCAATACTTCGGGCACAACATCAATTGCCCCAACATGATAACGATAAAACTGAGGACCTACCTTAACTTTCAAATCCGTTAACATCGATCTCCTCCTCATCTGAATTCTTCCAAACTTTAGCTAAGCCATTTGCTTTCAGCTTGTACAGCTCGCTCCGGAAGTTTCCCAGCGACCACATCTTCAACGTCACGCAAACATTTCGCACCCATTTCTTGGAGACATTCCATCGTATACGCTGAAGTATGAGGAGTCATAACTACATTAGTAAAGGCTAGATACGGATGGTCTTTCCGCCCTGGTTCCTCTTCTAAAACATCAGTAGCTAATCCAGCGATTTTCCCAGTAGCTAAAGCGGTAACAATTGCCTCTTCATCCAATAATGCGCCACGCGCGCTATTTGAAAGATAGACATTGTCTTTCATTTGAGCGATTTCTGCCGTTGAAATCATATGATGATTGTCGTTATTTAAACTAGCGCAAAGACAAATGATATCCGACTCTTGCAACAATTGAGTAAAATCAACTTTCTTAGCCCCATAGCTTTCAATATGCAAAGCCGACTTATACGGATCATAAGCTAAGACGTTACAACGAAAACCATTTCGTAAGATCTCTACGACACAGCTACCAGTATTTCCAACCCCAATAACGCCAACTGTTTTATTAAATAGTGCTCGACCAACAAAGTTTGCTCGGTCTTCCCATTTATCATTTCTAACACTCAAATCTGCTTCAACTGTTTTTCTCAATAGAGCCAATAGATTCGTAATATTATTTTCAGCTACTGCATCTCTTTCAACTAAAGCAGGAATGATCGTAACCAGCGTGTCATGTTTGCGCGCTGCTTCAATATCAATATTGTTATAACCAATCCCATGTCTAGTAATTAAAATAAGTTCATCTTTATGATCAAAGAATTCTTGGGTAAAAAATGGTGTAACGCTCGCAATAATGATATTGTAGCCAGTTAATAATTCTGCTAGTTCTTTTCCGCCGATTTCTCCATCGACAGTAAAGGAAGCAACCTCACCGATTTTTTCTAGCTGCTCCATTTGATCCTTGAAAATTTTGCCGAAACTACTTGAATTTACAATTGCAATTCGATATTTTTCCATTTCTGAAAGCTCCTTTTAACACTGTATCCGACTATCGTCTATCTACTATTCCAACAAATTTACTTTTAATCTTTTCTATTGCACAAATCCTTTCTATCGAAATCATCAAAGTGTCAGTCAATCTGAACGCGAATACAGAAACCGGTTTCTGATAACGCATTCATTTATAACTCTATTATACAAAAAAATATTTTTTTGTAAACAGGAAAATAAAAAAATATTTTTGTTGATTTTTTTTTCATTACCGAGTATCTTAAGAATTATAAGACTATTCGGTATAGGAGGTGTCATATGTCTAATCCCATCGACTTACAAATCAAATCGATGTATAGCGACTTTAGTCCAAAAGAACAGACCATTGCAGATTACATTTTAGAACATCCCAATAAAGTCAGTCACAGCTCGATTAGTGATCTTGCAGCTGAACTGGGGATTGCAGATTCAACTTTTTTTCAATTCACCAAGACATTAGGCTTTAATGGCTTCAAAGATTTTAAACTGGCCTTATTAAAACAAGAAAATGACTTATCTGCCGTAACGATCCACGAAAATGTCCAAGAATCTGATTCGGAATTAGTCATGGCCCAAAAAGTTTTTGATTCCAATATGAAAACGCTGATAGATACAAGGAAATTATTGAAAGAAGAGGATTTACAAAAGGCCGTCAACATGATCTCTCTGTCTAGGCGCCTCTACTTCTTTGGTGTCGGTGGTTCAGAAATTGTCGCAACTGATGCCTATCACAAGTTTTTACGTTCACCAATTCCCGTAGGACATAGCACAGATTATCATATTCAATTGATGGAAGCTTCTCTACTAACTGAAGAGGACTGTGCTCTATTCATTTCGCATACCGGCAGATCAAAAGAAACGATTCATATTGCGGAAGCCGCAAAAGCAAATGGAGCTAAAATTATCGTAGTCACTAGTCAAGCGAATTCGCCATTGGCAAAACTAGGAGATGTGGTCTTTATCTCACTCTCTGAAGAAATTGAATTTCGTTCTGAAGCGTTGGCTTCTCGAATTGCTCAATTAAGTATCATCGATTCGTTGTATGTTATTTTGATGTTCTATAATCGTAGCAATGCTCAGGAAACTATCTCAAAAGTTCGAAAAGTCATTTCAAGTGTGAAAGAAAATAAAACTGAATAATCAAAGAAATCTGACTAGTGATTAGAAAACTAGTCAGATTTTTTGCTTTGATTGGCTTCCCCCTTTTTTCACACTCATTTATACAAGAAATTCGTCGAAAGAAAAACACTCCAGCATTTCTAGCTTCTTAGTTTAATGAAAGAAAAATTAGATAGTATTGTAATAAAGAAATCGTTTTACTATACTGCTAATTGAAGATTCCCGTTTAAATTCAATTGGAGGTGAAGGATTTGTTGGTATCACATTTATGACTATGAATTACAAACAAACTTAGAGTATCTAAGAATGTAAATGAATCCTTCCTTCCAACTCTATTCTTTTATTAGTAAATGTGAAAACACTCACTACTAGTAGGATTATTGTGAATCCTCTACTACGACGACTCTTTTTTTGTGTGAAAAAATACAGCCGGTATCTTCTACTTTGGATGGAATAGTTCTTCATTTATTTCTAAACACAAGCTTTTTACGAATTGATCAACTCAGAACATTAGGAGGATTATTATGAAAAAAGTTTTAACGTTAGCACTTCTAACAATCAGTTTCATTCTTACAGGATGTGGCAATACAAATAATTCCACAGACGACTCTACGGCAGAAACCACTCGTGCCAAAACAAGCTTTACAGGAGAATACATCGTTGATGCAGATTATGTTAAGGAACATTTAGACTCTATTATTCTTATTGATGCTAGAGGTGAAGATGCCGCCAAAAAAGGCACGATTAAGGAAGCCGTCCCGATGGCATGGCAATACTTAGCTGATGTTGAGAATGGTGCTTCTGGTGATGAAAACTGGGGATTGGTTTTGGCACCTAAAAAATTAGCTGAACGCTTAGGTGATAAAGGGATCGCTAAAGATAAGGAAGTCGTGTTATTTGCCTCAGCTCAAGAAGGTTGGGGAGACGATGGTCGGATCGCCTGGGAATTGCTCGCGGCTGGCTATCAAGATGTCAAAATGGTTGATGGTGGTTTCTCAGCGCTAAAAGAGGCTGGTTTAAAAACCAATAAAACAGGCACTGAATTAAAACCGGTGGATGTTAACATTGAAGCAATTAATCAAGACCATCTGATTAAAACCGATGAACTCAAAGCGGACTACGATGATTACAAAATTGTAGATGTCCGTGCTGATGAGGAATATGATGGGGAAGTATTGTATGGCGAAGCGCAAGGCGGCCACCTTCCAGGCGCGATCCATGTTCGCTACACTGATTTATTCAATAAAAACGGCACACTCAAAGACAATGAACAATTAACTAAACTTTTTGAAGATGCCGGATTATCAAAGAACGATAAAATAGTCACTTATTGTACCGCGGGTATTCGCTCTGCTTATACGCAATTAGTGATGGATATGTGTGGCTTTAAAAATGTGAAGAATTACGATGGCTCATTTTATCGTTGGGCTAAAGTAGCAGATGTAGAGAAATGATCAAGTCACTGAATAAAAAACAAGTCGCTCGAATCCTATTAATCCTAGTTATACTAATATGTATCCTTTGCTTCTTGTATGTCCCTGCGTTTAAATCTAAACTTACACAAGTTTTAATGCTCTTTCGTTCCATGAGTGTCGAGAGTATTGTTGGATATATCAAATCCTTTGGTGTTTGGGCAGTATTGATTTCATTTTTACTAATGATGTTTCAATCGGTTATTGCACCACTCCCGGCCTTTTTACTTACTTTTGCTAATGCCGCCATCTTTGGCTGGTGGCAAGGAGCGATCCTTTCTTGGACGAGTGCGATGGCGGGAGCCTTATTATGTTTCTATATCGCTCGGATTGCTGGTAGAGATGTCGTAGAAAAAATGAATAAAAATTTTTCATTACAAACATTAGACGACTACTTTGATCGCTATGGAAAGCATACCATTCTGATCTGTCGATTATTACCCTTCATCTCTTTTGATTTTATTAGTTACGCAGCGGGATTAACAGCCATCAAACCACTTGCCTTTCTGATTGCAACCGGATTGGGACAATTACCTGCAACGCTTGTTTACTCTTATGTCGGAAGCAATTTAACCGGTAATAGCCAAAAAGTGATGTTTGGATTGATGAGTATGTTTGCCTTATTTATCGGAATTTATGTGATTAAAAAGATCTATACTGATAAAAAGAGAACGTCCTAGATTATGCAATACTTGAGTCAGGCCTGATCATCAGGCACTCGACCGGCTATCTTTTGCTAGTCGGTCGTTTTAGTTCGTGAATCATTCAGCTAAATAAAAAAATACGTGATCAAAATTCTGAATGAATCAGCTTTTGATCACGTGTTTTTTTCTTGATTAGTGACGAATTTATTCTCTTTCAGGAAAGCTAACAATAATAAGACTACTTTGCCTTATTTCCTGTACATCTTCAACAGGAGCAACTCAACCAAAAACACTGGTACGAAAGCATTTGTCTGTCTTCTGGTAGCGTAGTGGAAAACTCAGACTGGTAATAAATCGTCATTTTTCGAAAGAATAGCGCCCTCTTGAACATAATCAATCGCGTTAACTACTTGTTGATCTGACTTCGCATATAAGTGACCGTAAGTTCCTAAAGTGATTTGGATATTCGCATGGCCCAATCGCTCTTGAATCGATAGCGGTTGAATATTCTGCTCAATCAGAAATGCAACATGAGAATGTCGTAGCGCGTGAAGTTTAATCGGTTTGACACCCGCTTTTTTAGCAGCCTCTTTTAACCAGTTTGCGAAAGAATAAGGTGGCGTAAATGTTCCGTCCAACTGAGCAACATATTCAAAATTTCCAATTCGTTTTTGCAAGTCATACCACTGTCTGAGCTTTAATGAAAGTTTCTTTCCCATCCCAATCGTTCGATAAGCACATTTCGTTTTTGGAGTCGAGAAGTACCAATCATCTTTTGTATTATAAATTAGTGTCTTCTCAATCGTTATCGTGTTTTTTTCGAAATCTACATTCGACCAAGACAAAGCTTCAAGTTCTCCAATCCGAATGCCAGTATAAAAGAGCATTTCATACACAATCTTCCGATGGTGGGTTTGAATCTTATCGTCCTTCAATTCATTCATCACTTTTAGAAACTCACTGTGTTCCCAAAACTCAACTTTCTTATTATCAGAAAGAAGTGAAGAAACATCATCAACGGGATTTTTAGCAATCACCCCCTCTTTAACAGCCCGATCCAATACAATTTTTAAGTGTCCCCGAATCCGATTGATATAAGATTTTGATAACGTTTCGCCATTGACTTTTTTCCGCGAATTGCGTGACTCTGTCTGGCTTAGTTCAAATAACCAATCCTCAATATCGTGACTTGTAATATCTCGAACACGAAAATGATAGAAAAACTGCATTCGCTTTTCGAATATGAATTGCGCATTCTCATATGTTTGACTCTTCACCTGTCTCTCGTACCATTTTACAAACCTATCCTTGTAAAACTCTTCGAAAGTCATTTGATTGGTAGAACACAGTTGATTAGGAACTGTCTTGTTGAAATCATGTGTTTCCATATACTTGTCATAAGCAATTTTGGCATCTTTTTGTGAAGCATAACCTCGTTTAGTCTTCTGAACCTTTCTTCCATCTTCATCTATGCCCAGATATGCTCGGAAGAACCATTTTTTTGTCTTTTTATCTTGGTAAATATTTTTAATTTTTGGCATCGTACCATTCCTCCCTGTGCTTGAGAAAAGCTACTTTAATAGTACCGCGCTTGTACTGTTTATTCCGCAACTTGAATGTGAAAAAGATGTTCAATTACTCGAGATGGCACCACACCAACTTGGCGATTATTATAAAAATCTATTCCTTCAACCCGTGCAAGATACGTTTTGCTCTCTTTAATCATTCGTGCAGCTTGACTAGGTTTAAAGCCCATTTCTATCAAAATTGCACGATTTACCATGAAATCACATTTTGTTTCCAATCTCTCACCCCCTGATACTTTACTCCTTTTAAATTAATCCTCTTTATAATCAATTGTTTCTCATTCAATGGTTGTGTTATACTCGTCTTGTCGAGGCGGAGTACGTTGCACAACTTGTTGTGTAAGCAGTACTTTGCTTTTTTAGTAGCTTGTTTTCTCATTTGATATACTTTGTAGTTTTCGTTCATAATACTCAACCTCCTCCTGATAATATTCTGGGTCTGCCTTCATATTTTGGAGAAGTTTAATCTGTCTTGGATTCATTTCTCCTTATTCAATAATCAAAGACAACAAGGAAGAATGAAACATTTGATCCACTTGTGCAATAAAAGCTAGCGATGGCGAAACACCATGAATTAACCAATTCATACTTTTCTCAAAGCTTTGAGGAATTGTCTCTAAAGAAATGGTGATTGCGCCATGATTGCCAATAAAGGCTGCCCATTTTTTATCAACTTTTGCCCCTGGATCATTTGGATCACGGTCATAAAAACAAATTGCTCCATTAAGTAACTCAAAGAACAGTTTGGTTAAATCATGGGTTCTTGAAATAATCTTTGCTAAGCTTTGCGCTTTCTCTTTTCGATACCGTAGTTCAAAGCGATTTTTCACTTCTGCCTCTTCTAAAGGAATTCCTCGTCGCTTTCGTTGTTCATAATCCTTCTGATAAAAACAAAAGCGACATTGACTCTTCTTTGAGCCTAAATACAAGGTCTCGCCATTTGATTCATTATTTGTGATATCCGTCCCGCCATGGGATTCACTCACTTGAAAAATGGTCCACACATGGCCTAGCGTTACCTTACGCTTTAGTTCTGGAATGCTGAGACTCCCCACAAAATCATCTAAAGTAAAATCAATCCGTGTAAAGTTTCCCTGATAATCTAATACCTTACGGAAGAACTCTTGCCAGTTTGATTTTGCGGTCTTCAAACGCATGGCAAGATGTTTACAGCCTTGACCTGAAAACTCCATCACGGTTCCTTTTACCGTATCGTCAATGGAATACCGAATTGTGATTACTTGATTCCATACGTATTGGCCAATATAGCCCTTTGGCGCATAATCCAGTTCCTCAAAGCGTTCAATGGGCATGCCAATGATTGCCTCAATCAGTTTTAAATGTTGATTCGAGAAAAAGTGAATGGTTAGATAATCAATCAAAACACGATTAACTGGAACTAGCTCTTCTTGCAAACTATCCAGTATAAGATTCAATTTTTCTGCACTTAATTGTCTCGTTCCTTTTTCTACTTTCGATAATAACGATCTCGAAATTCCCACTTTTTCTGCTAAATATCGCTGGGTCCACCCCCTTTCTTCTCGAGAAACTCGAATCGATTCCCCGAGATCATGTTGATTCACTTGATTCATAGAAAAACCTCCTTCTGCTATTTACTTGTCAAAGAACTACTGGACTTATTTTAAGTACATATTAATTGTACGCTTGTATTTATTTTAAGTCAATATGTTTTGACTTTTTTTAAGTACGCACGTATACTAAATTTAAGAATTCATCCTGAGGAGGAGTTTTCATGGAGATAGACAAGCAAGCAGTGGGCAATCGAATTCGGCAGATTCGCCAAGAGTTAAAGTTGAGTATGGAGAAATTTGGCAAACTAATTGGTGATTTACCACGAAGTACAGTCAATAACTGGGAACGTGGAATTAACCTTCCAAAAACCGAAACCCTTCACCAAATTGCAGAGGTGGGTCATGTCACAAACGAATATCTTTTGTATGGTGATCAAGAAAATCAATACATTTTAGAAATGCTTCAAAAAAAGGCTGGTAAGCTTGATCCTAAGATTGAAGGACTGATAGTAGACGAAATGAAACAAGCCGGTCTTGTTAGTGAAAAAGAAATGGATCGGATGATTGAATTTTTTATTACAAACCTCATTCCACCAACCGAACAAGACCAGTTTACTTTCCAATGTATCGATGAGAAAAAGCAACTTTACCTTGGTTCAACTAATTTTGGTAAAGAAGCGCAACTCTATTTACAACATGATAATCAAAATCATATTCTGCACATAATGCCCTTTACCTTCTCCAACTTTAGTGTGGATCGCTTACTCGTCTATTTAGCAAATCAAGAATCCTATTCCTATTTTGGGAAACATTTGCCCAAGAAACTTGTTGAAAAAGCCATCCTTCTATACTCGATCAATCAATCAACCGGGGATGTGCGAATTGCCCCGTTGGTCTATTCAAAAGAAACCGCTTCTTATCAGTACACAGAGGACAATCAATATCTACTAGAACAACGATATCTTTATCTACCATTCGTGATGGAAGTCGAGAAAGAACGTCTGTTAAACGCAGCGTATCCATCATCAAAATAAAGTGACAAGCTTTATAAGCATGTGACAAAGAAAATACTGCTAGGACACTCCCCAATGGGTAGTTGTCACAGTTTCCTGTTCTTTGTTAGCCCCCTGTTAGAACCGGGGGCTTTATTCATGCAGTCCGGCTACGCCTTCCTGCAATAGACAAAACTCCAGATCGGGTATTTCGCTTGTGGCGAAACCCGACCTGGAGTTTGTCTTTACAGTATTATTTTGTACTTCTTTCGAATATCTCGAAACATCCAGTGATTTTTATATAAATGATATCTTTCAAACTTCTTGCAATAGCTGTTTAATTTCCTTTGGTTTTGCAACCCGGCCACTAACAACTAATTTATCATCAATAATCAACCCTGGAGTCTTCATCACACCAGCTTTCACGATTTCAGCCATATCTTCGACTTTTGTAATTGTTGGTGTCATACCTAACTCTGATACTGCTGTTTCCACATTTTCTTTTAACTTTTGACAGTTTTTACAACCTGGACCTACAATTTTGATTTCCATAATTATCTAATCCCCTTATTGTTTTATAAAGCTACACTATTGAAAGTAAAGCCAATCAATAAAATACCTACAATACAAATTGTGATAAAGATCCCTAACAATTTAGGTTTAACTACTCTACTTAACATGATTAATGACGGCAAAGACAACGTTGTGACAGACATCATGAATGCCATCAAAGTTCCCACTGGCACCCCTTTTGAGAATAGTGCTTCTGCTATTGGGAGAACACCAAAAATATCTGCATAAATAGGTGCCCCAATTAAGGTCGCAATAATCAGCCCAAACGGATTATTATTACCTAGAATGCTTTGAATAAAACTGGTCGGAATCCAATTATGAATGAGCGCACCAATCCCAACTCCAATTAATACATAAAGCCAGACTTTACTGGCAACCTCTTTCACTTGCCCCCAACCATAAGACATTCTTTTCTTAATGGTATAGGTTTCAACTTGGCTAAGACCTTCCTCCATTTCGCGAATATAATCTTGAACTTCATTCTCTAGGTGTAATTTATCAATGAGTGTACCTCCAATTACAGCTAGCAGTAATCCTAAAAGAACATAAGCTACCGCAAATTTCCAGCCGAAGAAAGACATTAACAAGATAATTGAGGCAATATCAACCATTGGTGAGGAAATAAGGAAGGAGAAGGTTACTCCCAAAGGTAATCCAGCGGTTGTAAACCCAATAAAAATTGGAATGCTAGAACAACTACAAAAAGGCGTAACAGTTCCCAAAAGTGCTCCCAGTAAATTCCCCTTCCAACCTTTTAAGCCACCCAACAATACTTTGGTTCTTTCAGGTGGAAAAAAAGTCTGAATAACCCCCATGACAAAGATTAATATTGTTAATAAAATAAAAATCTTAATTGTATCAAACAAAAAGAATTGAAGACTTGCCCCTATCTTGCTGTCTAGCGAAAGCCCAAAACACTCAATTAATTTCCCCATCAAATCATTTAGCCAAACCATTTTTAATAATTGGTCGCTAATCCAAGTCCACATACCTTCCCCCACCCCTTTTTGAATTACACATTTAACTGCTTCGATAATTCAATCATTCTCTTTTCGATTTCATCTCTTGTGTTTCGGAAGGCACTTCTAATTTCTTCTTCAGATCCTTTTGCTTTAGCGGGGTCTACTAAATCCCAATGAAGGTGAGTGCTTTCCTTTGGAATCATGGGACACTTATCTGCTGCGTCACCGCAAAGAGTGATAATCATGTCGGACTGATTAAAGTAGTCCAAATCAATCAAATCAGATGTTTGATTCGAAATATCGATTCCAGCTTCATCCATTATAGTCACTGCTCTAGGATTCAAGCCGTGAGTTTCAACGCCAGCACTTCGAATCTCCCAAGAATCGTCTAAGTATTTTTTTGCAAATCCTTCCGCTATTTGACTTCGACAGGAATTACCTGTACATAAGAAATAGATTTTTTTCATTCATTTTCTCCTTTTGTCGGGAACCAATCTTTCGTTCCATTGATCAATTTTACTAATAACAACATAACAGGCACTTCTGTCAGAACACCTACTGTTGTCACTAGCACAACTGGTGAATTGACACCGAAAAGCGTAATTGCTACGGCAACCGATAATTCGAAGAAGTCTGAAGCACCAATCAAAGCTGCTGGCGCTGCCACATTATGAGGCTGTTTTGTCCATTTACAAGTAAAATAAGCAAAGTTTGCGGTAATAATATTTTGTAAGACTAAAGGCACGGCAATCATGAGAACGTGAAACGGGTTGTTTAAAATAATATCCCCCTGATAAGTAAAAATGATTACCAATGTCAATAACAAGCCAATCGTTGTAATGGAGTCAAACTTTGGTAAGAAGCGATTATTAAAGTAATCAATTCCCTTACGTTTTATCATGAAGTATCTCGTCAATGCCCCACCAATTAACGGTACTAGCACAAATAGTAGTACAGAAGCAAAAAGAATATTCCATGGTACAAACACATTATTTACTCCTAAAAGGAAGGAAACAATTGGTACAAATAGGACAATGATTAATAAATCGTTAATTGATACTTGAACCAAGGTATGTGCTGGATCACCTTTTGTAAGGTTTGACCAAACAAATACCATAGCGGTACATGGCGCTGCCCCTAACAAAACCGCTCCCGCCACATAGTCTTTTGCTAAGTTTGCTGGGATAAAATTGCTAAAAACAACATAAAAGAAGAAAGAGGCTAAGCCAAACATCAAGAACGGCTTAATTAGCCAGCTTGTAATGCTAGAAATCATA
This sequence comes from Enterococcus pseudoavium NBRC 100491, assembly GCF_001544295.1. Taxonomy (GTDB): domain Bacteria; phylum Bacillota; class Bacilli; order Lactobacillales; family Enterococcaceae; genus Enterococcus_A; species Enterococcus_A pseudoavium. The sequence goes on from NZ_BCQF01000008.1 coordinate 59,917, forward strand.
ATCCCCTGATATGTTTTTCGGACGTTCAGTATTGATTTAAAATCGATTTTCATCATCATTGGGAAAATCATAACCCAAGTTAAAACGGCAATTGGAATGTTTGTATTTAACACTTGATAGCTTTCTAATCGGTCTGCGACACTAGGTAAAAACTTTCCGATTAGCATGCCTGCTGCCATACATAACAATACCCAAACTGTTAGATACTTCTCGAAAAAATTTATTGCAGGTTTTTCAGTTACTTCCGTAGATACATTGTTCATCCATAAGGCTCCTATCGTTTACTAGCTAATTGATTTTTCTTTGATAAGAAGTTCCTTCAAAATTACTAGGAAATCCTCAACAAAATCTTCCTGTAAAGCGTAATGATGCCATTGACTTTTTTTCGTTACTTTGACAATTCCTGCCTTCTCTAAAAGCTTCATGTGGTGTGATAATGTCGGTTGAGTAAAGTCAAAATGCTCCAACACTTCACATGCACAAAGAGAGTCAGCTGTAGAAAGTAAGTCAACAATTTTCAGCCTTTTTGGATCAGCTAAGGCTTTCATGATGGTAGCAATCTGTTCATAGTTTTCCATGGAGGACCTCCTATTGAATTGTATATAGATAATTATCTATATACAATATAGATGAACGCCTATATACGGTCAAGCGTTTCTGTCTTTTTATTTTCAACATCGTCTGGTAAAAATCTCTATCGCAAAGTTTTTCTAGCAAAGTATCTCTGGTAGAAAAACGTGGTAGAAAAAATAAAATAACACAAAAAAAGCGGCTTTTCAGCCGCTTTTGGTAGAAGATTGGAAAACTCAGATAGAAAAAGAAGGATTTTTAGCTCTTTAGAACGTTGATAAATCCCCATTCTCGCTGAGTTTTGCCATTATCTCCTATACATCTTAAATTCCAAATACAAATCATTATAGATTCCTAGATATTCTGGTCCTAGATCTTTATAGACTTCTAAATGACTGATCGTAGCATCATCCGGATAAAATTGTTTATCACCGGAGATACTTTTCGGCAACATCGCCAACGCTTTTTTATTAGGTGTCGAGTAACCAATGTATTCAGCATTTTGTTTGGCTGATTCAGGTTTCAGCATGAAATTTATAAAATCATAGGCACCAGTTTTATTTTTGGCGGTCTTGGGCATCACGATATTATCAAACCAGAGATTAGAGCCTTCTGGTGGAATCACATAATGCAAGTGTTGATTTTCTGCCATCATATCAGCGGCTTCACCGGAAAAGGTCACGGCCACGGCACTTTCTTCGTTGGCCATGTACATCTTGATCTCATCGGCGACAATCGCTTTAACATTGGGTGTCATCCCATTCAATTTCTTTATGGCTTGATTTAATTGGGAGCGATCTTTGCTGTTGATGGAATAACCGAGACTGGTCAATGACAAGCCCATGACTTCACGTGCACCATCGATCAACATGATATTATTTTTTAATTCTGGACGCCATAGATCATCCCAGTGTTGGATTTTTTCTCCTGAGACAAATTTGTCATTATAAACAATTCCTAACGTGCCCCAGAAATAAGGGATCGAGTATTTATTCTCTCGATCAAAATCCAAGTCTAAAAAGCGTTGATCAATGTTTTCCAGCCCTTTGATTTTTGTATGATCCAATGGCAGCAATAATTTTTCTTTTTTCATTTTTTGAATCATGTATTCACTAGGAATGGCGATATCGTAGGCCGTTCCCCCTTGTTTGATTTTTGCTTCCATTGCTTCGTTGGAATCAAAGGTCTCATAATTGACTTTATAGCCATATTCTTTTTCAAACTGTTTGATTAAATCAGGATCAATATAATCGCCCCAATTATAAATATTCAGCACTTTGGAACTGGCATTAGAGGAGTGGTTCAAACGAACAACCCACAATGTCAGCAAGAGGATAATAACGATGACACCGATAAACAGTGATTGTAATTTTCTCATTTCAGCACTGCCACCTCCTCAAATTCTCGTTTACGTTTACGAGCCTTCTTCGAGGTATCGCGACTAATAAAGTAATAGCCTACGACTAAGATAAGCGAGAAAATAAAGACCAGCGTCGATAAGGCATTGATTTCTAAACTAATTCCCTGGCGCGCTCGTGAATAGATTTCCACCGACATGGTCGTGAAGCCATTACCAGTCACGAAGAATGTCACGGCAAAATCATCTAATGAATACGTAAAAGCCATGAAATAACCGGCGATGATTCCCGGTGTCAAAAACGGTAAAATAATATTGGACAATACTTGAAAGTTATTTGCTCCCAGATCTCGCGCCGCATCGATCATCGAATCGTTCATTTCTTTCAGCTTTGGCAAGACCATCAATACCACAATCGGAATACTGAAGGCGATATGAGAAAGCAAGACACTGACAAAGCCTAACTGAAAGTTCTTCAAGACACCGCCCAGCATCGTGAATAGAATCAAAAAGCTAGCCCCGATAATGACATCTGGTGAAACCATCAAGATATTGTTCAGACCTAATAAAGTATTGCGAGAACCCCGCTTCTTCGTATAATAGATCCCCATCGCGCCAAACGTTCCAATTATCGTCGCCAGTAACGCGGATAAAAAAGCCAAGATAAAAGTTTGGAGTACGATTCCAATCAAACGGCGATCAGCAAAAAGATTTTGATAATGTTCCCAAGTAAAGCCAGTGAAGTTGCTCATATTACCACCGGCATTAAAAGAATAAAAAATTAAATAAAAGATCGGGATATACAACAAAACAAAAACGAAAATCAAATAAAGATTGGCCCACGAAAATTTTCTTCTCTTCATTTCACCCGACCTCCTTTTCTTTTTTCACCAGTTAGCATCATTACGATGAACATTGCCACGATCAAAATCACACCGATCGTTGAACCCATCCCCCAGTTTTGAGTGACTAAGAAATGTTCTTCGATTGCAGTCCCCAGTGTAATCACACGATTTCCTCCAATCAAACGGGTCAACATGAATAATGAGAGTGACGGGATAAAGACAGCCTGTACGCCACTTTTGACTCCATTCAATGACAAAGGAAAAATTACTCGTCGGAAAGTATCAAAATTATTTGCTCCTAGATCACGACTCGCACTAATCAACGAAGGATTGATTTCCTCCAAAGCATTAAAAATCGGCATAATCATAAAGGGCAGCTCAATATAGGCTGCAACGAACATAAAACTAAAATCAGTAAATAGCAGCTGTTTTTGTCCGATGCCAATGAAGCTTAAAAAGTCATTGACGGAACCATTAGCACTAAAAATCCCAATAAAAGCATAGGCCTTCAGCAATAGATTGATCCACGTCGGCAAGACCACCAATAAAAGCAGCAACTGACGATGCTTCAGCTTGGATAAGAAATACGCTGTGGGATAGCTGATTAAAAGTGTCATCAAAGTAATCAAAAACGCAAACAACACGGAATTGACTGTCATCATCAAATAAGTTTTTGACGTCAAATAAGTGTGATAATTACTCAAAGTAAAATTGCCGTTCATATCAAAGAAGGATTGATAAACAATTAAAATAACTGGTGCGATCACAAAAAATAGCAACCAGAAAAAATATGGAATCGAATATAGCCGACGCATATTTTTCACGATAGTCCCCTCCATTCAAAAAGTCTGGAAAATACCCAGACAGTCTTAATCTTCATAACTTTCTAATCGAGCTTCGAAGTCTTCTTCGCTTTCATTAAAGCGCATCACGTGAATGTCCTCCGGCTCGAAATACAGCCCGACTTTGCTGCCGATCTTGGCTTTCTTCGTTGAGTGGACCATCCACTCATTGCCATCGGAGTCGATCCCGTTCATTTCATAGTGGACCCCCCGGAATAACTGGCTATCAACGGTCACAACTAATTTGCCTTTTTCTGGCGTCGTCAAACTTAGATCTTCCGGCCGTAAAACGACTTCAACCGGTTCGTTGGGGCGCATCCCGCCATCGACACATTCAAATTCCTTGCCGACAAATTTCACTAAGTTATCCTCTAACATCTCACCCGAAACGATATTACTCTCACCAACAAAATCGGCTACAAAATGATTGATTGGTTCATCATAAATATCCACTGGTGTGCCACTTTGCACGATCCGGCCTTTATTCATAACAAAAATCTCATCACTCATCGCCAAGGCTTCTTCTTGATCGTGGGTAACGAAAATAAAAGTAATCCCTAAACGTTTTTGTAATGCACGCAATTCATATTGCATATCTGTTCGTAATTTTAAATCTAATGCCGATAATGGTTCGTCTAACAATAAAATCTTCGGTTCATTGACGATGGCACGAGCAATCGCGACACGTTGCCGTTGCCCTCCAGACATTTCAGTGATCTCACGATTCTCATACCCCGGCAATTGGACCAGCTTCAAGGCTTCTAAGACCTTTTTTTCGATCTCTTGTTTTGATAATTTTTTGATTTTTAAGCCGAAGGCGACATTATCAAAAACATTCATATGAGGAAACAAGGCGTAATCTTGAAAGACCGTATTGACTTGTCGTTTATTGGCTGGGATATCATTCATGCGCTTATCTTCAAAAAAAATATCCCCTTCACTCACATCCGTAAAACCGGCGATGATTCTTAAAATCGTTGTTTTTCCACAACCGGAAGGACCAAGCAGCGTATAAAAACGGCCTTCTTCAATATCAAAATTGATTTTTTTCAATACGGGATCATCATCGTCGTATCGTTTAATAACATTCTTAAATGAAATAATTGTGTTTGCCATGACTTCACGTCCTTCTATTATAAATAAGATTCGGTGGCGACGATCATCACTTTACTGATCCCTTTCGCCTGATTTTGTAAACGATGAGGCTTGGTAGCTTCGTAATAAATACTCTCACCTTGTTCTGCTTCGTACAATTCTTCTCCGAATTGCAACGCAACCTTACCTTCCAACACATAGATAAAAGTCTCTGACAACGAGGGACTAAATTGTTTATATTGGCCCTTTTTATCAAAGTTCAGCAAGATCGGCTCCATTTCCTTTTCGTTTGATTCGGGAATCAACCACTTAATATGATAACCGTGTTCCTCGTCACTGTAAAAAGTTGTGTCTTTCTCTTTGTAAACGATCTTTTGATCTCCCTTTTTCTGCCTAAAAAAATCCTCCGGTGTAATGCCTAAGACTTCTAAAATATCGAAAAAGGTCTCCATCGACGGTGAGCTGAGATCTCGTTCTAATTGAGAAATATAGCCCTTCGAAAGATCTGTGCGTTCCCCTAATTCTTCTTGGGTCAAATTTTTTTGAATTCTAAGATTTCGCAATTTATCGCCAATCTTCATCAGCTCAGCCCCACTTTCTTGTTTGCTAATAGTAAACTTATTGTTTAATAGCACCATTCAAGTATACGAACTTTTAATTAAAAATCAAGCATTCTAAAAAAAATCTTTTCATTGATATTTCGCAAATAATTCGGAAAAGAAAGTTGCTTTTTCTTTCATTTTCGCTAAGATAGTAGTAACAATTTGTTTAAATATAAGGAGGTACCAAAATTATGACTTATCGTCAGTTTCGTGTAATAAATCAGGATACTTTCCATACTGCAATTGAAACATTTACTAAACCAGAGATCGACGAACACGAGGTTTTAATCCAAGTTGATTATTCTGGAATCAACTATAAAGATGCGCTAGCTACGAAAGCGAATACAGGCGTCCTAAGAGATTATCCTATGACACCAGGTATTGACTTGGCGGGAAAAGTACTAGAAACGAAAGATGCGCGTTACGCTATTGGGGATCAAGTGTTAGTGACCGGCTATGGTCTAGGAGTCAAACAAGATGGTGGCTTAAGCGATTTACAAGTCGTTCCAGCTGATTGGATCGTTAAATTACCGCAACAGCTTTCGGCTAAACAAGCAATGACTTTTGGTACGGCCGGATTTACCGCGGCCTTAGCTGTCGATGCTTTATTGACTCACGGGCTAACTGACCAAAGCCGTGTCTTAGTAACCGGCGCGACTGGTGGTGTTGGGGGATTTGCTTTACATTTTCTAAAGCAGATTGGCTGTCAACAAATCATCGCTTTGAGCCGCAAAGAAGATCAAGCCGACTACTTGAAACAATTGGGGGCAACAGAAGTGCTTTCGCCTAATGCCTTGTTCCCTGAAAAAAGTCGACCATTGAACAAACAATTAGTTGATTTTGTAGTAGATACGGTCGGTGGCGACACGCTTTCCCAAGTCATTCCTTTCGTCAATTACGGCGGTAGCTTAGCCATCTGCGGCAATGCTGGCGGCATCAAGTTGACTACAACGGTTCTCCCTTTCATTTTACGCGGAGTAAATATATTGGGAATTGATTCAGTCGAAGCTCCAATGGAAAAACGCCAAAAACTTTGGCATAAAATGGCCAATGAATGGGCCTTATCAGAAACTATTCAAGCCCAAGAAATCACTTTAGATCACGTGCAGGAAACAGCGGACGCGTTACTAGCCGGCAAACATGTCGGACGAACGATCGTTAAGCTAGAGGGAGAAAATTAAATGCGAATCTTAATTACATCCGGTGGTACTTCGGAGAAAATCGATGATGTTCGGGCAATCACCAATCATTCCAGCGGCAAATTAGGAAAAGCAATTGCAGAAAGTTTTCTTAAAGAAGGCGCAGTGATCGACTTGATTACTACTCGTCAGGCCGTTTTACCCGTGGGGGATAATATCCATCCTCATTATATCGAGACGACGGCCGATTTAGCCAAAACATTAAAGGCATTGATGACCACTCATTCCTATACAGCAGTGATCCACAGCATGGCCGTCAGTGATTTTACGCCAGAAAGTTCTGTCACCATCGAAGATTTGGAGACTACGGTGGCTCAAAATCCAGCTGACCTCCCCGCTGCACTGTCAAAAATCGAAGCAGAACGCACGGAAAAGAAAATTTCTTCTGATACTGATCGTTTAGTGATTGTTTTGAAGAAAAATCCTAAAATTATCTCTTTAATTAAAGACTTACAACCGAAAACAATTTTAGTTGGCTTCAAGCTGCTTGTGGATGTACCGATGCTTAAATTGTTGGACGTAGCTGAGAAAAGCTTAGAAAAAAATCGAGCGGATTTTATTTTAGCAAATGATCTAGCAGAAATTCACGGAGAGACGCACCATGGTTATCTGATCGATAAACAGCACCAAGTCAAAGAAGCCCACACTAAGAATGAGATTGCCACTTTAATCAAACAAGAAGTCATGAAGTTGGAGGAAGCGCAATGAAAAATATTTTGTTAGGCGTCAGTGGCAGTATTTCTGCCTACAAAGCAGCCGATATCACAAATGAACTAACTAAAATGGGCTATCACTTGGATGTTGTGATGACTAAAAGCAGCACTAAATTCATTACTCCTTTGACAATCCAATCACTTTCCCATCGTCAAGTGCATCTTGATGTGATGGCTGAACCGGATGCGGCGTTGATCAATCATATCGCTTTAGCCAAAGCGGCTGATCTTTTTTTAGTAGCTCCCGCTTCTGCCAATACCATTGGCAAACTGGCTAACGGCATCGCCGATGATCTATTATCAACCGTTGCCCTTGCGTTATTGCCAGATACACCTAAGATCATCGCACCGGCAATGAACACTTATATGTACCAAAATCCGATCGTCCAAAGAAATTTGGCGACTTTAAAAGAAGTTGGCTATGAAGAAATCGTTCCTAGAGAGGCTCTACTAGCTTGTGGCGATTACGGTCGCGGTGCCTTAGCCAATGTTTCTGATATTGTCCATGTTGTAAATTCAAAACTAAAGGAGTAACTAAATGAAAGAAAACAATGTAAGAAGCTTTACTTTGACCGCCATGTTTTTAGCAATCATGATTATTTTGGCGGTCACCCCGCTTGGGTTTATCCCGATTGGTCCGATCAATGCAACGACGATGCATATTCCCGTGATCATTGCTTCGATCGTCCTAGGCCCACGAATTGGTGCCGGACTAGGAGCCGTCTTTGGAGTGATTAGCTTGACGCGGGCAACCATCTTAATCACACCGATGTCCTTTGTCTTCTCACCTTTTATCGCAAATCCTTTGACGAACCAAGGTGACTGGCGCGCTATTATTGTAGCTATTATTCCTCGTATCTTGATTGGTGTTGTGCCTTATTTTGTTTATAAAGGACTTCATCACTTATTGAAACAAAAAGCGCGACCAGTAAGCTTATTTGTCGCTGGCGTTGCAGGTTCCATGACTAATACGATTTTAGTCATGAATTTAATCTTCTTTTTCTTTAAAGACAGCTATGCCAATGTTTTGCAAATAACAGCTGATGCTGTTTACGGGGTAATCCTAGGTATTATCTTCGGCAGTGGCTTGGTAGAAGCAGCTGTGGCTGGGATCGCCACCATGGGAGTCTGTGCCGTTCTCTTACGACTAATGAAGAAATAAAAAAGACTTGGCAGCACTCGCTAATGAATGCTGCCAAGTCTTTTTTATTTAGGTTCTTCTCCTAAGATTCGAACTTCCGTTTCAAGTGTAACATCAAATTTTTCTTTGATGGTCTGTTGAATATGAGCGATCAGCTCAATATAATCCGTTGCCGTCGCATGATTGATATTCACGATGAAGCCAGCATGTTTTTCAGAAATTTGTGCTCCACCCCAAATCAACCCCTGTAAGCCAGCATCTTGAATTAATTTTCCGGTGAAATGTCCGACTGGGCGTTTAAAGACACTCCCACAAGAAGGGTATTCTAAAGGTTGTTTTAGTTCTCGCAACTCGGTTAACTCAGTCATCCGTTTTTCAATCTGCTGATGATCGCCAGGTGTCAGCTTAAAGCGAGCACTTAAAACGATCGCCGGTTGTTCTTGGATCGCTGAATGACGGTAAGAAAAATCCATTTGATCTTTATACCAAGTTTCAAAAGTACCATCCGCTAATAAGACATCTACTGATTCAAAAACGTCTTCCAATTGACCATCGTAAGCCCCGGCGTTCATGAAGACCGCACCACCAATACTGCCTGGGATACCACAAGCAAATTCAAATCCGGTCAAGGAATGATCCAAAGCAACGTAAGTCGTATCGATCAACTTTGCCCCCGCTTGAGCTGTGACAATATTTTCTTCTACGCGAATCGTAGTCATATCCGTCAACATAATAACTACACCACGAATACCGCCGTCACGCACGATCAAGTTACTAGAATTCCCTAAAACAATCCAAGGAACCTCATTTTGACGACAGTAATCGACTAAAGCTTTTACTTCTTGATTGTCTTTCGGAAATGCTAGAGCGTCCACCGGGCCGCCAGTCTTTGTAAACGTATAATTCATTAATGGTTCGTCCAAAAGGATTCTTAAATTCGGCAAGGCATTTATTAAGTCTGTTGTTTTCAATTTCTCATACCTCTCTGACCCCAAATGGGGGATTTTAACATCCTTGCTATTTTATCACGCAAGAAAAAATCTTTCCACCCTTTAAAGCTGGTGACGAATATGCTGTTTCAGCATCCCTTCACAGAGTTCATGGCTTAACAAAACATCCTTTTGGCGCAAGTTCACCGTTTCATTTGAAACTGCCGCGATAAATGCTTTTACCAATTGTTCAAAACCGCGTTTTTCCAATGTCGTCACCCAATCGCCAAAGCGTTGGAGTTCTTCGACTTGTCCCCGCTTAATCGTCAAATCAGTCAATTGATCTAAAAATAGCGTTTGTTGCGGCGCGCTAACTTGATAGCGTTCCAGCTTTCCTCCACTCATTAGATCCATCGACAGGATACATTCGGTGGTTGCTGTTGACAGCTGCATTTGCGCAAAAGTCATCTGTCCGGCTTCCTCACGAATCTTGGAATGGACAGACATAATCTCGTCGTCTAATAAATATACCGCCGTATCGACCAAATGAATAAACAAGTCATAAATGCCGTATTGAGTGTTCATGGCATGATCCGGTTCATTTTTTTGCAGCTGAATCACCCGTTTATTTGGTAGTTGCTTTAACTGATCTACCATCGGTGCAAACCGGCGATTGAAGCCCACCATGAACAACAACCCTTTTTCTTCAGCGAGTTTCTGCAGTTGACGAACCTCCTGAAAGTCTTCACTAACTGGTTTGTCGATAAATACTGCTATACCAGCATTCAAACATTTTTGAGCCGTCTCAAAATGAGCTTTCGTTGCCACATGAATAAAACAAGCTTCGATTTTTTCAGCTAATAATTCATCAATGGTCGTAACAGTGTGGGAAAAGCCATATTCTGCTGCAATCTTTTGCCGCACTGCGTTATTACGAGTGGCAAAAATAAATTCTGCTTTCTGCCGCAGTTTAGCATAGGTTGGCAAGTAAGCTTTTTGGGCGATTCCGCCAATACCGATAACTCCGATTTTCATAAGTAGGACCCCTTCTTTAAATAAATTTTTTCAAAGCAGAAAACACTCAGCTGAGATTCTTTGCTTTCCCGCTTTTTTTCGTTACAATTAGTCCATGAATAACTCATCATTCAAGGAGGAATGTACGGTGAAATTAATTTCTTGGAACGTCAATGGCTTACGCGCCGTGATGAAAAAGAATTTTATGGATGTTTTTAACGAATTAGATGCAGATTTTTTCTGTCTACAGGAAACCAAACTGCAGGCTGGACAAATCGAGATGGATTTACCCGGTTACTATGAATATTGGAATTACGCGGAGAAAAAAGGTTACTCCGGCACTGCAATTTTTACGAAACACAAACCAATGAATGTCACTTACGGCCTTGGGATCGAAGAACATGACCAAGAAGGTCGTGTGATCACGCTAGAGTATCCCGAATACTATGTGATTACCTGTTATACACCTAATTCCCAAAATGAATTGAAACGGCTAGACTATCGCATGACCTGGGAAGAAGCCTTCTTAAATTATTTAAATGACTTGAAAGAAAAGAAATCCGTCATTTTCTGCGGAGATCTCAATGTTGCCCATGAAAAGATCGATTTAAAAAATTGGAAAACCAATCAAAAAAATGCCGGCTTTACGCCACAAGAACGAGAAAAATTCAGTATCTTATTAGAAAACGGCTATCTTGATACCTTCCGCTATTTTTATCCAGACCAAGAAGGGATCTATTCTTGGTGGAGCTATCGCTTCAATGCTCGGAAAAACAATGCTGGTTGGCGGATCGACTACTTTGTTGTTTCCGAAGACTTAAAAGAAAAATTACAAGACGCTAAAATCCACACCGAGATTTTTGGCAGCGATCATTGCCCCGTTGAACTTGATATCAATCTTTAAAAAGTTTGAAACTTTTGGTTTTGGACTTTCGCCGCTGAAAAAAATATGGTAAAACAAAGGCGAAGAGGTGAATCTGTTGAATTTTATCGCGATGGACTTTGAAACAGCCAACTACCAAGCACATAGCGCCTGCTCGTTGGCCTTAGTCATGGTCAAAAATAGCCGAATCGTTGGTGAATACTACTCCTTAATCAAACCAGAAACCGATTTTTTCTGGAAAAATATCCAAATCCATGGGATTCACCCAGAAGATGTGGCCGATGCGCCTAAATTTCCGGAAGTCTGGCAAGAGATCCAAAAATATTATCAGGAGAATCGTTTGATTGTCGCCCATAACGCTGGTTTTGATACAAAAGTTTTAGCGGGCTGTCTCGATTATTATGACTTAAAGCAACCCTCTTATCTTTCTCTTTGTACTGTGCGAACCAGTCGAAGGTTATTCCCTGAAATGCCAAATCATCGCCTGAACACGGTTTGCGAAAAACTAGCGATTCCCTTGGAGCATCATCATGATGCGCTAGAGGACAGTCGGGCCTGTGCCAAGATCCTACTTTATCAAGAGGATCACTTTGGAGTTGATCCTTTGAAAAAATTAGTTTTACCCATGTAAAAAACGTTAAACGGCTGTTTCGACTGAAGCAGTCGTTTTTTAATTGATTAATTTACTCATCAATAAAACGTCTAAGAAGTTTCCCTCGACATCCCGCGCGCCGCGGACCAGCTTGGCTTCTGTCGCAAATCCAAATTTTTGATACAAGTGAATGGCTCGTTGATTTCTTGTTTGAACAGTTAACTCCAAACGCCGCAATGGCGAAGCCTGCTCACTCCAATCAATCACTTCATCTAATAATGCCGTTCCTAGACCGATCCCCCAGTATTCTTTTAAGATACTGATCCCGATCTCACCGATATGTGCAACCGTATATTCGGAAGCCGCTTTAACAGAAGCCATTCCGAGAATCTTTTCATCCGCAAAGGCTAAGAGCAGCAAATTATTTTCACTTTCATAAAGGTCGGCTAATTGCAGACTTAATAAATCTTCTGGCAAACCTAGACCCACTTCATCCATAATCAAAAAATCTGTTTCCGCGGCAATTTGCTGACTGACTCGTAACACTTCCGCCGCATCAGCTGGGATTGCTTCTCTCAATGTGATCTCAACTTCACTCATCAGCTGCCCACGCTTTCAAAATTCGCCCTTCAAATTGTTTAGCTTGCTCACCCTTCGCAATTAAATCCACTCGCCGTAAATTTTCATCCTGACCATCTTTGGCTAAAATCAATTCTAAATAGTCTTCTGGCAAATAATCACCTAACTGTTGTCCCCATTCGATGACCGAAAGACCCTCCCCTTCAAAATAATCATCTAACCCTAAATCATCGGCACCCGCTTCGATCCGGTAAACATCCATGTGATAAAGCGGTAAACGGCCTTGTTGATACTCGCGAATGATCGTATAGGTAGGGCTTTTAATCATTTGATCAATTCCTAAACCTAAGGCAATCCCCTTTGTTAGAGTCGTTTTTCCAGCTCCAAGATTGCCAGTTAAAACTAAATTATCGCTGGGCTCTGCCACTGTGCCAATAATTTTTCCTAATTTTTCAGTTGCTGTCGTATCTGCTAACGTTATCACGCTGTTCTCCCCTCATTTCTTACTACCAATTTAGTATAACGATTTAGGCATTAGGAGAAAAGAAAAAGATTCTTCTGTAAATTAATAACGACAAAAAAACAGACTAAGCGACTGGCTTAGCCTGTTTTTTGTCATTAATTTATCCATAAATTACGTTCTTTTCCTGAATTTATGAGATCTTTTTCCCAAGTAATAACTCCACGTTATGTGACCCTTTTTTTATAATCCAGCCTAAAATCAAGACCGCAACAAGCGAGATAACAATCAGTACAAAACCGATTATCCTAAGTGTTTGATGAAAGTTTGCTCCAAATAGAATCAGGGTTAAAGCTATCGAAGATAGAATCAGCATATTCCGTACCCAACGTTTCAAATTCTGGAGCATCTTCATTTGAAATTTGACTTCTTCTATATAAGCTTCTTTTGTTCGTTGATCCATTATCTGACAGCTCCTTGCTAAACTCGATTATTGATAGACTAGTATTGCAAGCCAGGGTTAAAGAAGCCGATCAATACACCGACAAAAGCAATAACTACCAATAATAGCATTACTTTGACTGGCGACAAGCCCTTTTTAGCTAATAAATACCAGCATAAGAAAACAAACACGGCAGTTAGAAATCCTGGATAAACACCATCTAGTGTTTTTTGTAGATCTAAGAAGGGCTCTTTCGCGCCTTCCGCAGTCATTGTAAAGGCTGTTTTAATTGACACCCAACTTGCCGCAACGGATCCGATTACAATTCCACCAATCAACGTGATAGATTCACGAATCGCATCGCCTTTAGCACCTACTAAAAAGTCAACGGCTTTCCCACCAAGATCATAACCTTTGAAATAAATGAATCTCATACCAAAGTATGCAAATAAGTTCCAAGCAATAATGTAGAAGATCGCCCCTAAAGGTGAACCTCCATTTGACATCCCTAATGCAATCCCCAATAAAATTGGAATAACTGTACCGACAACTAGCGAATCGCCGATCCCGGCAATCGGTCCCATTAGACCGGCACGCAACCCATTGATTGCCTCATCATCTACATCCTCAGCACCTGCTGCTCGTGCTTCTTCCAAACCTGCAGTAATACCAACAACTACTGCTCCTAACTGCGGCTCCGTATTAAAGAAGGCAGTGTAAGTCTTAATTGCATTTAACTGATCTTCTTTTTTCTCGTACAGTTCTTCAATGATTGGCAGCATCGAGCATAGATACCCAAACGTCTGCATATGCTCCTGTGAGAAGCAAGTCAAATTTCCATAATACCATTTATGAAAGGACTTGGATAAAGTCTTCTTAGAAATCTTTTTCTCCATCGTTAAATATCCTCCTCATCATCATCGATTGAAACACCCGCAGTAGCTACTTTTCCCATTTGGATTGATTTGATTCGATAATTAATTAGCGCAAACATCCCAGCAATAACGGTTGCAGATACCAAATTGATTCCTAAAGACGCTGCCAAGGTGAATCCGAAGAAAAATGGAATAAAGTCAGTAGGCTTCGTAACAATTTGTTTTAACAAAATCGCAATCCCGACAGCGGGCAATAAAGAACCTACCGTAAATAAAGTTTTCATTGCTAAACCGTCCATTGGAAGATAATCCTTGATTAAATCAACCATTGGTGCGCCCATTCTACACATAACTAGTGTTGGAATAAATGAACAGATTAAATGTGAGATCCATGGCAACCCATAATTGACAAGATTCAATTTTTTCAGGTCACCTTTTTCCACCGCATTCCAACCAATGTGCTGCCACGCCAAGTTAATTGTCGCAGTCCCATAAAATAAGACCGTTCCTAAAGTACCAACCATCGTCCCAAAAGATGTCGCTAATGCTGCTCCATCTGGACTTGCTGCATCAATGCCATAACTTTTCAATGCGATCATTGCTAGAGGAATCCCAATATAACTAACGGCACGAACATCGGCAGAGACTGTTCCTCCAGGAGTTACTAATGCGATATAAACTAACTGCATGGCTGCCCCAACTAAAATTCCGGCTTTTAAATCTCCTAAAACGATTCCGCAAATCAACCCACCGACTAACGGACGTCCAAGTGTATAATTCCCGATTGATGTACCACCCAACCCAGGCATACTTGATAAACAAGCAAACAGCCCTAAAATTGCTGCTTGAATCCAACTAATCTCCATAGTGTGCTATACCCCTTTCCAATTTTAATAACCAAATTTTCCTTTGAATTTACTCCATGAGCCGATTGAAACATCTGGTAGTAACGAGAACTCAATCTCATAGCCTGCCTGACTCAACTTTTCAAAAGCATCCGCCTCTTCTTGTGTGATACTTTGATTGTTTCCTAACTTAACCGCACCCTCACGATCGTTACAGGGACCAACGATAATTTTTCTGATTCCTGGATCAAAACCATCTTCCACAAAAAGTTTACACATATCAATTGGATTTTTAGTAATTAAAAAATAGCGTGAATCACTGTCTAATACTTTTTGTGACTTTTTGATAAATTCATCCATACCCCATACAAACGTTTTTTTCTCACTGGCAGCTTTATAAGCAGCCTTTAGCACATCATTAGAAGCGGCTTTGTCGTTAACAGCAATCAGACCGTCACAGGGATACTCTTTTGCCCAACGAGTCGTTGTCTGCCCATGAATGATCCGATCATCAATTCTTACAAATGAAACTGTCATAATTTATTCCTCTCCTCGTTATATTTCGTCTTCTAGATCTTCTTTGACTAATTGAAATTCTTTAAGTGCTTCCTTGGCCTCACTCGTTACCTGTCTGACTAATTCTTCTCTTGTAAGTGAATCTTTCATCAACGCGGTTGTTACTGCTAAAGGTAAATTCATACCACCAATCACTGACAGTTTCTCTGCCAACCCTTTTTCTGTTAAAAGAGTCATTGCAGTAGTTAAGGGTGAGCCCCCAATAATATCTCCCAATAAAACTACTTCACTATTTTCAGGAATATCATTGATTAATACTGAAAAATTCTCCGCAAATTCATCCACTGACTGACCATCTTGCAACCCGCATGATAAAACTTCCTCTTTTGGTCCAACTAACATCTTTAAAGCATCGGCCAAACCGTCAGCTAATTTCCCATGGGAAACTAGTAACAGATATTTCATTTCCATCCCTCCTTGTCTTTACACGTATAGCTTAACAAGAAAGCCTTTCCATTCCATCTGTTGTCTGTCATATCTTTTTCATGAATTTTTAACAAATTGACTATGACAATTGTCACCTTTTATTTGTAAATTGGTCTACTAGCTACTATTTCAGAAAAAGAGTCCTTCTTATGACATTGCATTTTCGCTACGCATCTCATCAAACTAAACGGTTTGTACTATTTTTTGTTTGATCAACTTAAAACTGCTTCATATGGAATAAACCACGGAAAGTTTGACTGGCAAAAAAACATGACCTTTTTAATAAGGTCATGCAACAAAAGGCTATTCTTTTAGATATTGGTCTACTTCTCGTTGGAGTGTCAATAGCGAAATATCCATGTCTTCGTTCGAGTTGATGAATTGTTGTAAACTCGTATCGATAATCTTCAACGCAGACTGGTATTTTTTAAACTGGCTATGGTTGACGGTCCCTTCCATCACTTCGTTCAAAAGATGGAGATCCACCATACTGTCTTTCGTATCTTCATTAATCAATGAAATCGTCTGATCAGAGCGCGTGACTTTCTTTAAAGGTGACAGTCCTTGCGAATACTCGATCAAGTTTTGTTGAACTTTTTGATCATAGCACAACGTTTTCAAAAATTCCCAAGCCAGTCGAGTATGTTTTGTATTGGCTGACATTCCCATGAGTAGCGTAGAAGTTTGACTATTTCCTTCACTCCCGCTAAGTGTCGGCATTTTTACACAGTCCCACTCAAAATTTGAATATTTCTTTACCCGCCAAGGATAAGGTTTATAGGTTCGATACTGTGCTAACGGCATCGGGGAAAATGCAATATCTCCTCTATCAAAATCATCCGCATTTACCGGGTACCCTTGATTGAGCTTTTGAAGTTTTCGAACAAAGTTAATGGCCTGTTTGAAAGAATCTTGGCTAAGATAACTGTTGTAGCCCTCTTCATCAAACACTTTACTTCCATGAGCAAAAACAGAGTCTAACCAATCGTAATCATAATAACCATATTGATCAATGACCCCATCTTGATTGCTATCTTTTGTGACTGCTTTAGATATTTTATAAAAATCATCCAAAGTCCAATCATTACTAGGAAGCGGTATCCCCTCTTTTTCTAACAATGTTTTATTCACAAACATTAACGTGGGGTTGCTCTCATAGGGTAATGCGTATTGGCTTTTTTGAAAAACACCAGATTGAATCGCACTCTTGTAGTACTCTTTTTTATCAAAGTCTTGGTCCCGTGCCATTAAGCTGTCCAAATCCTTCATCGCTCCTAGTGAACTAAGCGTATTGAAGTCTTCGCTCGGTACTAAAAAAACATCTGGTTCTTTCCCAGCAACGATCTTTTCCGATAACCAAAGAGAGTAATCTTCTTTTTGCACACCGCTATCATAGACAATCTTAACATTCGGATGTTCCTTTTTGAATTGCGCGATCGCATCATCAATCACTTGGTAACTATTGCCATTCGGAACATCCCAATTACTGCCAGCAAATACGCCTACCGTAATCGTTACTGGTCTGCGAGAATAACTTACTCCAAGAATGGCTGCTAAAACGGCTCCCAAACCGATCATTATTCCAATAATCTTTTTATTCATTATCAAAACCCTTTGCCGTTTGTCCAGATTGAACCGCCCAAATAGCTAATTGCGTTCGATCGCGTAAATTTAGTTTCGTGAGGATCGAACTCAAATAATTTCGGACAGTCCCTTCTGATAGGAACAATTTCTCAGCGATTTCTTTATTAGATAAGCCATAACCAACCTGTTGCAAGACTCGCCATTCTGGTTTGCTAATCGCTTCGGTATCTTTTTTGTCAACTTTGATCGTGTAGTTATTTTGATTCATCTTGGAAAAGGAACTAAAAACTTTCATCGCAATATCCGGATTGATCATCGCGCCTCCTTGATCCACAGTCAAAATCGCATGATACAGTTCATCCATCCCGACTCCCTTGAGTAGATAGCCGCTGGCACCATATCTCAAGGCACTAAAGACAAAATCATCATCATCAAAGGTAGTCAAAATAATAATTTTGGTTTCCGGATAGGTTTCCTTGACTGCTTTCGTACATAAAACACCGTCCATATTAGGCATCCGAATATCCATCAAGATAATATCGACAGGCTGCTGCTTCAAACAATTCAATACCTCAACACCATCGGCGGCTACACCTACGACAGACAGGTCAGAATGACTTGATAACACAACTTTCAATGACTCTCGGATCAACTCCTGATCATCGGCAATAAGAACTCTAATCATATTGTTCTCCTTTCTGAATAGGTATTTTCACTACAGTATGGAAACCAGCCTTTCCGTCAAAATGGACCTCACCGTTGATTACAGAAACACGCTCAACCATCTGCTTCAGTCCAAATCCGTAATGGAGGTCAGTCGTTCCCACACCATTGTCCTTAATATCCAAATAAATTAAGTCTTCTTCTTGGTAAAAACGGATGATCAGGCTTGTTGCGCCGCCATGTCGCATCGAATTGGTCATACTTTCCTGGATTACCCGAAACAAGACATCTTCTTTGATCGATTCAAAATCAAGATTACGCAATTGATAGTCCAATTCAACTTTCAAATGTGACACGCTAGTGAATTCAGAGATTAATTTCAGCAACGCACCTTTGAACCCCTGTTCTTCAAGTGCTCCGGGACGCAGTTTATTCAAGGAATTTCGGACTTCACCGATTCCTTGCCGAATTACTTTTGCCACAATCTTCAATTGTTTCTTTGTTTCTGGAACATCCTTATCAATCATCACGATACACGCATCTACGCCAGCAGCTATACCGGTGAGGGCGTGTCCTAACGTGTCATGGATCTCCCGAGCAAGCCGTTTGCGTTCGTTCCGCTCACCCATTTTTTCGATCGCTACTGAATAATTTTTCAATTCGCGATTGACTTGGTTGATCATGTCTAACTCTTTAGCAATTTTTTCATTTTCTTCCAGTTGATTAGTAATATATATAATAATAAATCCAATAAAAATCAGAATATTCAGTGTCACCAGGACACTTTGGATCGCAAACAGGACACTCCGCGTATCCATGTCGTAAATCTCAAAGAAGGTCTGGGGATTATTCATCGGGATCACAGCCGACGACACCTCATAGCTGGATAATAAGTATAAAATGATCAGTGCTACCAAGATCCAGCGCGAGGTAGAGTCCTTCCAATGGTAAATACTATCGCAAAATACTAAGAGGACAATCCCGTTATAGCCCATATTGAAGAGGTACATTAGCCCAAAACAAATTGCGAGTTGCGAAACTGTAAATACTACATCTAATAATTTATGATTGCGCGCAATGATTGTTCGATAATACATTAAAACAATCAACAAAATGAAAAGTAAAATCGAGGCAAAATAGACAATCTCAGGATTGAGGGGAACGTGATTGACTCTATCTAAAAAATTGCGTGCCATTCGATGATCGATAACATATTTCGTACCTACCAAGTAAACGGTCCCAAAAAAAAGCACAATGATAAAATTTAATGCCGTCATAATATTCTTGATGTTCGTCAATGAAATGTTATATTTTCTGCTCATCATTGCCACCCGTTTCCGTCATAATCCTCAACGTTCTTTGATGTTATTAGCTTCACTTTTACGACTACTTCGGATCTTCCATTGCCTTTTAGTAATTGGTACATCTCATCAGCAGCGATTCGTCCCATTGAAATCGGTGACTGAGCCACTGTTCCGACCACATTGGAACTGCTAGTGATTAAAGATTTTAATTCAGGCGTACCGTCCACTCCATAGACCTTTACTTCGGGGCGATCCACTTCTTCTAATGCTGCAATCGCTCCTAAAGCACTCGGATCGTTCAAAGCCATGACAACATCCACATCTGGCGTTTTCTTGAGCATTTCCTCCATCAAGGGCATCGCCTTTTCCAACTGACCTTGGCACTCTCCTTGATTAACAACTTGATACTGCTCATGTCCTTTGATTGTCGCTAAAAAACCATCGATGCGATCTTTAGCTGATTTTCTGGCTGTATGTTTTAATAAAATTATCTTCGCTTGCTCAAAGCGCGCCATCATATCCTTGGCACACTGGACCCCTGCATCATAATTATCTGAGACCACAGTCACATTGACTAACTCAGAATTTTTAACTGGCGCATCCACGGCAATAATTGGAATACCTGCCTTTTTCGCTTTTTCTAAAGCCGGTTTGACCGCTTCCGAATCAATTGGGTTAATAAAAATTCCATCCACCTTTTTATCAATAAAATACTGAATTTGTTCATTTTGCTTTTTAATATCCAAAACAGGATCCAAAGTAATTAAGGCATCACCACTGTTTTCAATTACTTTCCATAATTCATTATTAATTACTTCATAAAAAGGATTATTCATGGTCATAAAAGACACGCCAAAAACACGATTTTGTCTGCTTGGATTCTTATAGCCTAAAGAGTAAATGCCAATCACACTTATAAAAATTAGAATAGCTGCACCAACCTTGATACTCCAATGTCTTTTCATCAGCGCCTCCTATAAAGTAAGTAATAGAAAAAACTATGCCTCATTATTATCATACACTATTATAGAAGGCGTATCCTAGTGACATATGTAAGATTTTTTAGGAGATTCAATTTATCTTTCCTCCCTGAAGTAGAGCAGATAAAAATGGCATAAACTAACCCTCTTTCCTTTTATTATTCAGACTGATGTGCAAGCTCAATCGTAATGTTTTCCCCAAATATTCGATGGATTTCAGAGGACCAACCCGATCATCCAACGAAACTGCGTACTCCTTATTTGGATTGAACAACTTTCATTTGCCGCATACTTTGTTAAATTACGCAAAGTAGACTAACAAAAAAACAAGAATTCAAAAAATGAATTCTTGCTCGCTATCTCTTTACTATTTGAACGTGATTTCTTCTGATGCTTCTACTGATTGTGATTGAATCGAATAAGTATCTGTCACACTTGGAAACAGAACCATGATCGTGCTCTTTTTCCCTTGCGACTTCAAATACTCTCGATCAACGACAGCCAGCTTCGTCTTTGGCGTGACCTTATTGGTTTCACTAACAAGAATCTCAAATCCTTGACCTTGTAACTCAACCGTATCAATACCAATATGGATCAGAACCTCTTTCCCATCACTCGTTTCAAGCCCAATCGCATGCTTGGTTGGAAAGATACTGGTCACTGTTCCTGTAATAGGAGAAAAAATCTCATTGGATGTAGGTTCAACCGCAAAACCTGGTCCCATCATCCCCTGAGAAAAAACCGGATCGCTTACTTCGGATAATGGTATCAATTGTCCATCTGCCGGACTGCAAATGGTTGATTGACTCTTCTTTTTAAACATAGAGAACATTTTTATACTCCTTTCATCCTCAGCGCAATAAATAGGATAATTGCCGTAATTAAACTAATAAATCCAATCGCAAAATAGAAAATAACCCTTATATTGCTTGAAATGGGACGATTTTCTGCGAACGTGTTTCTATTATAAAAATAGCATAAAGCAGCACCAATAATATTTCCGGTCAGTACTTGCTGAAACAAACTAAAAGTTAGAAACCGTTTCTCAAAAAAAGTGTGTGTATCACTTTGAGAACCAATAAAATAAAGACAAGCTGCTTGAAAGAGCATTAAAAATGAGAGTAATAATGCTAGCGTCAATCCTGGAAGCTGAAAAATCAGCTGCTGGATGGTCACCTGCTGATTGAAACTTACTAAAAATAAATAGAAATAGAAGAGCACCGGCATAAGTATCCAGTAGCCAAGCAACACATTTCTTCTGATTCTCAAAGATTTAAGCGCTATCATTTTGAATTCTCCTTTTTTATAATAAATTCTGAATTATTTTTAGATCGGTGAATCTGTACTTTTACCAAGTGTATAAATGCCATATGACCGAAGCAAATAGTCCATTAAACAGCTTAGTCCAATCAAGGATTGAGATTGCAGTCTTCTTCTGCCGATAACGAAAAAGTCACAATAGAAATTTAGATGATGCGTACTGTGACGCGCAAAATAGTTGTCCCCGACTGCCGTGACCGCCAATACCGGAATTTTACGAACCTCAAATGATGTCAGATTTTCTTTAACCTCGTCCGTTTCTCCACTTAATGAAGCAATCACTACACAGTCATTTTGAGTAATCATCGGCATTACCATGTCTAATTCTGTTTTGTTTGGTAAAACCAGCGCACGTTTGTCAACCGCTAACAGCATTTTATAAAACTCATCGATGATATTTTTTTGAGAAAAGCCAGTCGCATAACAATAAATCGTTTGGCTTCGATCAAACATCTCGTTGATTGGTTCCAAGTTGACTGACTGCATATAGTCCAATGTTTTTCTAATATCATCGAATTGCTTTTCGAAAATATCTTTTTCACCGTGCTCCGCTTGGTTATTCGCTTCAGAATGTCTTAAGAAATATTTCAATTCCGAATAACCAGAAAAACCTAATTTCTTAGTCGTTCGCAGGACAGATGATTTAGATGCGTGAACCAAATCCGCCAACTCCATGATTCCTAAGGATCGAACCTTCTCAGGATTGGCAAGCATAAATTGTAAGATATCTTTATCTAATTCACTCAGTTCTGCAAAATGCTGATGAATCAACTGTTCTAATGTCATAATGATCCTCCTCCTACACTATTATACGTGAAGGAGGAGGAAAAAATGAATTTTTTCACAATAACTAGTTTAATTCTGGCCAAAATTCTTTATTCGCTTCAATCAGATCATCCAATAGTTCTTTGGCTATTCGTGCATTTGGTACGATTTTTGACAGTGCTAAAGCTTGGTATAGTTTTTGATAAGATTTTTCTGCCCAGGCTTCGACGACTAATTTTTCAACGGCCACCTGTTGTTCCATCAAGCCTTTTTGGAAACGCGGAATCTTACCTTGAGTCAATGGTTCTGGTCCATTACTGCCCACGACACATGGTACTTCGACCATCGCTGTTTCATCAAAATTGACGATTGCCCCTTCATTTGGCACGATCAGCAACATTCTTTCATGGGTGTTATAAGCGATTGCCCGTGCTAAGTCAACGATGTAACTTGCATGTTCATCGACTTCCAATGAGGATCCTTCAGCCGTTCCCGCTTCTGAAATCCGATCACATTCGCTAAATACATGCTGTTCCCGACCTGCCATAACTTCATTTGCCCGGGTAAATTCAGGATTGGTATGAGCAACTTCATCTTGTGGATAGAAATAATATTTCAAATAGGTATTCGGTAACGTATCTGGATCTAGCGCGTAAACCTCTTTTGCTTTCGCAAATGTATGCATCCAGCTGGCATCTGTATGCTGAGAGTCTTCAATCTCTTCTGGTAATGAATAGCCGTGATCTTTGACATGTGCTTTGATTTGCGGCATCAAGTCATTGCCTTCTTTGTCGCGAATATCTGTCCACCAGCCAAAATGATTCAAGCCATAGTAACGGATAACCATTTCTTTACGTGACTTCAACCCAATCGAATGTGCCATCCGTTCTTCGATTCCTACTGGCATATCACAGATATTGATGATTTTTGATTCTGGTCTTAATTTTCTAGTTGCCTCAGCCACGATTGCCGCTGGGTTAGAATAGTTCAACATCCAAGCATCAGGTGAATATTTTTCCATATAATCTACTAACTCTAATACTCCGCCAATTGAACGCATACCATAAGCAATTCCACCAGGTCCGCAAGTTTCTTGACCAACTACTCCATATTTCAATGGGATTTTTTCATCTTTTTCACGCATAGCATACAATCCAACACGAATGTGGGCCATCACAAAATCTACATCTGTAAACGCTGTTTCTGGATCCGTTGTAGCGACGAACTTGATTTCTGGTGCGCGTTCCTTTAATAAAATTTCACAGGCATTTGCCACATGATCTTGACGTTCTTCCAGATTATCGTAAAACTTGATTTGTCTAATTGGAAATTTATCCAAGTTATCTAAAAGCATCAATACAATCCCTGGTGTAAATGTACTTCCTCCGCCTGCAATGACAATTGAAAATTTCTTCATTTCTAAAATCTCTCCTTTAATTTCTTAGTTTTCTGTATCCATCAGCGTTTCAAACTGCTCTCTGACTTGCGGCACATCTAGCCCGACGATGACCTGAAATGCATTGCCGTTTCGGACAACACCATGGGCTCCACCTGAACGAAAGACATCATCTGGTTGAACAAGCTTTTCGTCTTTAACGGTAATTCTCAAGCGAGTCGCACAGTTATTAACCTTATCAATATTCTCTGCTCCGCCAAATCCGTCCAGATAAACAGCTGCTTGTTCTGTATATTGATTCGCACCTTCGAGTACAGGTGCGTTGCCGCCTTGTTTTTCTTTGTAATCTTTTTTCGAATAGAGCTTGATATCCTGCGTGTTCTCTTCCCGACCCGGTGTTGCTAGATTGAATTTTAGGATCAAAAAGCGGAATACGAAGAAGTAAATAGCAATAAAAGCTAGCCCAATGAAAAGCTGGATAAATATCATACTCTTATGATTTTGAAATAATGGAATCCAAACTTTTGCCAATAAATCGATGAAGCCGCCGCCCATATCACCTACAACTCCGAAACCATACATCGTCGCGGCCATCGTTGCAGCTAAGAACGCATGAACAGCAAATAGTGGCGGCGATACGAATAAGAAGGTGAATTCCAGCGGTTCCGTAATCCCAGCCAAAACTGCTGTCAAAGTTGCGGGAATGAGGATTGCCAAGACTTTTTTCCTATTTTCTGGTTTAGCAGTGAAGTAGAAGGCCGCCGCAATCCCAGGAGATGCAAAGATTTTTGAATTGCCATGTAAGGCAAAACCACCCTCTGGGAATAATTGTTTCAATGGCGTCGTCGTTTGCGCAAACTCTTGCAAGTGACCCATCCAGTATTTGGTGATTCCTTCTTCCACAACAGCAGGACCATAAACAAATGGTGTGTATATGAAATGATGTAGGCCTGTCGGTATCAAGATTCGCTCCAAGAAAGTATAAAGCCAAACCCCGAAGATTCCTGCACTAGCTAAAAATCCTTGTAGTGATCCGATTCCTTGCTGAACTTTCGGCCAGATCAAACAAATTAGAAAAGCGATCGGTAGCATCGCGAAGAAGCCTAAAATAACAATGAATGATGATCCTTGAAAGATCCCTAGAAAATCGGGCAGTTTCTTTTCAAAATAACGATTGTGTAGAAAAACAACAATTGCTGAAATAAAAATCGCGCCTATAATGCCGGTATCTAATGTTTTGATTCCACCAATTAATTTCATTCCGCTGCCGCCTCCAGGATCAGCTGCGAAATCTACACCGAAGAAATCACCAAAGTACTCCAACATCGATGAGATAAAATAATTACAGGTGGTGTACACTACAAAGGCCTCCATCGCTGCTCGAGCATTGGCCTTTTTTGCTAAACCGATCGATAACCCAATCACGAATAGCAGTTCCATCTGATTAAAGACTGTCCACGCACCGTTCTCAACTATACTCCAAATGGAATACCACGTTGTTCCTTCACTTGCGATGCTGCCAACAAGCATGGGATTTTTGAAAATGATACAAAGTGCCACCATTATCCCGGAAAATGAAAATAATAGTACAGGGGTAAACATGGCCCCTCCAAAGCGCTGAATCTTTTCCATCATGACAAAAATACATCTCCTTCCAATAATTTCTTCTTCCTGTTTACACGTTTGACTATACAGGCTACAAAAAGCGTTTACAATACTATGGGGAAAGCTTGGGAATTGTGTCCCTTTGTAGAACTTAAGTGGCTGAGGCTGGGAAATTTCCCAGCTACCTAATACTTTATAATCAACTGCTTACTAGCTATAATTGACTGACTTTGAGCCTTCGGTCTTGGAAAAACAGAAATGACAAAAAAAGCAAGAATCCGAATAAACTCGAATTCTTGCTTTGTTATCTTTATAATTTGAGGAACAAGGTTTAATTCATCAATGCTTGTGCTGCTGTGATAATTGAAAGTTTATAGACATCTTCTTCATTAGAACCACGAGAAAGGTCAGAAATTGGTTTGTTCAAACCTTGTAAGATTGGTCCAATTGCTTCAAAACCGCCGAAACGTTGGGCAATCTTATAGCCAATGTTTCCTGATTGTAATTCAGGGAAGACAAAGACTGTTGCTTGTCCGGCTACTTTTGAATCAGGCGCTTTTAATTGGGCAACGCCTGGAATATAAGCTGCATCAAACTGTAATTCACCATCAATCAAATAATCAGGTGCTAATTCTTGCGCGATTTTAGTTGCTTCGGCTACTTTTTCAACTTCAGGAGCTTTGGCAGATCCCTTAGTAGAGAAGCTCATCATGGCAACTTTAGGTTCGATATCGAATAATTCAGCTGTTTTAGCTGATTCAACAGCAATTTCTGCTAATTCTTGTGCGCTAGGGTTTACGTTGATGGCACAGTCAGAGAATAGATATTTCTCTTGATCACGGCCGCGAACCATTAAGAAAGCTCCGCTTGTCCGGCTAACGCCTGGTTTAGTTTTGATGATTTGTAAGGCTGGACGAACAGTATCACCTGTTGAGTGAATCGCTCCTGAAACCATGCCTTCAGTAACGCCCATATAAGTTAACATTGTGCCAAAATAGTTTTCGTCTTTAAGCATTTTTTCAGCATCTTCTTTGCTGACTTTGCCTTTACGACGTTCGACAAATGCTTCTACCATTTCATCCCAACGATCGTAGTGATCTGGATCAATGATCGTGAAGTTCTCTAAAGCGATTCCACGAGCGACCGCTGCTTTTTCAATTTCAGCAAGATTCCCAATCAAAACTGGTTCAAGTAACTCTTCTGCTTTCAAACGAGATGCGGCTCCTAAAATCCGTGCATCAGTTGCTTCAGGAAAGGCCACTTTAATGTTGCGACGAATAATCTTAAATTTCAAACTATCAAATAGTTCCACGATAAAACCTCCAGATATTTATTTCCTATTCATAATACACCACTTCACTTAAAATGAAAAGGACAGAATAAAACATCTGTATCACTAATTAGAATCAAGTAAACGTGTATTAAGAACATTTTCACAAACTGTCTCTATAACAGAAAACGGTGTCATATCACACTGTTTCAGGCAATTGCCAATCAATCGGTGTCTCACCCCACGCCTGCAAAAGTTGATTGGTTTTTGAAAATGGTTTAGAGCCTATAAAGCCGCGATGCGCTGATAAGGGCGAGGGATGAACCGACTTGATAATGGCGTGTTTACTGGTGTCGATCATCTTGCTTTTTTCTTGTGCGGATTTGCCCCACAAAATAAAAACGATTGGCCTTTCTCGTTCGTTTAACCGTTCAATGATCGCATCGGTCAATTGTTCCCAACCTTGCCCCCGATGGGAGTACGCCTGCCCTTCTCGAACGGTCAGGACAGTATTCAGCAGCAGAACACCTTGCTTGGCCCAACTCACGAGATTGCCATGGGAAACTGGTGGAATTCCTAAATCATTTTGCAATTCTTGATAGATATTGCGTAGTGAGGGTGGAATTTTGACGCCCGGTTGAACCGAAAAGGACAATCCGTGGGCCTGATCAACACCGTGATAAGGATCTTGTCCTAGAATGACGACTTTGACTTGCTCATAGGGCGTCAATTCTAGAGCTTCAAAGATATGATACATGTCGGGATGAATCCGTTGCGTGCTGTATTCCTGTTTCAAAAACTCGCGCAATTTCAAATAATATGGTGCTTGAAATTGATCTGCCAAAACTGTTTGCCAATCGTTATGAATAATTTCCTTCATACTACACCTTCTATTTTTTATTTGTTTATCAATTCCATACTAATTCTCTTGATTTAACTGAAAGCCCCTGCCAAAAATGAGCCCACTAATTCTTTTTAAAGAATCGCTCCGGCATGGTTATCCACTCTGGTATTATGGTACACTATCGATGTATGATAGGAAAGCTAGGTGAATAATTTTGATAAAACTTATTGCCTCTGATATGGACGGTACCTTGTTAAATGATCAAATGAGCGTCTCTGAAGCAACCATTACTGCCATTCGGAAAGCACAAGCCAAAGGAATTGAATTTATTACAGCAACAGGCCGTGGTATAAGTCACGCGAAAATTTCATTAGATGAAGCCGATATCCACGTACCGATGATTTTATTAAATGGTGCGCAGGTCGTAAATGCGAAACGTGAAACCCTCTTCACTGTTCCCATCAGCGCAGAAAAAACTTTTAAAATCATGGATACTCTAGATGATGCTGGAATCTACTACGAGATTTTTACAGCTGATCACGTCTATTCAGAAAACCATCCGATGCGAATAGAATTTGTCTCCCAACACTTACTGGAAAAAGCTCCTGGAATGACCAAAAAAATGGCCATCGCGGCGTCTTCTGAACACTTGTCATTGATCCCCGTGACTTATGTTGAAAATATTCGCCAACTATTGATTGATAAAAAAGAAGAAGTTTTAAAAGTAATTGCTTTTGATAAAACTGGCCCTGAAAAACTCAAAGCTGTTTCTGAAAAACTGGAACAAATTGGCGAGCTGGCTTTAGCAGCCTCGGAAGTTACTAATATTGAAATCAATCATGTGGATGCTCAAAAAGGGATTGCTTTAAAACACTTTGCAGAACAACGGGGATTTACTGCCGAGCAGGTAATGGCGATTGGCGATAATTATAACGATGTGAGTATGTTAACATATGCTGGCACCAGTTTTGCGATGGGCAACGCCGCTCCCGGTGTTAAAAAAATCGCTAAACACATCACTGACACCAATGAAGAAAATGGCGTAGCAACGGCAATCGATCGGATCCTTTCTGAATAATTAGAATCAAAGGTGTGAGTAGCATGACTGAATTTTTTATTCAAGAAAAACAACTAAGTTCCACGACACGAACGATCGTCAAAGACAATAAAGGAGTCCCTCTTTATTTAATGGTTGGTCATTGGGGGCGTAAGGGCAATGTGCTCTCACTCTATGCGATGGACGGTCAGATCGTGGCCTACATAAAACAAGCCAGTGTCATTTTTGGGCGTAAATTTGAGATCTATTACGAACAAACAAAAGTGGGCGTACTCCATAAAATTTTTAATTGGCCGGGTGATTTTTATTATATCCAGCAGTTACATTGGGCCGTTTATGGTGATATCTACAATCACAAATATAAAATCAACCATTTTAATCAACCGATTATGACGATGGATAAGGCCACGTTGCTGACTGGTGACTATTACGTCCTTAACGTCACCAAACCATCCGATGCACCGGTCTGTATTTGTGTCGCTGCCATCATGGATTATTGGCTATATAATCGAAATAAAAATAAAGAACCTGAAATGAATTTAAAAGTCACTTTTTCCCAAAATTAAGAAGCTATGCCCTAGGCACAGCTTCTTTTTTCTATAAAATACAGAATCAGCTACGATCAAACGCTCGTACTTCACGCTGCATATGATCATATAGGTGACCACTAAGAGTCATCTCACCGACATCCTTAAAGCCATCTCGCAAATATAAGCGTTTGGCATTCGGATTGGCTTTATCGACATTCAAACCGATCACTTTTTCCCCGGAATGAGTCGCTAGCCGATCAACTGCCGTTAACAACTTTGAGCCAATTCCTTGTCCACGAAATTTTTCAGCCACTGCGATCGAGTCCAAATACCATTCATTGGGAAACGCCTCTGGATCAATAAACATTTGGATATCTCCATCGATTCCTTGCTCTTGGAAATATTTTTTTAAAGGTAGATCAATCAGCGGTTCTTGATTCGCTGGATAGCCAAATACTGCCCCGGCGACCTCTCCATCAATTTCATCGACTAAACCACGAGCATAGCCAAAACGATAGGTCGGATCTTCAAAGCAAGCGGCGATCGCTTTAAGTACCCACTCTTCGCCAAATTCTGTTAAGAAATCCAACTCCATATCTTTTAAAATAACCAGTATTAACTTAGCAACAGCAGCTCCATCTTCTTTTTTTGCAAATCGAATCATTTTAAAACCTCTCTTTTAATAACAATTAAAACTCCTTTCTCAGTGTAACATGAAGACCCCATTTGGGAAAGTGACGACGCTTTGGTTTCGCTCAAAAGTCTGCTATGATATTTTTGGAATGACTTATAGGCTTAAAATTTTTGGGGGACTACCTTCATTCCTACGATTAGGGGGCACACTATGAAAAAAATACTAAAGTTTCTTTTAGGCATCATCCTCGTTATTGTCGTCATTTTGGGCGGCTATTTGATTTATCTATTTGCCAGCTATGATCGTTTGCCTGACAATCTTTCTTTAAAACCAACGAACCAACACGATCAAACTTTAGAAACAAATACAACCTATCGCGCGATGAGCCACAATATTGGTTATGGTGCATATCCGCCAAGTTATAGTTTCTTTATGGACGGCGGCAAGTATTCCCGCGCCTATGACCAAAAAACGGTCAAAAAAAATATGCAGGGAATCGTGACTACTACCAAGGAACTGGCGCCGACTTTAGCGTTTTATCAAGAGGTTGACCAAGAAGGTGATCGCTCACAACATGTTGATGAAGTCGCTTTTCTAAAAAAACATCTAGCCGACTACAATAGTATCTATGGACAAAACTACGATTCGTCTTACTTATTTTACCCTTTTACTGATCCAATCGGGCAAGCCAAATCAGGGCTTGTGACGTTAAGCCAAGCGAAAATCGCTAGCAGTAAACGCTATTCGCTACCTATTGAAACGAACTTCAATAAATTTTTTGATTTAGATCGAGCTTTTACTGTAAGCCGCCTGCCAGTCAAAGGTGGTCATGAATTGATTGCCATCAACACCCATTTATCAGCTTTCACAAAAGACCGTTCGATTCAAGCGGCCCAATTAAATAAGCTTTTTGCCGTAATGGAACACGAGTATCAAAAAGGCAACTATGTGATGGTCGCCGGTGATTACAATCACGATGTGCTCGGTAATAGTCCGGAAGTCTTCGATACTACAAAAAAGCGTGAAACTTGGACCCACCCTTTTCCGAAAGATCAATTACCAGCTGGGTTTCATTTACCCACAGCCAACCTAGCCGAAGAGAAAAGCCCTTCAGCCCGGGCCTTAAATGAACCCTACCAAAAAGGCCAAACCTATACAACATTGATTGACGGTTTTCTGCTTTCAGACAATATCACGGTAAAAGATCTACACGTTAAAGATATGGCATTTCGCTACTCTGACCACAATCCAGTCTATTTAGATTTCCGCTTGAAATAATTGAAAAAGCCAAAAACTTCCATCTAAAAGTTTTTGGCTTTTTATCATTAATTCCTTACTAAGACAAATTGTAATTCTCCATTTCCCTTGCTAAAATGAAACAAATGCTTAGCTTGGGAGGAAAAAATCTTGGAGATTAAAGAAATTTTCACGGATAAAAAAGACTTTTTAGAGTTGCTGCTGTTAGCAGATGAACAAGAAGATATGGTTGATCGCTATTTGGCTGACGGTCGGATGTTCGTGCTCTATGATCCAGATTTAAAAAGTGAAGCGGTTGTCACTAGACTGAATGAACAAGAATGCGAATTAAAAAATCTCGCGACCCTTCCGAGTCAACAAGGCCAAGGTTATGGTAAAGCACTAGTCCAGTTTCTTTTGCATAAGTTTTTGGCTGATTATCAGACAATCTACGTAGGTACTGGCGATACCCCGGCAACGTTGAATTTCTACAAAAGTTGCGGCTTTCATGAGTCTCATCGTGTAAAAAATTTCTTTCTCGACAATTATCGTGAACCTATCATTGATCAAGGCGTCCGGCTTGTAGATATGATCTATCTGCGGGCTGATGCTGAAGACTTGCAAAACTTTCGTTAAACCCGCAAAAGGTCCTTCCAAGACTGATTTTTTTCTCAGTCAGGAAGGACCTTTTTAAGATCTTTTTCTTGCATGTAAAAAAGGGTTAACGATACGCTTTTTTTATTCGTCTTGTACTATCAGCCAAGACGAATAGTTTTAATAATTTCCTCGGCGGTTGCTAAGTTCATCCGTTCTGCTTTTCTGAGCCTTTTTGAAACCACTGGAATTTCCTTGGTGGTCGCTCCTGCTGTAATAGCTAGCGAACGACTCTGCATCGCCATATGACCTTTTTGAATACCATCGGTTACTAAGGCCCGCAAGGCCGCAAAATTTTGCGCTAGCCCCAAGGCTACGATCATTTCTCCCAACTCAGCAGCTGTGGAGACCTCTAATAATTTCAAGTTTAGCTGTGCTTTAGGTAACACTTTGGTAGCACCCCCAGCAATTCCAACTTTGATTGGTAAAATCAATTTACCGATCAATTGATCTTCTTGAATAAACCAATCGGTCATCCCTTCATAACGACCCTTTCTAGCCGCATAAGCATGACAAGCGGCTGCCACTGCCCGCGTGTCGTTGCCAGTAGCTAAAACTAAGGCATCAATGCCGTTCATAATCCCTTTATTATGAGTCGCTGCCCGATAAGGGTCTAATTTGCTGTATTCACTAGCGGCCGCAATTTTTTCAGCAATCGCCGGAGCTACTTGATTGAGTGGCAGTTCACACTGGGCTTCAATCAAAGCCTCCGTTGCATAATTACTTAAAATACTAAATAAAATTTCGACATCAGGCAGTAATTCACGAATTTCTTGTGCAACAGCCTCCAACATGGTGTTCAAGATATTGGCTCCCATCGCATCTTTAGTATCCACGGTCAAATCAACTGAGAGGTAGCCGGCTTCAAAAGTCCGAATAGTGATGCTCTGCAAGCCACCGCCGCGCTGATAAATCGAAGGATAACTATTTTGCGCTGTTGCAAAAAGAAGTGATTCATTTTCCTTAATCGTCTTTTTGATGCTGTCAAAGTCCGCCACATTACGTAACACGATTTGGCCAATCATATTTTGATTGATCACGCGAGTCTTGATTCCGCCAGCTTTTGCGATTATTTTTCCAGCATTACTCGCGGCCGCAATCACAGAGGGTTCCTCTGTCGCCATCGGAATTAATTTTGTTTGTCCATTGATCACAAAATTCTGAGCTACCCCCAAAGGAGTCGAATATTCGCTAATCTGATTTTCAATCAAGTTTTCAGCAATTTTTTCAGGTAAAACCGTTTCAGTCGCTAATTGAGCGGCCTCTTTTGTCGATAATTTGTTTTCTTTGACTAATTTGGCTAAACGCTCCGTTTGGCTCATTTGATAAAATTTCTTTTCACCAATTTCTTGCGCTTCCGCTTTACTAATCATCAACGCTAAACCTAAACCGCCACCGATACATAGGCTGGCAATCCCCTGCTGCTTTTCTTCTTGAATCAGTTCCGAAACTAAGGTAGCGACAATCCGTGCCCCACTCGCGCCAATCGGATGGCCTAAGGCAATCGCTCCGCCATATTGATTGACCTTTTCAGCTGGCAGATTCAATTCTTTTTGGACCGCCACCGAAGCGGCCGCAAAGGCTTCATTTATTTGAAAAACATCTATTTCATCAATGCTGCGCTTCACTTTAGTTAACAGCTTGTTAATGGCAGCAACCGGCGCCATGCCCATGATACTTGGATCAATTCCCACCTCGCTGTAGCCGTCGATAACTGCCAAATAGGCCAATCCATGTTCAAGCGCGTAGGACTTTGAAGTTAGGACCAAAGCTGAGGCACCATCATTTAAGGTTGAAGCATTTGCGGCTGTGACAACACCATTTTCTTTAAAGGCCGGTTTCAACGAACGGATTTTCTCCAACGTCGAATCAAAACGGATTCCTTCATCGTTGCTTAACGTGCTACCATCTGGCAATCGGACAGGAACGATTTCGGCGGTAAATTTACCAGCATTACTAGCTTGGGCGGCTTTTTGCTGTGATTCATAAGCAAATTGGTCCTGTTGTTCACGAGTAACATGATATTCCTCGGCGACTTTTTCAGCGGTTAACCCCATGTGCTCCCCGCTAAACGCATCGGTTAACCCATCGTAGATCATGCTAGATCTAGGTGCTTGCCACTCTTGGGCTGAATAATCGAAACGGCTGACTTTCGGCGCTTGAGACATGTTTTCTGTTCCACCGGCCACCACGACCTGAGCTTCACCGAGTAAAATCTGCTGCATCGCAAAAATGATTGCTTTCATTCCGGAACCACAAACCTCGTTGATGGTCGTTGCCGGAACAGTATATGGTACCCCGGCTTTTATGGCAGACTGACGCGCCACATTTTGCCCATTTCCGGCTTGCAAAACATTGCCCATAAAGACCTTTTCCACTTGCTTCGCTTCAAGCTGTGCTCGCTTAATCGCTTCTTTTACCGCAATTGCACCAAGATCAACAGCGGATACCGTTGCCAGTTTTCCTTTATATTTACCAATTGGTGTTCGTACAGCGCTTAAAATAACTACTTCTTCCAAGGGTGCACCTCCAATAATTTCATTTAAAATCAGGCGTAAGTATAGCATAGATAGTTTTATAATTTCTTAAGATTCAAACTCAACCAATTTTGACCTTTCTATGATATATTTACTTTTGGAAGAAAGGTGAGCAATTCCACGAAGCTTTGATTGATAAGCATTGCACCCCCGTGGGAAATGCCCTTAACAACTAGCAGGCTTTAACGTTTTTTTATTCAAAACTAGGAGGAACAATATGAATATAGGAATTGATAAGATTAGTTTTCACGTACCAAATTACTATCTTGATATGACAGATTTGGCAAATGCTCGTGAGACTGACCCTAACAAATTTCACATTGGTCTTGGCCAAGACCAAATGGCAATTATTCCTGCAACACAAGACATCGTAACATTAGGTGCCTGTGCCGCAGCTAAAATACTAACTACCGAGGATAAACAGGCCATCGATATGGTGATTGTTGGAACTGAATCCAGCACTGATTTTTCAAAATCGGCTGCGGTGATTATCCATCGCTTATTAGATATCCAGCCTTTTGCTCGTTCATTTGAGGTAAAACAGGCTTGTTATGGCGGAACAGCAGCATTGCAACAAGCTCACGATTATGTTGCCTTACACCCTGAGCGGAAAGTCTTAGTGATTGCCACTGACATCGCAAAATACGGCCTAAATTCGGGTGGCGAACCGACTCAAGGCTGCGGAGCGGTAGCGATGTTAGTAACCAAAGATCCGCATATTTTAGCCTTTAATAATGACAGTGTCTTTTATTCTGAAGATGTTTATGATTTTTGGCGTCCAGCTGGACATGACTATCCACTAGTTGACGGACATATGTCTAACCAAATCTATATCGATTCATTCACTCGTGTTTGGGAGCAAAATAAAAAAGTTAACCAGACTGACAGTACCGATTACGCTGCGCTGACTTTCCATTTACCATATACAAAAATGGGCCGTAAAGCCTTGCGGGCGATTTATCCCGAAATGTCTGAAGCAGAACAGCAACGCTTAGAAGCGCGTTACGATGAAGCCATCAGTTACAGTCGCCAAGTAGGGAATCTCTACACCGGTTCCTTATATCTTGGACTAGCTTCACTATTGGATAATAGTGACTTAGCTGCTGGGGAAAAAATCGGGTTGTTCAGTTATGGCTCAGGAGCAGTCAGTGAATTTTTCTCGATGACTTTAATGGAGGATTACAAAAAATCGCTTACTGTAGAAGCCAACTATGCTCTATTAGCAGATCGTCAAGCGCTAAGTATTGCAGAATATGAAAAAATGTTTAGTGAAAAATTACCGACTGATGGAGGAACTTATTCTTTCTCCGATTCCAGCGACTTTGCTATTAATAAAATCAGTGAAGATATTCGTTACTATAATAAATAATTCCTAAAAAGAGAAAAGGGAAAGCGACAAATAATTTTGTCCCTTTCCCTTTTTTGGGCAAAAAAAATAAATCTAGCAGGTCTAATGGTTAAGTGTTTGTTCTTCATTCCAGATTTCTAGAATATTTACACCCTTGTAATAGGTCTTAAACGCTTTTTGTGGTTGAATTCCGTTTAAGCCTCACCATTAAGTGGAGAAATGGTTCTACTGTCTACATTTCTCTTCCCCGCTAGAATAGAAATACTTGGTAAGGAGATTTCAAATCCCTACTTCCTTTCTGCCATTTCGGCATTCACTTTGAAATGAACACTGCTTCCGTTCATTTCTGTTGTTTTATTAACAACACTAGGGATCTATCCCTTACACCATATTTATATCATATTTCACGGCTTTATGCAAGCGTTTACATTTAGATGCTTCTATTTTTTTCGTGTTATAATTCTTAAAATAGGAGGAATTCAACCATGAACATTTTATATATATCGATCTCGGGAAATACTCGTGCTTTTGTTGAGCGACTAACTGCTTATGCGGAGGAACAGCATCAACTTGATTCGACCAATCCATTGATTAAAGCAAAAGAAATCTCAGAAAACAGCCCCTTTAATGTTGAAACGAAGCACTTCTTTACCTTTGTTCCGACCTACTTAGAAGGCGGCAATGGGGTTGATAATGGGGATACCGAAATTCTGACTGAGGTCATGCGTGAATATTTAGAATATGAAGACAATTACAAACAATGTCTCGGTGTCGTTGGCAGTGGAAATAAAAATTTCAACTATCAATATTGCCTTACAGCTAAACAATATAGTGAAGCGTTTGGCTTCCCTTTTATCGCTGATTACGAGCTGCGGGGAACTGTTGCTGATTGTCAAAGAATCTACCAAATTTTAAAAGATAAATCAGCAGATTAATCATTTACTAATTATTCTATTGACTTTTTCTCATCTTAGAGGCATTCTTTTTAAAATAAGAAATTCTACGAAAGTGATGTGTTGCAAATGAGAAAAGTCGCAATTATTGGTGTTGGTCATGTGGGTAGTACCACTGCTTACACGCTAATTTTAAAAAATATCGTCGATGAATTAGTTCTTTTTGACTCCAAAGAAGCGATTCTTGAAGCCGAATTGAATGATCTTATGGATGGACAGATGGAACAAGAACAACAAGTTCGTTTAATTGAAGGAAACTTAACCGAGTTAGCAGATACCGATGTGCTTATTTTTTGTGCTGGTGAGATTTCAATGCTTGAAAGAAATTCCGATCGTTTTGCCGAATTAAACCGGACAAAAACAATCGTTGAAGAATGGGCCCCTAAAATTAAAGCATCTGGCTTTAACGGAATCCTGTTAAGTATCACTAACCCCTGTGATGTAATTACTCAATATTTACAAGAGCTGACCGGTCTTCCACGTCAACGTGTCTTGGGGACTGGAACTTCTTTGGATACCGGACGGATGAAACATGCTGTTAGTACTTATCTGAATATCCATCCTTCAACTATCGAAGGCTATGTAATTGGTGAACATGGTGAGAGCCAATTTGTCGCTTGGTCTAGTGTCAAGATCAATCAACAGCCCATCACCGAATGCTTAACTCCTGATGAGTTAGAAAAGCTGAATGATGCCGCCCGCCGTGGGGGGTGGATCACTTTTACTGGCAAAGGCTATACTTCCTTTGGAATTGCCACCCAAACTGCTCGGATCGTTGAAGTTTTACTAGGAGATCAAACGCTTGTCGTTCCCATCAGCTACTATCAAGAGTCTGACAACTGTTATGCTGGTTTTCCAGCTAAGATTTCCCGAGATGGGTTCATTGAACCATTTCCATTGATGCTTTCCGCCTCAGAACAACTTAAGTGGCAACAGACCATCCAAAGAATCCACGCCATGTATGCTACGATTGCCCATGACTAACCAATAAAAGCCTTTCTTCGTAAATTTAGCTAAACTTACGAAGAAAGGCTTTTTATGCACTCTTACTAATCGATACAATTTTTTTCCAATCAAATCCAATTAATTTGGCATTTGGAGTACGATAGTCAAAGACTTTTTCATTTTCTAGAGGTTCAAAATAATTCTTGATCGCACGAATTACAGAATTATGACAAACTAATAAATAAATGTTTTCAGAATCCTGTTCCAATTCTGTCAAAAGCGGAACGACTCGTGCATAAACGTCCATTAAAGATTCACCATGCGGGTAGCGAACTGCAAATTGTGTTCTGGTTTTTAGGTACCCCTCTTGCTGATCACTTGTTCCATCATAATCTCCGTAATCTAACTCAAGCAAACGTTCATCCATATTCAGGGAAAGCTGATTTTTATCAGCCACAATTCGGGCGGTTTCCCGAGCTCTTTCTAACGGAGAATGAATGATCTGAGTAATTGGGGTTGAAAGATTGGCAACTTCCTCTGCTAATAAAGCCGCTTGTTCGTACCCTTTCTCAGACAAAGCAATATCACTTCTTCCTGAAATGATCCCTTTTTGATTCCATTCCGTTTCTCCATGTCTCGCTACATAAAGCAACTTAAACAATCCTCTCTATCCTAAAAATAAAAATCATAGGTATGCACCATGATTGATTTTTATATTAAGCTTCCTGATAAACTGGTAGTAGCCAGTATTGTTACTACTTTATCATTAGATTGAAAGAACGTCCACTTTTTTACTGAAAATATTTGCTACTTTTTCACGCCATAAGCTTTAGGAATAATCAGATGATCAATTAACGGAACCAAACAATTCATGATTAATAGGATAAACGTCAATCCTTCAGACATTGAACTATACGTTCGCCAAACCATCAGAAAGCCCCCACAACAAATCCCATAAATAATTCGCCCTTTAGAAGTTGTTGGGGACGTACTGTAATCCGTCGCCATAAAAAAGGCACCCAACATTGTGGCTCCGCTAAAAACGTGTGCAAAAACGAAAGTCAACTCCCCTTTTCCGATAAAGAGTGCAGCAACAATAATGCTTGCTATCATACAAAATGGAATTTCCCAGGTAATCACGCCCTTATATAATAGAAACAAACCGCCAAAAAGCAGTAAGATTGCAGTAGTCTCACCATTTTTCCCTGCTATTAATCCCGTTAGACTATCCAATAGTTGATTGGAATTTAGACTTCCACCTGCTTTCACTTCCATCAATGGGGTAGCTGAAGTAACCACCGCCAGCCCATCAGTAGAAAAGAAGGGTTTAGGTAAAACATTCACAGCCATTTCTTTGGCAAAGACTAATCTTAAAACAGCTCGACCAGTTAATGCCGGATTTAACAGGTTACGACCAATTCCGCCAAATAATTCCTTTGCCACAATAATCCCAATTACTCCACCCAATGCTGGAAACCATAATGGAACACTTGCGGGTAGACTCATTGCCAATAAAACCCCAGTAACAGCCGCTGAGTAATCTTTAGGTCGGCTTTGTCTACGGAATTTAAACCACAAAAATTCAGCAAGTAAACAACTTCCCACAGCTATGATATATAAAAGTAAAGAATGCAGACCAAAGAAGAAAATCGAGGCCAGTCCACTCGGAAACAAAGCCCATAAAACTAATTGCATAATTCGATCCGTCTGCACGCTGGATAACAAATGCGGCGAAGCTTCGATCATAGGATAACGGTTACTCCTAATCTGTTCAAAAGAACTTTTAGTCATAACTATCCCCGCCTTTCTTTGATTACTTTTTGTCCGGCAATGATGTGTTCAGCTAAATGACGTCGAGCTGGACAGATATACGTACAGCAACCGCAATTGATACAACTGGTCACATATAATTTTTCTAAACGCTGCCAATTCTCTTTTAGATAACTTTTCTCAAGCTGATGAGGTAACAATCCGATGGGACAGGCTTCAACACAGCGGGCACATAAAATACAAGGACTCGGTGTACTATCTTGATCATGAAACTCATTAATGACAATTAAACCATTAGCCGATTTTGTTAAAGAAGCAGCCAGTGTATCGACTGTTTTTCCCATCATAAATCCGCCAGTAATTATTTTAGAGGGTTTACCATCAAAACCGCCACAAAAATCAATCATCTCTTCTATCGACGTTCCGATTGGAAAATAAACATTTTTTTGTTCTTTCACATCCCCCACAACGGAGCAAATTCTATGACTCAATGGGATCCCTGGATCAATCGCTTCAAAAACAGCAACAGTAGTGGCGACATTGATAATCAAGTATCCTAGATCTCTTGTCGAACCATCTGCTGGAGCTTCTTTGCCAGTGATTGCTTTAAAAAGTAGCTCCGTACTTCCTTGAGGGTATATCGAGGGAACTTCCATCACTGTAATTTTAGGGTTGTTCTGGCACAGAGCTTGCATGACTTCAATTGCCTCTTGTTTGTCATCCTCGATTGCAATAATTCCCATTTTTGCTGTCACGGCTTTTAAAACCAATTCACAACCTTTAAGTAATTTTTCACCCTCCGTTACCATCAAGGCCGCATCTGCCATCAACAGAGGTTCACATTCAGCTCCATTAAAAATACACGTATGAATGACTTCTCTAGGATTCAATTTTACATGACTTGGGAAAGTCGCTCCTCCTAATCCAACTACACCTGCCGCTTCGACTCGTTCAACAATCATTGCTGACGTCAACTCTTCAATCGTTTCATGATGAATCTCACGCGGCTGTTCCCTAAAATCATTTTCAATAATTACACAAGTCATTTCATCCCCTTGGCCTTGATCGATCTCTTCAATACCAATGATCTCTCCAGAAATACTTGCATGGACATTTGCACCTAATCCCTCTTCCATCCGGGCAATTGGTTGTCCTAAAAAGACCCTTTCCCCTAAAGAAACAATCACTTCTGCTGGTTCACCAATGTGTTGCTGAACTGGGATATAAACCTTTTTGGGGTGGATATACTCGACATTCTTATAATCAACAAGTCCTCTTAAAGATAAGGCCCGATCTTTATGGAGATCAATTCCACCTTTAAACCGCTTCTTTTTCATACTACCAACTCCAATATTCTTCATATTTTCAGTATAGCATGAATATTTTTTATAAAAAAAGACCAACAGTATCTTCAAATAATAAATCCTAAAAAAACATATTTAAATAGTCCCGCACTTTTTTAATTACAAAAAAAGACCATTCACAATGTGAATGGTCTTAACT
>NZ_BCQF01000009.1 GCF_001544295.1 Enterococcus pseudoavium NBRC 100491
TTTTTTGAAACTTTTTCGAAGTTCTTATTAGAAGTTGTCGTCATCGTTTGATGCGGCTTTGATAGAATAACTGAAATTCCGTTATCTGTCAACAACATTTTTTTATTTTTTTGAGCGACACTCGCTCGCTTTGG
Source organism: Enterococcus pseudoavium NBRC 100491 (assembly GCF_001544295.1). GTDB lineage: Bacteria > Bacillota > Bacilli > Lactobacillales > Enterococcaceae > Enterococcus_A > Enterococcus_A pseudoavium. Next base: position 135 of record NZ_BCQF01000009.1, read on the forward strand.
AACATTACATAATATACCAATATATTCATATTCGGTCAATCAAAATTATCACGTTTTTTTACTTTTTTTCTATTGCTGACCATTGTTCTTCCGTTCATACAGAAATGTTCGTAAATAACATGAAAATATATTGAAAATTTCCTTTTCACAGAAAGTTCTATCGTTTTTCCTATTCATAAAGTGACATCATTTTCTAATGTTTTTTCGGTATAAATAAAAAAAGACGCTCAGCAAAGCTGAACATCTTAAAAAAATCTGTTTTAGCGCATAGTTGGGAACAATAAAACATCACGAATTGACTGAACATCTGTTAACAACATAACGAGGCGGTCAATCCCAATTCCTAACCCACCGGTTGGCGGCATACCATATTCTAATGCTTCCAAGAAATCTTCATCTACCCCATGGGCTTCATCATTTCCTTGTTCACGTTCTTTTTCTTGTGCTTCAAAACGCTCCCGTTGATCGATTGGATCATTCAACTCTGTAAACGCATTGGCAAATTCACGACCAACGATAAATAATTCAAAACGGTCCGTGAAACGTCCGTCTTCAGCATTTTTCTTCGCAAGCGGTGAAACTTCCACCGGATGCCCGTAAACAAAAGTAGGTTGTTGCAATGTTTCTTCGACAAATGTTTCAAAGAATTCATTGATAATATGACCAATTTCCATATTGTCGTTGATTTCAACATTATGTTCTTTAGCCAATGTACGAGCTTCCTCAAGTGTCATTTCAGGCCAGAAATCGACCCCAGTTTGCTCTTTGATCGCATCAACCATATGGATTCGTTTAAACTCAGAGCCTAAATCAATGCTTTGTCCGTCGTAAGAAAGGGTTGTTTCTCCCAGTACGTTTTGAGCGGCATCGCGAATGATTCCTTCAGTTAAGTTCATTACATCTAAGAAATCTTGATACGCAGTATAGACTTCCATCATAGTAAATTCTGGATTGTGGGTCGTATCAATCCCTTCATTCCGGAATACACGGCCAATTTCATAGACTTTTTCCATCCCACCGACAATTAGACGTTTCAAATGCAATTCAAGTGCGATCCGTAAGTATAAATCCATATCCAATGCATTATGGTGTGTAATAAACGGACGAGCTGTTGCACCACCGGCTTCATTATGCAACACAGGCGTTTCCACTTCGATATAACCTAACCCATCTAAATAGCGACGAATTTGGCTAATGATTTGACTACGTTTTGTAAAACGATCAAAACTTTCGCGGTTACTGATTAAGTCTAAATAGCGTTGGCGATAACGTTGTTCAACATTCGTCAAGCCATGATATTTTTCTGGCAACGGACGTAACGCTTTTGATAGTAAAGTAATTTCTTTTGCTTTAATGGATACTTCACCCGTATCGGTCTTCATAATTTCTCCGGTAACGCCAAAGAAATCCCCTAAATCGCCTTTTTTGAAAATTGCATAGGGTTCTTCGCCAACTTCATCTTTACGGACATAGATTTGAATCTGGCCTTCGCGGTCTTGTAAATGAGCAAAACCAACTTTACCCTTGCCACGCTTTGTCATCATCCGACCTGCAACACTAGCAGTCAGTTGTTTTTCTTGAAGCTCTTCTTTAGTATTTGCATCATATGTTTCGTGCAGCTCTTTTGAATTCGCTGTGCGTTCAAAACGGGCGCCGAATGGATCGATACCTTCAGCACGAAGGTTTTCCATTTTTTCGCGGCGAACACGCATTTGATCGTTCATTTCGGTTAAATTTGTTTGTTCCTCAGTCACGAATGTTCCTCCTCAGTATGTAATTACTCTTACTTATAATGCCAATGAATAAGTAAAAAATCAAGCTGAATTGCTCATTCAGCTTGAAGATTAACTAATTTTCGCTTTTGTTTCCGTCTTTTCAACCAAACCATCCAACAAATCTAAGATAACTTGTTTTTCTTCGGTTTGGTTAATTGCAACTTTGGTTTTCGCTGAACGAGGAATCCCTTTTAAATAATAGCTGGCATGCTGACGAAATTCACGACATGCAATTTTTTCGCCTTTAAGATTGATCAAGCGTTCCAAATGCAGTTTCGCAGTCTCAATCTTTTCGCGGGCACTCGGTTCTGGAATCAGCTCACCAGTTTCCAAATAGTGCTGTGTTTGATGGATCATCCAGGGATTCCCTAAAGCAGCACGACCAATCATCACAGCGTCTACACCGACTTCTTCAATCATCCGCTTGGCGTCTTCTGGTGTTCGAACATCGCCATTTCCCATAAAAGGAATCGAAAGTTGAGCCGCAACTTGCCGGAGGATCTCCCAATCGGCTTTTCCTTCATACATTTGAACTCGTGTGCGGCCGTGCATGGCGATCGCAGCAGCCCCGGCACTTTGAGCCGCTAAGGCATTTTCCACTGCAAACACATGCTGTTCGTCCCAGCCAATCCGCATCTTAACTGTTACCGGGATATCAACGGCAGCAGAAACTGCCTGAACCATCTCGTAAACCTTATCCGAATCTAACAGCCACTTCGCTCCGGCTTCGGCTTTGATGACTTTATTAACTGGACAGCCCATGTTGATATCGATAATATCCGCTTCGGTATTCTCCTGAACAAATTGAGCAGCTTCTACTAATGACTCTTTATTCCCGCCAAAAATCTGGACGCTCAATGGATGTTCTCTCTCATCAATATATAGCATTTCTAAAGTTTTTTTATTACGAAAATGAATCCCTTGATCACTGATCATTTCACAGACTACGAGTCCCGCCCCGAACTCTTTGACCGTGACTCGAAAAGCGGCATTTGTAATCCCGGCCATCGGCGCTACGACAATTCGATTCGGTACTTCCACGTTGCCAATTTTCCATGTACCATTTAACGGTTTCACACTTATTCCCCCAAAATTTCTTGTTTCAATTCATAAAGATCCGCTTCACTGTACGCATATTTATTATTACAAAAGGCGCAAACAGCTTCGGCTCCATGATCTTGATCAATCAATTCTTGGATTTGTTCGGCACCAAGTGTAATAATTGCCGCAGCAAATTTTTCTTTAGAACAGTCACATTTAAATTGAACAGGCAGTGTTTCAAGGAAAAAGACATCCTCGGTCGCCAATAAACTTTCTAAAATTTCCTCTGGTGTTTGTCCTTCATCCAGTAGGGTGGAAATACGAGTCGTTTCTTTCAACCGCGTTTCGATCTGATCGATGATCTCATCGCTGGCTCCCGGCATAATCTGAATCATAAATCCTCCGGCCGTTTTAATCGAATCATCTGTATCAACTAACACTGATACACCAACCGCTGATGGGACTTGCTCAGAAACGGCTAAATAATAAGTAAAATCCTCCCCGATTTCTCCTGAAACGATCGGTGTTTGACCAGAGAAGGGTTCCTTTAAGCCTAGATCTTTAATGACCGTGAACATGCCTTCGGTCCCGACAGCTCCTCTAACATCTATTTTTCCGGCTTCATTTAGCGGTAGGCTGATATGAGGATTCTTGATATACCCCTTCACTTCTCCTTGACCGTTGCTGTCAACGATAATTGCTCCGGCTGGGCCATTGCCTTCGACTTTCACGGTCATCTTATCAGCACCTTTTAAAGTTGCTCCTAGCATCAAAGCACCCACCATCGTCCGGCCCAAAGCCGCAGAAGCTGTATTCCATGTATCGTGACGGCGTTGCGCCTCGGCGACTGTTTCCGTCGCGTTAACAGCATACGCCCGAACAAAACCTTCATAAGCTAATGCTTTTACTAAATAATCACTCATTTGCTTTCCTCTCTAATTCCAAAATTATTCTTTTCATTTTTACTCGTGATTGCATCATACTAGGTGTTTCAACATTTTTCAATATCCTTGTATGCCCTTGATAAGAAAAGCTTAATAATCGACGATCGTTTATTCAAAAAAACAGTCACATTAAGCCTCTATCCCTAAAAATAAAACGACATGCCCGCAGACATGCCGTTTTGCTTTTATTCTAGATTATCATTTGCATCATCAGGTTCAATCTTATCATCTGATGAAACTTTTTGTTCAGGTGCTTTATCTTCAGCTTGTTTTTCAGCATCTTTTTCTTCCAAAGCACGTTTGGCTTCTTCAAAAGTCTGCGCTTGTGTTTTCTCACTTGGGTATAAGCTGTCAGAGCCAGCAGGCATTTCGCCCGTTTCAAACAATGATTTGATTGCTTTAGCATCCAATGTTTCGAATTCCAATAGTTTTTCGGCAATCAATTTATGTTGTTCACGGTGATTTTCAATGATTTCACGTGCTTTTTCATGAGCTTGCATCAAGATACTGCGAACTTCTTCGTCGATCTCAAAGGCTACTTGTTCAGAATAAGCTTTGGTTTGACCGTAGTCACGACCAACAAAGACTTGATGATTTCCTTCATATTGAACCGGACCAAGTTTATCACTCATTCCGTATTCAGTAACCATGCTACGAGCTAATCCCGTTGCTTGTTCAAAGTCATTCGAAGCCCCGGTTGTTTGGGTGTTAAAGACGATTTCTTCAGCAGTCCGACCACCTAACAACCCAACGATTTGTTCAAACATATCGTCTTTTGACATCAACATTTGATCTTCTTTTGGTAAGGCGATCATGTAGCCGCCAGCACGTCCACGAGGGATAATCGTTACTTTATGAACAACTCGTGCCCGGTTCAGCACCATTCCGATGATTGTATGACCGGCTTCATGGTAAGCAACCATTTCACGCTCGTGCTTGCTAATGACACGGTCTTTCTTAGCTGGTCCGGCAATCACCCGATCTTCTGCTTCATCAACGTCAGAAGCATCGATTTTCTTTTTGTTACGACGAGCAGCTACTAGAGCGGCTTCGTTCAAGACATTTTCTAAATCGGCACCGGCAAAGCCTGGTGTTTGTTGTGCAACGACTTTCAAATCAACATCGTCTGCCAACGGTTTGTTGCGGGCATGAACTCGAAGAATCGCTTCCCGCCCTTTAACATCAGGACGACCAACTAAAATCTGACGGTCAAAACGACCTGGACGTAGTAACGCTGGGTCTAAGACATCTGAACGGTTGGTAGCTGCGATGACGATCACACCTTCATTGCCATCAAAACCATCCATCTCAACTAGCAATTGGTTCAAGGTTTGTTCACGCTCATCGTGACCGCCTCCCATACCAGCACCACGTTGACGACCGACCGCATCGATTTCATCGATAAAGATAATCGCTGGAGCATTTTTCTTAGCTGTTTCAAATAAATCACGAACACGAGAAGCTCCGACACCGACGAACATTTCCACGAAATCTGAACCAGAAATCGAATAGAATGGTACGCCAGCTTCACCGGCAACTGCTTTTGCTAGCAAGGTTTTACCAGTTCCGGGAGGTCCCTCTAGTAAAACACCCGCTGGAATACGAGCACCTAATTCGACGAAACGACGAGGGTCTTTTAAGAATTCCACGACTTCGACTAACTCTTGCTTTTCTTCCTCAGCACCGGCTACATCAGAGAAGCGCACACGGTTGGCTTTTTTGTCGGCTTCTTTCGCTTTGGATTTACCAAAGTTCATCACTCGACCATTACCGCCACCGCCGCCGCCTTGTTGACCAATCATCATGTAGAAGAAGAAGATCATAATCAAAATTGGCAAGAAGCTTACTAATAAAGTAACCCACATGCCGCTACTTGATTCTTCTTCAATTTGGGTTTTGACACTGTTTTCTTTGGCCAAATCAGTCACTTGGCTCAAAGTTGAATCATTTGGCAAGACAATCGTTGAAAAATGGGTTGTCTTTGAATCGGTTGAACCGATAATGCTCAAGCCACCCGAATTTGCCACTTCTTGTTTTTCCTTGTATTCACCAGTAATTTTATAAACACCGCTTGCTGGTTGAATTTTAAGGTTTTTAATCTTACCTTCTTGCATTTGTTCAGTAAAGGTTGAATACTCGATATCCGGCGAAGCTGATTTGTTATCTCCAAAAAGGAAATAAACAACCATAACCATAGCCAAGATGACGAGAATATAATAGAGAGCATTTTTTACTCCCTTGTTGTTTTTATTCATCTGCGTCCTCCTCGCACTTGTTAGCTGATTAGCTTGTAAAAAAGTTTTATCAATTTTGACCTTTTAAGTATATCATACTGAGATTTTTTCGGTCACTAATTTGATTGATAAATTTTAGGCTTTAACACGCCTACGTAGGGCAAGTTACGATACGCTTCTGCGTAGTCTAAACCATAACCGACAACAAACTCATTCGGTACATCAAACCCTACATAATCTGCGTGGATATCTACCACTCGCCCTTCTGGTTTGTCTAACAATGTGACGATTTTCACTGATTTAGCTTTACGGTATTTAAATAAGTCGACTAAATAGCCCAATGTCCGGCCGCTATCAATGATATCTTCCACGATCAAGAGATCTCGCCCTTCAACGTTTGTGTCCAAATCTTTGATGATTTTTACCTCACCAGATGAAACGGTTTGATTGCCGTAGCTGGAAACATCCATAAAGTCCAATTCTAAATGCGTATCGATCTCACGAACGATATCCGCCATGAATGGTACGCCACCTTTTAAAATACCAACCACCAAAGGATTTTTATCAGTATAATCGGCTGTTAACTGCTCCCCTAATTCGACACAGCGCTTTTGAATATCTTCTCTAGTAATCAATACTTTTTCAATATCTTTTGCTAACATGTAGAAACTCCCTTCATTTCGCTACTTAGAGCGTATAGTCAAGTATGTAGTGTATTCTATCAGTTTCATCTGCAATACTCAAATAGGAATTCACAAAAGGTAAAATTGCGACGATTTCTCCGGCAGAATCTGCTACAACCCAGGCATTAGCTCGCTGATCAGCAGGAATTTTTTTGTCAATAAAATAACGACTAACTCGTTTTGTCAAGGTTTCGGTCAAACGAATTCGGTCGCCTGGCTGCCGCCGCCGGATAGTCAGTGGTAGTTTGAGCGCTCCAGGCAGAGAAACTTGGTACAGTTCAGCTTTTGTTAGCTCGCGGCTACTGCTTAGTCTGACTCTTGAGCCATCAGAAAGTAAGCACTGCTCATTCTCAGCTAACTGATAAGTCCCATCATTAATCAGCTGTTGCTTTTCTAGGTAGTAGTGTTGGTAGCGACGAACAAACTGCCAGTGAGCTCCAAGGTCAACCGTCCATTGACTATTTCCTTGCTCAATTTGGTCTAGCAGCATAAACAGTTGCTGCTGCGAAACCGCAACTTTTGTCTGCGCTTCTGCTTGTTGAAAAAAGGCTGTCAGAAAATAATAACGAGCCCCTCGCTCAGCAGGCAGGATTTCTTTTGAAAAAGACCAACGCTGATCTGCAAACTCGACATTTCTTAAGTTTTCTTTTAGCAGCTCAGCAATCAATTGATCCGCCCAGACTAATTGCTGATGAAACTGCTGTGCGTGAGTTAAGACCTGGGGATTTTCCTTTTTTAGCGCAGGAACAACACTTTGCCGGATACGATTGCGAAAATAATCTGACGAGGTATTGGTGCTGTCTTCAAAATAGTTCAACTGCTTTTCCTTCGCATAGTCATAAATCTGTTCTTTGGAAAATGGTAATAATGGCCGCAATAATCGACCGTTGCCAAACGACTGCAGTCGGGCAATGCCACTGTGTCCAGCCAATGAACCGCCCCGCGTCAGTCGCATCAAAAGTGTTTCCAGCTGGTCGTCGCTATGATGAGCTGTCAGAAGTAGGCTGTAACCTTCTTCGCGCATAATTTTTTCAAAAAATTCATAACGGATTTTTCTAGCTTCGGCTTCAATATTCTTTTGAGCCGGTTGCTCCCAAACTTTTAAATAAAAAGGTAATTGGTGCCGATCACAGTATTCTCGTAAAAAAGCTGCCTCTTCATCTGACTCCGGCCGCAGTTGATGATTGACATGCGCGATACCAATATTTTTTCCTCGCTGCTCTAATAAATCGAACAACACCATCGAATCGACCCCCGTCGAGACCGCTAATAGCAGTTTCTGATCCGTCAGCAGTTCCGGATTTGCTCGAAAAAATACTTGTTCCATCTTGATCACCTCATCTTTAATAAAGAATTCCATTTCCCAACTAAAAAAGCTGAAATCCTAAAAGAATTCCAGCTTCTCTGATTTAATTACGACGGCCGCCGCGACCACCGCGTTTTCCTTCGGTATTACGTTTGATTGATGACAAGCGATCATCGCTGTCCTTCAAAAAGGAACTCATCAATGAATCGAAGTCTTGTTTGCCGCTATTTTGGGGTTTTCCTTTAGCTGATGGTTTTGAACGATTATTATCACGATTATCACGAAATTCTCGTTTAAAAGGTTTCTTTTCTGGTTGTGGCTGATCTTGGGCTTTACGGATTGAAAGACCCACTTTGCCGTCATCACCCACAGAAGTTACTTTAACCGTCACTTCATCGCCGACAGTTAATACATCATGAATGTCTTTAACGAAACCATTAGATATTTCACTGATATGGACTAAACCCGTTTTACCTTCCCCCAAGTCGATAAAGGCACCAAAATTGGTGATCCCTGATACTTTTCCTTGCAGCTTAGCTCCTACTTCGATTGACATAAAAAAAATGTTCCTCCTAATTTTTTTCCAATTTATTTAAACTGCAGCTGACCTTATTTAGCAGTTTCGGACTTTACAACTTCGTCAGTAGACGATTTGTCTTTACTTGACGACTTTCCTGAATCTGGCAAAACAAAAATCAATTCGCCATCCTTTGAATAATAGAAGCGACTACGGGCTAGTTTAGCCACATAGTTATCATCTTTCAATAATTTTACATCTTGATTCAAGCTTGACACCTGCTCATCTACTTTAGCAGATTCTGCAACCGTGTTGACCTTGATCTCCTTTAACTCACTCAAATGACGTTGCTCATTGAAAATTTGAACTCCCATGACGATTGCGGTAAAAACTGCGACTGCTAAGAGTGCTGCTAAACGACGACGCTTAAAAATCAGTTGACGATGTTGCTTTTGAAATTTACGATACTGCTCTTTTGCGTAGGGCGTATCCAACGAAGCAATTTTCTGCGTTTCGTTTTCATTCATTCTTACTCGCTCCTTACCATGAAATTCTTCACTATTATATCAATTCAGGATATAATTGTCTATTTGAATTATCCTTAATTCCCGTTATTTTCCACCCGTGTTTCACTAATTATCCGATACATTTTAGCTGCATCTTCTTTTTTAGTAGATTCATGAAGTTCTTCTACTGCAGCCAACAAGATTTTATTCCCAAATTGGATCCGCAGTTCATCGCCAACCTTCACATCGGTTGAAGACTTTGCCAATTTGCCATTCACTTGAATCCGCCCTTTATCAGCAACTTCTTTAGCTACTGTCCGGCGCTTAATAATCCGTGAAATTTTTAAAAATTTATCTAAACGCATAAACTATCACCTTTTCCAATGTATTCTCAATAATTTACTGCCAAAAGGCAACATCAGCCATTCGCGAATTGTTAACAATCGTAGCTGAATCGCCAAAACAATGAAGGTACTGCCTCCTAATACCACGCCTAAAACAGCTGCGACCAAGGCTAGACTCCGCTTGGCGACTGTCCCAAAAACTAGATTGATACCCCCATAATAACACAATAGCATCACAACCATACCGCTAAGACAAATGATTAGTTTTCGTAAGAAATATCGTTCACGCAAATAATTGCGGGTTTCACGATCACTGGCCGTGCGCAAAATAAACAAGGTCACCAGCAGCCCCACTAAAGTGGAAAGACTCGCACCCACAGTTCCAAATTGTTTCGTTAAGCCGCCAGTAATCACTATTTTTATTAACAAACCAATCCCTGCCGCCTGTAAGGAACTCCGATATTGATTTTGACTCTGGGCAATACTTTGATAAGACTGGACCATCGCTGTCAGAAAAATCGCAAAGACAAATAATCCTAACGTAAGATTGCCTTGATAATCTTTAAACAGCGCATAATTCACATAGGGCAACAGTAAAGCGAGACCGAATGAAGCTGCCGCTGCAATGCTACACGTTAAACGCAAAAAAATCTGGCTTGTTTTAATAAACAGCTTGCGATCTCTTTTGACTAGATAGCGCGTTAATAACGGTAAAAAACTCGCGCTCAGAGCCAACGCTACGACTAACCCTAATTGAACTAGCGGTTGACCACGATCGTAGACCCCTTTCGCTAATTTCGCTCCATGTTCACTGAGCCCAAAATCCACTAAAGCTTTTTTAACCGTAAAGGAGTCAACCAATTGGAATAAAATCAGCAGGCCGCTGTAGATCGTCATCAAGCCACCTTCCAGCGCTACTCTTCTGCCTAATGCTACTGCCGTCCCCCCCAACCGAGGGATTCCACGTAAAATCTTCGTGCCAAAAACTTTCCTACGATAATACCATAAAACGAATACTGCAGCGATTCCACCAACTAATGCACCAGACATCGCCACCGTTCCAGTATGATACACAGTCCAGCCAAATTGCTTGAAAGACCAGGCCGCCACGATGATCACACCTACTCGGATCAGCTGTTCCACAACTTGCGAGACTGCCGTCGGGACCATCAGTAGCTTTCCTTGAAACTCGCCTCGCGTGATCGCTAAAAAAGGCATAATGATAAAGGTAAAAGAAACTACTTGGAGCAATGGCGCCAACTTTACATCACCCATCCAACCTGCTAACAACCGAGCTGAAAAAAAGCACAAAGCCCACAAAATCAACCCGAAGCCACTGATTAGAGGAAATAATTCTTCTAATGCTTGCCGTTGCTCCTTAAGATCCTTTTTTTCTGCCACATATTTTGAAATAAACTGGGGCAACCCCGACAATGCTAAAGTCATGGCAATGCCATAGATCGGATAAACTTGCTGATAGACATAAAAACCTTCATCCCCCGCAAAGTTTTGATAAGGAACTCGGTAGACTGCACTCAACAATTTTGCGATAAATGACGCGGCAGTCAAAACGAAAGCTCCCCGCATCATAACTTTCAGTTCTTTATTTGCCAGTGCTGCCACCGCCTATTCTTTATATTTTTGTTCCCGGAGCGCTCGAATGAATAGACTGATTTCTCGTAGCCAAATCGCTTCATCCATCGTCTTAGCAATCAATAACTTGATGACCATTTTGTCTTTTTCTACACCTAAAGTTGCCTTCATTTTAGTTGCGCTCAACGCTTCAAAAAGCTGTTCTACTTTATAAGCTTTTGTCCCAACTTTGCTTAGCGTGACAATAATCTGCTGCTGCCGTTTTTGAATACTCTCAACCAGAGCCCGATCACCATCCATCTTGATTTGCCCGATATTTAGTAAATTGGCTACTTCATCTGGATAGTCGCTAAAGCGATCCACTAAATCAGCTTCGACTTCGTCTAACATCTCCGTGCTCTCTAATTCCCGAATCCGTTTATAAATTTCAATTTTTTGCCGTTCGTCTTCAATATAGGTTCCCGGAATATAGGCATCAATTCCTAAGTTAATTTCAACCGAAGTCCGCTCAACTTGCGTATTTTTGCCTTGTTTACGATCGACTGCTTCTGTCAGCATTTGCGAATACATATCAAATCCGACGGCATCAATAAAGCCATGCTGTTGCGCCCCTAAAAGATTCCCCGCACCACGAATTGATAAATCCCGCATCGCGATTTTAAATCCTGAACCTAATTCCGTAAAGTCTTTGATCGCTTGCAAGCGTTTTTCGCTAACCTCATTCAAGATTTTTTGCGGTTCATACATAAAGTAAGCATAAGCGATTCGATTGCTCCGGCCAACACGTCCTCTGAGCTGATACAACGTTGACAGTCCCATATAATCTGCATTTTCAACAAACAGCGTATTAACATTGGGGATATCTACCCCTGTCTCAATAATCGTTGTGGTCACTAAAATATCATATTGTCCATCAACGAAATCCATCAAAGTGTTTTCTAATTGAACTTCCGTCATTTGTCCATGAGCAAAGCCAATCTTAGCATCCGGCACCAACATCTGCAGCTCTTCAACTTTACGCTCAATCGTTTCCACCCGGTTATATAGGTAAAATGCTTGCCCGCCTCGCGCAAGTTCTCGCTCGATGGCTTCGCGAATCGCACCTGGATTAGTTTCCATGACATAAGTTTGGATCGGATAGCGATTTTCTGGCGGGGTCTCGATCACTGAAAGGTCCCGTACACCTAGCATCGACATATGCAAGGTCCGTGGAATCGGCGTTGCCGTCAGCGTTAGTACATCAACTTGCGATCGAAGCTGTTTTAACCGTTCTTTATGTTTGACACCAAAACGTTGCTCTTCGTCAATGACTAATAAACCCAGATCTGCAAACTGAAGATCTTTTGATAGCAGTCGATGAGTTCCTACAACAATATCAACTTGTCCCGTTCGGATTTGTTCGATCGTTTCATTCTGCTGCTTTTTCGTTCGGAAACGGCTCAACATTGCGACATTGACCGGGAAATTTTCAAAACGCTCTGTCATTGTATCAAAATGTTGTTGAGCCAAAATGGTCGTTGGCACTAAGAAAGCGACCTGCTTATTTTCTTTGATGGCTTTAAAAGCCGCTCGCAAAGCAACTTCAGTCTTCCCAAAACCAACATCCCCGACTAGCAAACGATCCATCGGACGAGCTTTTTCCATATCGTGCTTGATTTCAGCCGTACTGCGTAGTTGGTCGTCGGTCTCGGTATAAGGGAAAGCATCCTCAAACTCTTTTTGATACTCATCGTCCGGGCCAAAAGCATAGCCTCGTTCAGCCTCCCGTTTAGCGTACAACTCAATCAAATCATCCGCGATGTCTTCAATTTTTTTCGAGACCTTGCTCTTGGTCTTTGTCCACTCACTGCCGCCCAATTTATTGATCTTCGGCGGTTTCGCCTCAGAAGAAACATACTTTTGAATTAAGTTCAGCTGCGTCACTGGAATGAATAATTTATCATCTTTTTGATACAAGATCGACATGTAATCTTGATGCACGCCGTCGATTTCAATCGTTTCCATTCCTACGTACTTACCGATCCCGTGATTAGCATGAACTACATAATCCCCAGGTTTTAATTCATTGTAGCTTTTCAAGCGTTCCGCATTAGAAATCGTCTGGCGACGGGCCCGTTTTTTTGTAACTTTTTGGAAGATTTCCCGTTCGGTTACCACTACCAATTTATCTTGGGGCAATTCAAACCCATTGGTCAACGTCCCCATTACAATTTGGGTTTGCCCGATGAGCAATTTGTCTGGCGTCGTTTGGACCGCCTTGATCTCCACATCATGAAACGCTTGAGTTAATTTCGTTTGTCGTTCCTGATCTGATACTAAAAATAGCACTGTTTGCTCTTGTTTTTGCCAACGATCAACTTCGGTTTTTAGCAACGGCATTTGACCAAAGAATTGCTGCATTGAGCGGTATTGGAAATTATGAATCGCCTCAAAGCGTAAATTTCCCATGCCTTTTTGGAACAGCGAAAAGAAACTCGTTACTAACTTCGTCTTTTTAATCAAGTCATGGGCATTCATCCCAAAATTTTGTTCGGAAAAAACCCGCAGCTCTTCAATTTTTTGCGTATGCCATTCCGCTTCTTCTCGTTCCATTTCCCGATGGGTCTCCATCATCCGCGGATAATCATCCACAAACAGTAACGCATCTTTGGCAAAATAATCTAGCAGTGAAACTTTTTCTTCATATAAAAGATCCGTGTAATATTTTGCCTGTTCTGTCGGAATACCATCTTCCCACGCAGCAATCAATTGACCAAAGTAATCATTTAAAAAATTGTAATCTTCTTTTTCTTTAGTTACCGCTAAGCGATTTTGTAAAAGTTGATGAACTTTCTGTGCTCCTTGTCTCAGATCTGCCTCCGCAAAAACCAAATCCGTTGTAGGGGTAATCCAGACCTCATTTAGATTTTCCACTGAACGCTGAGTATCCGGTTCAAAATAGCGCAACGAATCAATTTCAACATCAAACAATTCAACTCGGACAGGGTATTCAGTCGTCAAAGGATAGATATCAACAATACTCCCCCGCATGCTGAATTCACCTGGTTTCCCTACCATCGTTTGCCGCTCATAGCCCATCAAAACCAATCGTTGAGCCAAGTTCTCTAAATCAACCTCACTGCCGATTTTCCAATGCAGCTGGTTGGCCTGCCAGGTTTCCCTCGTCGGCAAATATTTTCGCAAAGCAGCAACTGGAACAACATAAATCCCATTCTCACCTTGTGACAAAGCTTGCAGCGTTGAAACCCGCTCAGCCCGGGCTTCTGGTGAGGCAAATGCCATCTCGGCTGAAAGCACTTCATCCACTGGAAATAGATGAACATTTTCGTCGATCTGCCGCAATTCCTCCGCCAACTGATTACTATAATAAAGATTCGGTACAACGATCACTGTCTGTTTTCCGCTAGCTTGATGCGTGGCGGCCATCACTAACGCCTTTGCTGAGCCGGAAAGTCCGGTCAATAATTGACGTTTTGCTTTTTTAGCTAACTCACTCTGCCACTCTTTAACTAGCGGCAGTTGGTTTATAAATCCGCTCAAATTCATTGCTTTACTCCTTTTATCTTAAAGATGGTTCCCTTTTACTTGACTGATCAACAAATCAATTCGCTCGATTCGCTTTTTATAAAACGGCTCGTGTAGCAAAATTAATGCTTTTTAGTTAAAACGATTCATCGTCTGCAAAAAATTATTTTCTGTCACGAAATCATCAACCGCTTCAGCCGCTCGGGCTACACTATCGGCGATGGTTGCCTCATCCTCTTTGCTAAACGTACTCAATACATGGTTCACCACTGTTTTTCCATTCGGCCGACCAATCCCGATTTTGATTCGATTGAATTCTTGTGTTCCGATATGAGCAATAATACTCTTTAACCCATTATGTCCACCAGCGCTACCTTTTTGGCGCAAGCGCAATTTACCCAAATCCATATCTAAATCATCGACGATCACCACTAATTCTGTCACCTCAACCCCAAAATAGGTCAGCAAAGGTCCAACTGAACGACCAGATTCATTCATAAAAGTAGTTGGCTTCACTAGTATGATCTTTTCACCGTTCACAAAATAATCTGCGACTTCCGCCTCAAAGGTATTTTTTTTGAAGACCGCATCATGCTCTGCTGCTAAGCGATCCACGACCATAAAACCAATATTGTGTTTCGTTTTTTCATATTTTTTACCTGGATTTCCCAGACCTACGATCATTTTCATATTCTTTCGCCTCATTCTTTCAATCGAGCCTGCCCTTTAGTCGCTAGCTCCTTGACATTCATTTCCATGACAAAATGCTGGATAGTCAAATGACTACCCAGTCCAAAATTTTCTTTATACAGTATAACACAAACCAGCCTGTAGTGACCGTTTTCAACGTTTTAAGTCTCTCATAAGATTCTGTTATTTTTGAAAAAAGTTATTGATACCAGCTCATTGAGCCATTAACACATGAAGCGTTTTCTTTTGAAACAGCAAAAATATCTGTATTATTAATGAGTAAAATACGTGACAAGTTTCATTAATTAGTGGTATCATTCCACTGGAAAACAAATATTAGAAGGGATTGGTACACATGACTGCAACAGCAGCTAGTAAAACCCATCAAAAAGTAATCTTAATTGGAGATGGCGCCGTAGGTTCAAGTTACGCCTTCGCATTAGTCAACCAAAATATCGCTCAAGAAATCGGTATTATCGATATCGATAGCAATCGTACACAAGGAGATGCAATTGACTTATCTCATGCATTAGCCTTTACCTCACCTAAGAAAATCTATTCCGCTTCGTATGACGACTGTCACGATGCTGACTTAGTTGTTATTACAGCAGGTGCTCCTCAAAAACCAGGAGAAACTCGCCTAGACTTAGTTGGTAAAAACTTACGTATCAACAAAAGTATCGTAGAACAAGTTGTTGCGTCTGGTTTTGATGGCATCTTCTTAGTCGCTGCCAACCCAGTTGATATTTTAACTTATTCTACTTGGAAATTCTCAGGCTTCCCTAAAGAACGCGTTATTGGTTCCGGTACTTCTTTAGATACTGCACGTTTCCGTCAAGCAATCGCTGAATTAGTTGACGTTGATGCACGTAACGTCCATGCCTACATCTTAGGCGAACACGGGGATTCAGAATTCCCAGTTTGGTCACACGCTAACGTTGCTGGCTTACAAATTTACGAATGGGTCAAAGATAACCCTGAAGTCGATGAAGAAGCTTTAGTTAACTTATTCTTCGGTGTCCGTGACGCTGCTTACGAAATCATCGAGAAAAAAGGCGCTACCTTCTATGGTATCGCAGTTGCCTTAGCTCGGATCACTCGTGCGATCTTAAATGACGAAAGTGCTGTATTCCCATTGTCTGTTTATTTAGAAGGACAATACGGACAAAATGATATTTACATCGGTGCACCAGCAGTCATCAATGCTAAAGGTATTCAAAACATCATTGAAATCCCATTAAGCGATGCTGAAAAAGATCGTATGGATGCTTCTGCTAAACAACTTAAAGAAGTTATGGAAACAGCCTTCGCAGATCTTGAAGCTGAAGGAAAATAAATTAAATTTTTGGGCCGCAAAGAATATTCAAATTCTTTGCGGTTTTTTAAATATTTGCTAACAATCTAAAACATATCATTCGTATTTTGGCTATTATATGGTATATTTGGTATCGGTATATCATTTACTATTAGTGGCCATTTTAACAGATACAGCTTCGATAATTGATGAATAACCAAATAATGAAAAGCAATAAGGAGTTATTTCGATGACCAGAAATGAAAATAGAAATTCTCGTAGCCGAACGCGAATCGGTGTGATTGTTGTTTTAGGTTTATTGGTAGTTTTAGTTAGCGGATACGCTATTCGCAGTACATATTATACACAAAGGTTCCTTCCCAATACAGTCGTTAACGGAGTGGAAATTGATAATTTAACGGTTAGCGAAGCAAATCGTAAAATTACGCGCGAACTGACAGACTCCCCTTTCCTAATTAAAATCGACGATAAGAATTGGAAAGAAATCAATCGCAAAGATCTCGGTTGGCAAAACAATTACGAACCAGGCTTAACAGCGATGCAGAAAAAGCAAAATCCCTTCAGTTGGGGTATGCAACTAGTCTCTGCTGCTGATACAAAAGATGTGGACGGCAACACATTAGATGAAAACAAATTGAACGCTGTCGGTGAAGCAGTTCGCGCAGAGTTAACGCAAACAAACACCACTCGAACAGCAACAGAAAACGCAAAAGTCACTCGAACTAGCGAAGGCTTTGAAATTACTCCTGAAAAACAGGGAAATACGATTGACGTAGATGCGGCAGTTTCAGCATTTAAAGAAGCGGCCAAAACTGGCAGTCATTCCATTGACTTTAATAATTATCTTGCTGAACCAAGCATTACAAAAAATGATGCTGATTTGAAAAAGACCATGGATAAGATGAATGCAGTGGCGAAAATCAAAGCCAATTACAGCATCAATGGTGACAACTTCCAGATTCCAACTGCAGATATCAACGATTGGTTAATCGACGATAACAGTACGATGTCACTTGATCAAGAAAAAGTAACTGCCTATGTTACAAACTTAGGCGAAAAATACAACACCAGCTCAAAAGCAACAGAGTTCAATAGTACTCGTAGAGGAAAAGTTGAAGTCCCTTCCGGCACTTATAGTTGGACAATCAACACCCCTGCAGAAGTTGAAGCTTTGACCAAACAGATCTTAGAAGGGAAAGACTTCACCCGCTCACCCATTGTTACGGGAGCGACAACGGCGGACAAGCCTCTAGTAGATAAAACCTATATTGAAGTCGATCTCCAAAATCAACATATGTGGTATTATAAAGACGGTAAAGTCGCTTTAGAAACCGACATCGTTAGCGGAAAGCCAAGTTCGGCCACACCACCCGGCGTCAATTATGTTTGGTCAAAAGAAACCAACAAAACTTTAAAAGGAAAGAATGATGATGGCTCAGATTATGCCAGTCCCGTAAAATTCTGGATGCCGATTGATTGGACCGGTGTCGGACTTCACGATTCTGATTGGCAGCCGGCATACGGCGGTGAATTATGGAAGACTCGTGGTTCCCACGGTTGCGTGAATACGCCACCAGATGTGATGGAAAAACTTTTCAATATGGTTGAAGTAGGAACACCTGTCTTAGTCTTTTAAATACACAAAAAACCAGCGAAGATTCGCTGGTTTTTTTATATGCTATTTGGCGCTCGGCTTAAACACGCCTTGAATTCATACTACTATTATTCAGCAGAAGTAAAGACCTCGGAAACATCATCGTCGTCTTCTAATTTTTCAACAAGATGAGCCAGTTTTTCCTGTTGTTCTTGATTTAATTGAACTGTTGTTTGAGGAATCATTGTTAACTCCGCTTGCGCTAAAGTAAAACCATCTGCTTCTAATTGATCTCGCACACTGACAAAATCTTCAGCAGCCGTGTAGATTTCGAACACCTCTGGCAAAATTTCCATATCTTCTGCTCCGGCTTCCAAGACATCTTCAAACATCGTATCTTCATCAACAGATAAGTTTTCACGCTCAATCGCAATATAGCCCTTACGATCGAACATATAATTAACTGAGCCCGTTTCGCCTAAATTACCGCCATTTCGAGTAAAGGCTACTCGAACATTGGTCGCTGTTCGATTTCGATTATCCGTTAGTGCATGAACTAAAATGGCCACTCCACCAGGGCCATAACCTTCATAAGTGATTTCATCATAATGTTCACCTTCACCAGCTGAGGTTGCCTTTTTAATTGCACGATCTACATTGTCATTTGGCATATTGGCTGACTTAGCCTTATCAATCATTAAACGCAGTGAAGGATTTGTACTCGGGTCAGGACCCCCAGCTTTAGCAGCCATATAAATTTCTCGTGAAATCTTCTGAAAGATTTTTCCTCTTTTCGCATCTTGAGCATTTTTCCGCCCTTGAATATTATTCCACTTACTATGTCCTGACATGGTACATTCCTCCAATTATTTTTTTATCTCTTTTATTGTCTATCTGAAAAGCATTTTCGTCAAGAATAAGTCCATTAACGCTTTAGAATTTTGCGATAAAAAATAATAACCAAACACGCCGTTAATGCTCCTAACGAGTCTAACATCACATCTTGAAACAACGGTGTCCTTCCCCCCGTTAACATTTGATGGAACTCATCTGTCGCTGCGTAGCCTGTCGCTGCCATCCAAGCAAAGAACAGACTTATGATTACTGACTTCTGTTTCAATTTTGGTAATAATCCTAAGTATAAGCTGCCACCTAAAATGAAATAAGTCATGAAGTGAGCGGCTTTACGGATGAAAAATTCAACAAATTTCACATAGCCTGATGCAGCGATACTCACTTCACTGCCTGCATAATTGAATGAAATTCGACTAAAAAAAGCTTTAAAAGGTTCATTAACTAAAACTCGCTGAATCAAGGAAACTTGACTTTGTTGCTGATAAGTCATCGCTGAACTAATAAATAAAATAATCATCATTAAAACTGCTAGACCTAAATAAAAATTTCCATTTTTCAATTGCTTCTGCATCTTTTCCTCCAATAAAAAAACCGGTACATATTCGTACCGGTCAGGATTAATTAATTTTGATTACATACGAACTGCAAAGCTTGGTGCATAGTAAGCAACAGAGCTTACAGTAACTGTTTCACCAGGTTGTGGTGCATGGATATATTGTCCGCCACCCATAGCAATCGCTACGTGGTATGATCCACCAGGGCTACCCCAGAAGTATAAATCACCGGCTTGTGCTTGAGCAACTGAAATACGTGTTCCTGCTGATTCTTGAGGAACTGTCCAGCCACCGATTTCACGACCAGTCGCTTGACGGAAGACATATGAAGTAAAGCCAGAGCAGTCAAAGCCTGCTGGTGTTTTCCCACCCCATACATAAGGTGTTCCGATATATTTCATAGCTTCAGCAACAACTCCAGAAGTGTTTCCTTGTGCTGGTGGTGTTGGCGTTTCTGGTTTAGCAGGTGTTTCTGGTTGCGCTGGCGTTTCTGGTTGCGCAGGTGCTTCTGGTTGTGCTGGCGTTTCTGGCTGCGCAGGCGTTGATGGTGTTGGTGTCGCTCCACCATTTTGAGAATTATCTTCACTTGATGATTCAGTTGAAGATGATTCAGTTGTGCTTGATTGTGTTTGTTCTTCAGATGATGACGATACTACAGTTGAAGATGATTCAGACGTAGCAGTTTCTACTGTTGAACTTTCAGTTGTTGTTGTGCTGACAGCAGCTTCTGCCTCTGCTTTAGCAGCGGCTTCGGCTTTTTGCTCTGCTTCAGCTTTTTCAGCAGCAGCTTGTGCTTCCGCAGCCTTACGTGCTTCTTCTTGAACACGTTGTTGTTCTTTGATTGCCGCTTCTTGTTTCTCTTTTAAGCTGGCTTTTTCATCTTCAGCAGTTGCTTGTTCGGCTGCTAAAGTGGTCGTTTGAACGTTCAAATCAGCTTGTTTTGTAATTAACTCGCCTTTTTGACTTTCTAAAGCTGCTTGATTAGCAGTAATTTGTTCTTGTTGTTTTTGAGTCTCAGCTTGTTTCTCTTCAACTTCTGCTTTATCCGCTTTTTGTTGTTCAACTAAGTCATTATTGGCTTTAACAATTGTTGACATTGCTTGAACACGGCCTACAGCATCGCTGAATGATTCAGCGTTTAATACTACATCAATAACATTTGATGACGATTGTTTTACTTGTACGTCACGCGCTTGTTCCTTGATTGCTTCTGTACGTTTTTCAATCCGCTTTTCCAATGTTTCAATTTGTTTTTGTAATTCTTGTGACTTTTGTCTTAATGATGCTTGTTCATTTAACAACCCTTGAGCTTTGTCGTTGATTGAAGCAACTTCATTCTCTAATGCACTGATTTGTGATTGTGCATCGGTTTGTTGGTTTTGTAAACTTGAAATTTTTGCATCTTGGTCAGCAATTTTACTATCAAATTCATCGGCAGAAGCTGCGGCTGGAGCTGCTAATGCGCTTAATGTTACTGAACATACCATTAATGCTGATAACAAACTTTTTTTCACTCTTATGTCCTCCGACTACTTAATTGTTTTTTATTTTGAATTTTATTAGACTTTTTTTCTAACACATTGATGAGTTTACCATAGCTGTGTGTCATCTGTATAATAGCTTTGTTACAAAAACATTTCATTTTACTATTTTTGAGTTACAAACCAGTCACACAAAAAAACAGAAGAAAAATTTCTTCTGTTTTTTTTCGTCATTAAACAACTATCGTTTTTATTTATATACCAAGCTCTTTCTCTGTTGGATCGATCAAAATTCGTTCTAGCGGGAAAATTAAAATTACAAATATTAGTATGTTAAAAAGGAGTGTTGGACCTAAATATCGAGGAACAAAAAAGCCCTCATTACCACCTGTTAGACCGAAGATCGTTTGTAACAATAAGCTGACAAATTCAAAGAGGGTCACACTGATTACCGTCGTAAAAAAGAGCGTCAACGTATTTTGCTGAATCAGCTGCTTAAAAAGATAAAAAAGCATCACCAACAGCGGGAAAATCACCGCATAAATACCAATAACTCCGATATAATACAAGTCATATAAAACACCCAAAACTAAAGCGGTCCAAAACAAAAAGCGCTCGTCAATCACTTGAGAAATCACTAATAGCACTAGTAACGCCAAGTGCGAATTGGCAACATAAACGTTGTCTGTCAGCGTTGCAATCACTCGCGTTACATGAGCATCAATCAAAAATAAAAAGAACAATAGGAATGGTGTGATATGTTTTAATGTTGTCCGCCTAATCATTCAGTCGATCCCGCCATTCTCTGGATGATCGTCACGACTGAAATATCATACATTTGAGCATAAGGTTTGATATAAACTTCTCGATTCAGACCATAGCTATCAGGCTTGACCTTAACAACTGTGCCAATCGCCAGATCAGCTGGTGAATTTCCACCAAGTCCAGAAGTTTGGACGACATCACCTTCTTTGATATCTTGATTGCCGGTAATTTCAGTCGCAATCAATTGCTGCGCCTTCACATCATATTTATTTAAAACGCCAAATGAATTTCCCTTATCTGAACTTATTTTTACAGGAAAATGGTTGCTACTTTTATTATCGGAAGTCAACAATTGAATTTTTGAGGAATGAGCATTCACTTCCATTACTCGACCAATCAAGCCTTTTTTAGACATGACCGCCATATTTCCTTCAACTCCATCACTACTGCCTTTATCGACAATCAACATGTCTTGCCAAGTATCCGGTGATCGAGTGATGACGTTTGCTGTAACTTTTTCATAGCTGGTCAATGTTTGATTTAATTCAAGCTCGTCTTTTAAGCGTTCGATTTCTTGCGCTTGATTTTTTGTTTGTTGTTTTACTTCATCGTATTGATCCACTTCATTTTTTAACTTTTGATTTTCTTCATAGGTATTCATCAGATCTGAAACGGATTGTACACCATTACTGAGCCAACGACCAGGTGCTGCTATGACCTTATCGACAACACTAATACTGTCGTTAACAGCTGACTGAATAAAATTCGTCTTACTGTCTCTTGCACGATTTGCTGCAGTAATCGATACAGTCGCTACCACAATAATTGCAACAATTAATATAATAATAAGATTTTTATTTGGATTGAACTTTCTCACTTAGGCACCTCAGAACGCTATAATATAAAATGAATTTTACCACTAAACGCAGGGATTAAAAAGCAGAGAAGGTTGATTTTAAAGAATTTTAGTATCTCAAACAAATAAAAAAGAACAGCTGATTCGTTTCAAAAACGATTTTCAGCTGCTGCTTTAAATATCTCTGCTTTGGATCACAGCGATCAGCCCGGTCAAAAAACTGACCTCGGCCATCCCAGTCAAAAATTCATTGCTGGCCAAACTCGTTGGTTGCAGAAAATCCACACCCGATAATTCATATTTTACATTTTTCAGCACTAGCTTTCTCACCGGGGTCAGGCAACAAAAAGCTAAATACTTCATGCTGGGATTTTGGGCTAGTTGATAACTTCCCGGTGCAAGATAACTAACCACATTCCCTTGATCCACAATTTTGATTTGCGATAAAAATGGTCGGAAGCGTGGCTCAACCCCTAACCATAGATTCGCCAACAAATGATCCAAGCGCCCACCAGTTGCGCCAATTAGCGTGACCTCCGCTGTAGGGAAACGTTCAAAGGCAGTCACTAAAGCCAGTTGTGTATCCGTATCGTCTTTTTCCGCTGGTGAAGTCAAAATTTCCGTAACTTGACTAAAAACTTCAACTTTTTCAGCTTCATTCAATGAATCAAAATCACCTATCGCTAAATCCGGCACAATTCCTTGACGCAAAAGAAACAAGTTGCCACGATCAATTCCGATGATTTTTTCAAACTTATTGGAAAAAGCAGGCCAGTGATTGGGATCACCGCCTGCCACAAGCAAGATTTTCATTAGTCGATGGCAGCTCGTAAAGCCTTAATTTTTTCTTGAGGTTTTTCTGCGCCATAAATGTAAGACCCCGCCACAAATACGTCTGCTCCCGCTTCCGCACATTTTTTCGCTGTCTCTGGTTGAATTCCACCATCGACTTCAATCTCGTAGCGGTAGCCGTGTTCCTTGCGTAAACGATCTAACTCAGCAATTTTTTCAACGGTGCTTTCAATGAATGATTGCCCACCAAAGCCTGGATTTACTGTCATCACTAAGACTTGGTCCACATCGCCTAACACGTACTTAATTGCTTCAACTGGCGTTCCAGGATTTAATACCACGCCAGGTTTCACGCCAGCTGCTTTAATCATTTGAACCACACGATGAATATGCGGTGTCGCTTCGACATGGGCCATGATAATATCTGCCCCCGCTTTAGCAAAGTCATTGATGTAATTTTCCGGGTTAGCAATCATCAAGTGAACATCTAACGGTAGCTTAGTAACCGGGCGCAAGGCACTCACCACTACTTGACCAAAAGAAATATTTGGCACAAAGTTGCCATCCATTACATCAACGTGAATGTAATCAACCCCCGCTTCTTCCACCATTTTCACTTCTTCACCTAGTCGTGCAAAATCTGCACTTAAAATCGATGGGGCAATTTTCATAATCTCTACTCCTTTTTCATTTTAATGTATTTAATTTTTTCTCTAGAAAAAATTAAGTCTGATTTTCAAGCCGTATATCATTCAACTAAAATGTACACCTACTTATATATTAAGCTAGTCGTAAACAAATCCAAATTTTCTCCCCCTACCAAAATAAGAAAAACTGGCAAAGTTGAACTGAGATCCTTTTTCATTTTAATGTATTTAATTTTTCTCTAGAAAAAATTAAGTCTGATTTTCAAGCTGCGACTATTCCGTTTATTTATTTTTTTTATAAACCGGACGGCGTTTTTCAATTTCTTGTAAGAATTGCAAATAATTATCGTAGCGTGTTTGAGCAATTTCACCTATTTCTAGCCGCCGTTTCACTTCACAGCCTGGCTCGTTCACATGATGGCATTCTCGAAAACGGCATTCTGGTGCGGCTGCCAAAAATTCTGGAAATTCTTTTGGTAGTTCATCAGCAGAAATTTCGAGAAATTCTATCGAGCTAAACCCGGGGGTATCGGCTACTAGGCCGCCAAATAATTCTAGCAACTCCACATGACGTGTTGTATGACGTCCACGTCCTAATGCATCAGAAATCTCACCTGTCTCCAAATTCAACTCTGGCGAAACATCATTTAATAGCGTAGATTTTCCCGCACCAGATTGTCCCATAAAGACTGTCAGTTTTTCTGCAAACAAATCTGTCAACCGCTGTTTGTCTTGTTCACCATCAATGACGGGATAACCCAGTGGTTCATAAACCGTCCGGATCTCATTTACTAAAGTTTGGTCAGCAACCAAATCTGTCTTTGATAAATAAATAACGGGATAAATCCCTTTATTTTCTAACGTTACTAAAAAACGATCCAATAGATTGTACGAGAAATTCGGCTCAACCAAGCTAGTCACAACGACTCCTTGGTCCACATTCGCAACGGGGGGACGAACCAAATCATTTTTTCGCGGCAGTAATTCAAGAATATAGCCTTCACTATTTTCTTCACTGCTGAAAACGACCTCATCACCAACTAAAGGCGTTAATTTCTTTTTACGGAAATTTCCGCGAGCACGCGTTTGATGGATCTTTCCACCACTGGAAACATAATAAAACCCACTTAAGGCTTTGCGAATTTGTCCTTCGATTCGTCTCATCTCCTTTTTTAGATACAACTTTTGCTTTAGACTACTCGTTCACTCGTTAAGAAACAACAGAAAAAAACGAATCTTTTTTCCTTCTAATTGTAGCATACTCCATCAGCTATTTCAGTACAAACGACCTAAAAAACCTTTCCTAAAAATATAGGAAAGGTTTTGTTTATGGAACTGTAATTTTTTCGGCACCTTGGACTTCTTTTGTTACAGCATTATCACCGTTACGTTGAACTTCTACTGTTGCACTTCCATTTTCTGAAGTTGTTACAGAAATCGTTTGTTCTGTAGACGGTGTATTCTTATCTAAGTTAAAGTTCAACACTTGCGTTAAAGTCGTTTTTTTCGCATCTTTTAACAGTACTGTAATCGTATCTTGCTGGTCGTCTGGGCCTGTAAATTTAGCAGAAATCGTGACTTCAAACGTATTTTCCTTTTTTTCCGGACCCTTTGAGACATAAACCGTTACTGTGTCACCAGCTTTTAGTGAGGCTGTGCCGCCACTAGGCTCTGTTCGAATAACTTTATTCGCTTCCACCTCGTCTGAGAACTCCTGCTGCTCTGAATACTTCAACCCTAAATTTGCAATAGTCGCAGCGGCAGCCGCTTTATCTTGTCCAGTTAGATCATCTAACTTAACATAAGCCGAACCAGAGCTGACAGTTAAGGTGATTTTATCTTTGGCAGTCAATTCTGAGCCACTCACCGGGTTCTGTCTGATCACTTCTTCTGCCGGGATTGTCTCGCTAGTTTCATTTACCCGATTGATTTGATTTTCAGTAATACCTAATTGCAGCAGGTTCTCCTCAGCTTCCGCGTAAGTCATCTGGGAGTAATCTCCGATTGTTATCGTTTCTGGTCCTGCCGATACTTCAAAGACCATCTCATCTTCTTCGGGGTCAACCTTAGTTCCAGATTCCGGTTCTTGACTCAAGATCTGACCTTCAGGTACAGTTTCATCATTAACTTTTTTTATTCGAATATTTTTTTCTGAAAAACCGATTCTTAACAATTCATCTTCTACATCATCGATTTTTTCACCCGTATAATCTTTCAGAGTAACCTTTTTAGTTCCTGAACTAATGTACAAATGAACCGAACGATTCCGTTTAACCATCGTTCCTGACTCAGGATTCGTCTTTACTATATGGCCTTTTTTGATTGTGTCACTCGCTACTTCATCTGTTTTACTATCTACGGTTAATTTCGCTGCTTCCAACGTCGTTCGCGCCTCAGCTTCAGTCATATCTTCAACTTGCGGAACCGCTATTTCTTCTGAACGAATCATCAGATAGCCGGTCACTCCCCCAACTGTCAACATCAGCAGCAAGAAGATAAAGATAAAACGTTTCTTACCTTTTTTCTTTTTCGGCTTTTCTTCTGACATCAGTGGCGTTTCTTTTTCCTTTGATGCTTTCGCTGCAAGATCTGCCGGTTGGAGTGGCGTCAGTACCTTTGTTTCATCCAGCATCGCTGTCGGACGCCATGGCAACTCATTTGCTCGTGCCGGAGTCAAGGCTGTCGAAAGGTCATTGACCATTTCTTCTGCCGTCTTATAACGATCTGCCGGCTCTTTAGCCGTTGCGTGCATAACCACATTTTCTAATGCCTGGGGAACTTCGGGATCGAAATCTTTGACCGACGGCATCTCGTCTTGAAAATGTTTTAAAGCAATCGTTACAGCCGACTCACCATCAAAAGGTATCTTACCCGTGATCATCTCATACAAAATAATCCCTAATGCGTAAATATCAGACTGTTTCGTCGCCATGCTACCACGCGCTTGTTCCGGTGATAAATAGTGGACTGAGCCTAACATAGAATTTGTTTGAGTCAGAGACGTTTCAGACAAGGCAATCGCAATTCCAAAATCGGCGATTTTAACAACGCCAGCCTGATCCATCAAAATATTTTGCGGCTTCAAGTCACGATGAATGATCCCGTGAGCATGTGCCAAACTTACTGCAGATAAAATTTGTTCCATGATATCTACAATTTTGCCGTAAGGAATCGGTGAACGCGTCTGGATGTAACGTTTCAGATCCATCCCCTTTACGTATTCCATAACCAAATACTGCATACCGCTTTCCTCATCCACATCATAAACACCTACGATATTAGGATGGACTAGCTCAGTCGCTGCTAGAGCTTCTCGTTGGAATCGGCGAATGGCTGTTTGATCATTTTGAAAGTCGAAGCGTAATATTTTGATGGCAACATCACGATCTAAAATTAAATCGTGGGCCAAAAAAACGTTAGCCATACCGCCACTACCGATATTGGCAATGACTTTATAACGTCCATTGACCAGTTTGCCTATTTCAATCATGAATAGCCTCCCCTCCAAAACGAATCAATAAAACTGTGATATTATCCGCACCACCAGCATCGTTGGCAGCGTTAATCAATCGTTTCGCCTTCGTTTCTTGTGTGTTCTCACTTTCCACAATCGCTAAAATATCTTCCTCACTGACCATATTAGTTAACCCATCTGAACAGAGCAGCAAATACTCTGCTTGATGTCCTTGATGTACGGAAATATCAATTTTTACTTGGCCAGCACTTCCTACCGAACGGGTCAGGACATTTTTTTGCGGATGAATCGCCGCCATTTCTTTCGTGATCTCGCCGGATTTCAATAGCTCGTTTACTAACGAATGATCGTCTGTCAATTGTTGCAGTTCGTGATGGTAAATTAAATACGCCCGACTATCACCAACATGAGCCAATACAAAGTTTTCTTCTAACAAAGCTGCCCCAACGATCGTCGTTCCCATCCCTTGCATTTCAGGGTGGGCGATCCCTTCTTGATAAACGGCTTCGTTCACTTTTTGAATTTCAGCTAAAAGCCATTGCTCAGCTTCTTCAGGCTCTGTAATCGACGAGGTCGACCAAGCCGCACCTAAACCATCCACAGCCATTTTACTAGCTACATCGCCAGCCAAATGTCCTCCCATACCATCGGCTAGTATCGCTAAATACATGCCTGCTTGATTAGTAAAAACATTGGCATAGTCTTGGTTCATGTTACGTCGCTTGCCGATATCTGATTGAAATTGAATCTCCATCTTTTTGTCCACCTCGTTTGTCTATTTTTTTTGCATTGCACAAATAAAGAAGCCGTCCGTCATAAACATTTCTGGGTACAAAATCAGCATTTGTTCTCGGATCGCTGGCTGTAATTTTTCTTCTAAGGCTAAATCAATTTTTTCAAAATCCGGTTGAGTTGCTAAGAACTCTGCCACAACTTGCTGATTTTCTGCTCTAGCAATCGTACATGTACTGTATACCATAATCCCACCTGATTTCAATGCGGGGGCACAACTTTTTAAGATTTCCAGTTGAATTTTAGGTAATTGAACAAAATCTTGCGGTTGTTTTTGATACTTAATATCGGGTTTCCGCCGCATTAAACCCAGACCGGAACATGGTGCATCCACCAAAATCCGATCGAAACTTTCGGCATCAAAAGTTTCAGCAACCTTCCGTGCATCCATTTCCTTCGTGACTACCGTATCAGCTACTCGTAAACGTTTCGCGTTCTCCCGGACTAGTTTCAACTTATGCTCATGGATATCTAGTGCAGTTACGGAACCTTCATTATTCAACAATGCAGCGATATGAGTAGTTTTTCCACCCGGCGCGGCACAAGCATCCAAAACTTTTTGACCTGGTTCAATCTGTAAAGCTTGGGCTACTAACATCGAACTTTCGTCTTGGATCGTCAACCAACCATTTTGAAACAATTCACTGCCGGCTAAAAAACCTTTGTCTGCGACGATTCCATATGGCGACAGTTCACTGATACGAGCGTCGATTCCATCTTCTGCCAACGCTTCAATCGCTTCTTCTCTTGAAAGAAAACGCAGGTCAATTCGAGCGCTGACACGACTAGGTTCCAACAAAGATAACCCCAGTTTTCGCGTCTCAGCTTCGCCCAATTCGGCCACAAATTTTTCTGTCAGAAATTTTGGTAAACTAATCTCAGTCGCCAGACGTTCCAGGGGATCTTTAATTAAATCTAGCGATGGCACACCTTCTCGCTGAATCGAACGTAAGACACCATTGACAAATTTTCCTGTACCAGGATTACCTTTGGCTTTGGCAATTTCCACCGCTTCATTGATGATCGCATGATCCGGTACCCGATCTAGATAAAGCATTTGAAAAAGCGATAATTGTAATAAACGTTTGACCCATGGATCAACTTTCTTAGCTTTTTTAATAAAAGGTTCGATTTGATAAGTTAGCAAAAGCTGCCGACTGATTGTTCCGTAAACGAGCTCTGTCAATAATGCTGTATCTTTGCCGTCCACTTGGTTTTTTTGAATCAATTCATTCAATAATAAATTTGAATACGCACCACCATGATTGATCCGTTCAATCGCTTCTAGCGCGGTAAAACGGACGGAATGGCGTAATTTTTTAGGAATCTTGGCCATCTAAACCACCTGTTGCCCTTCCGCGACTGCTTGACCGCTACCGTTTAGAAAAGCCTGAATCGTTTGCTTGGCTTTGCCTGCCGGTTGCAACTCAATAATCGCCAATACGGTGCCTTCACCACAAGCGATATGTAAAGCTTTTTTCGTGCGTGTAACGATCGTCCCAGGCGCAGCTGTCGTTGTTTCTGCTAAAGGGGTTGTACGGAAAATTTTCCAGCGTGCGCCTTCATAGGTCGTAAACGCCACCGGCCAAGGATGCATGCCACGAACTTGGTTATCGACTTCTTCCGCCGTTTTTTGCCAATCAATCGCTTCTTGTTCCCGCGAGATATTTGGTGAGAAAGTCGCTTCGGCTTCATTTTGCGGCGTTGGTTTCAATTCACCAGAAATAATTTGCGGTAATGTTTTTAACAACAATTCTTGACCAACTTGACTGAGCTTTTCAAACATCGTACCCACATCGTCTTGCTTAGTAATAGCGATTTTCTGTTGACTAAAGATCCCGCCTGCATCCATTTTTTTGATCATTTCCATAATGGTTACACCGGTCTCAGTTTCCCCTTCCATAATTGCATAGTGAACGGGTGCCCCGCCGCGATATTTGGGTAATAATGACGCATGGACATTGATTGCGCCTACTCGCGGAACTTGTAATAACTTTTCTGGCAAGAATTGACCAAAAGCGGCAGTAATCAATAAATCCGGTGCCAATTCGGCAATCTTTTCCATTTCTGGCGAACCGCTGATTTTTTCCGGCTGCAACACTAATAACCCGTGTTTTAACGCGGCTTCTTTTACTGGCGTTGGGGTAATAACTTTTTTCCGACCAACAGGGCGGTCTGGTTGCGTTACTACTGCAGCGACCTCATAGCCCGCTGCAATCAAACTTTCTAGAATCGGCACTGAAAAAGCTGGTGTACCCATAAATACAATTTTAGTCATCGGCATGTTCCTCCATATAACGTTCTAAATCTTCCGGCTTAATTATTTCAATTACTTGATCGATAAATAATTTGCCATCTAAATGATCGATCTCATGTTGAAAAGCTCGAGCTAAGTAACCGTAAGCGGTGACTTCCATCTCAGAACCTTCACGATCGTAATAACGAACGGTGACTTCATCTGACCGTTCCACCGTCCCATAAGTCTCAGGAATCGAAAGACAGCCTTCAACGTCGATGCTAGTCCCTTTACGGTCAATGATTTCCGGATTGATAAAGTCAAAGCGGTCCCCTTCTTCAGCTTCGACGACAGCGATTCGCAGATTTTTACCAATTTGCGGTGCTGCTAATCCGATCCCATCATGGGCTACCATTGTTTCGTACATATCGTCTAACAACGCCACGATCTCGTCTGTAATATAAGTGATGGCTTCTGCTGGTTTATTTAAGCGTTCATCGGGATGAATAATAATAGGATAGCGCATAGGTTCCCCTCTTTCTCGTTTCAATTTTCAAAATATTCTTAGATAAAGTACATCGGTTCGTTGTCGATGGCGATCAGCAGTCCTTGTCGCTGATCTTTTTGACTAACTTGTAAAATATCTTCTAAGGTCGCTTGAAGTTTGGGTTCGTGCTTATATTTGATGATCAATTGATAATAGTAACGATTCTTGATTCGTAAAATTGCTCCAGGTGTCGGTCCTAGTAAAATACTTTGCGGAGTTAATTGCTGGCGAATTTGTTCGGCTAGTTGAAACGCTTTTTGGGCCGCCCGCATTTCTTCTTGATGGGAGACTGTCACTTTGACCGTGTAATAATACGGCGGATAATCCGTCTGATGACGAATCCGCATCTCTTGCTGGTAAAAACTTTCGTAATCGTGATGTTGCGCCAACTGGATCGTATAATGTTCTGGATTAAAAGTTTGAATGATCACTTCACCGGCCTTATCACCGCGGCCAGCCCGTCCGCTGACTTGTGTCAACAGTTGAAACGTTCGTTCACTTGAACGAAAATCAGGTAAATTCAAAGCGGTATCCGCATTTAAAACCCCGACAAGCGTTACATTAGGGAAATCCAAGCCTTTCGCGATCATCTGCGTCCCTAATAAAATATCCGCTTCACGCTCACCAAAAGCCGTCAATATCTTTTCATGAGCCCCTTTGCGCCGAGTCGTATCGACATCCATCCGTAAAATTCGCGCCTCAGGAATCAATTGTTCCAATTCTTCTTGTACCTTTTCTGTTCCGGTGCCAAAATAGCGGATCTTATCTTTGCCACAGTTAGGGCAGCGATGAGGAATCCCTTCTTCATGGCCGCAATAGTGACAGCGCATGGTCTTAGTATCCATATGTAAAGTCAAAGAGATATCACAGTTAGGACAAGGTAGAACAAATCCGCAATCCCGACACATCACAAAGGATGAGTAGCCACGGCGATTCAGTAGAAGAACACTTTGCTCACCCTTCGTTAGGCGATCCCGTAATTTCTCTTCAAGTTTTTCTGAAAAACTTGAATTCAAGCGCTGCTTCATTTCTTCTCGCATATCGATAATATCGACGGTCGGCAATTTGGCCTGAGCATTTGCCCGTTTGGTTAATCTAAGTAGTTGATACACACCTTTTTGCCCACGCGCTCGCGATTCTAAAGACGGCGTTGCACTTCCGAGAACAACCGGGCAACGGTGATATTTCCCCCGCCAAATAGCTAGGTCCCGCGCATGATAACGGGGAGATTCTTCTTGTTTGTAACTGGTCTCATGTTCTTCATCAATAATAATCACGCCGATATTTTCCAACGGCGCAAAGACTGCCGAGCGGGCACCTACGACTATGTGGGCTTCTCCGCGTTCTAATTTGCGCCACTCATCGTACTTTTCTCCTTGTGACAAGCCACTGTGTAGTACGGCCACTTCACTACCGAAACGAGCTTTAAAACGCGTTGCCATCTGAGGGGTTAAAGAAATTTCTGGTACTAGCATCATAGCGGTTTGACCTTGATCTAAGACATCTTGAATCACTTGTAGATAGACTTCGGTCTTTCCACTCCCCGTGACACCTTCTAGCAAGAAAACTTGGTGCTCTTGCGCAGCGCTTTTTTGACTGATTGCCTCATAAGCCGCCTGCTGTTCATCATTCAATAATAAAGCTGAAGTTTGTTGGATGTTCCGTTCGGCATAGGGGTCACGATATTTTTCAACCGCAACATATGTCAACCAACCTTTTTTTTCCGCCTGATTCAAATTTGCTAAGGTAAAATCTTCTGCTTTCATTTGCTTAACAGAGATCAGTTTTTCATCCGGCAGCTCAGCTAAATAAGTTAGCAACTGCTCTTGCTTATAGGAATTTTTCCGCAAATCAGCTTTTAAGCCAGCTACCCGCTCCGGTGCAAAGGTTCGTTTGATATAGCGTTCGGTCTTTACTTTATTTTTCGTATGAACTTCATACCGCAGTTCAACAATGCCTTGCTCTCGCAAACTAGCCAACTCTTTCAGCCAGTTTTGTGTCTCGGCTTCCTCCCAAGCAAGGGAAGCAGCTTCGTTAAAATATTTCGCCTGAACGGCGGGATCATCGGCAATTTGATAAAAACTTTTTTGGTAATCTGCCTTCATCACGCTAGGTAGCATCGTCTGTAGACAAGTTACTTTAAAAGCAAAGGTAGTTGCTTTCATATAATCCGCTAATGCTAACAGCTCCTGATTTAAAACCGGCGCCAAATCTAAAACTCGGATAATTGGTTTCAAGTTAGTTGGTAAAGGGTTGGGGGCTTCAGCAAAACCGATCACAAATCCTTGTACATGCCGTGGCCCAAAGCTCACCTCGACGCGCATACCAACTTCTACCGCTAATTGAGGCGGAATTAAATAGCTAAAAGGCTGATCTGTTTGCATCGCCGGCACATCTACAATTACTTGTGCTAATTTCATTTTTCCGCCTCCATTCTTAAATATTGTACTCGATTTTAACGAGAAACACCTAAATTAATGAAACTATGTAAGGAAATCTTTGACACAAAAAAGAAGGGACTGCGCCAAAAGTATTGGTACAATCCCATTTACACTTAATCAGCGAGAAATCCGCTTAGTTTTGTTCGTTACGAATCCGTGCTTCTAAATCACGTTGGTCACGTTCACGTTGCAAGTGACGTTCTTCTTCTTCCATTTTCAAACGTTCACGTTTGATTTCAGGGTGTGGATCATTGATGACCGTGCCAGCATCGATTTCTTCTAATGCTTGACCAACACTTTTCACGGACTCAAATGAATCTAACGTAGGTTGTGCACCAGCATCTAATTCATGGGCGCGTTTGCTAGATAAGATAACTAACGAATATTTAGAATTCACATGGTCTAACAGCGTATCAATTGAAGGTTTTAACATCATAATCTTATATCTCCTTTAGCATTTTTATATATTTACCAATCACTCGGTCCACTCGGAAGTGTTCACTGACGATAATATCCTTAATTCGATCAACCGCTTTAGGGACTTCGTCATTGACGACAGCGTAATCATAAAGAGCCATCATTTCGATTTCTTGACGGGCAACCCGCATCCGTTCGTCGATCACTTCAGGACTGTCGGTCCCTCTGCCAACGATTCGTGCCTTTAACTCAGCCAAATCTGGGGGGGTTAAGAAAATAAAGACCCCATCGGGCACTTTATCTTTCACTTGTTGCGCGCCTTGCACCTCAATCTCTAAAAAGACATCCTTGCCTTCATCCAGTGTTTTATTCACATAAGTCAGCGGTGTGCCATAATAATTGCCCACATACTCCGCGTATTCCAACATTTCACCTGCTTCGATCATCGCTTCAAATTCTTCTTTGCTGCGAAAATAATAATCGACGCCGTCAACTTCCCCTGCTCGCATTGGGCGAGTGGTCATAGAGACAGAGTATTGAAACTCATTATCGTCTCTTTCAAAAATAGCTTTTCTGACCGTTCCTTTTCCAACTCCGGAAGGTCCCGACAATACAATCAACAGTCCTCGTTCAGACATACTAACGCCCTTTCATGCTCTTTTTAGCTAACGCCTATTGTGCACTTTTTTTTCAAATTTTTCAAGGGGCATCCGTAAGCTGAGCCGATTTCTTATAAAATATCCCCAAACTATTCAACATTTTGAATTTGTTCACGAATTTTTTCCAAAATTGTTTTTAATTGGACCACAATGTCCTTGATCTTGATTGGACTTGATTTCGAACCAATTGTATTCACTTCGCGGTTCATTTCTTGTAATAAGAAATCCAACTCCCGGCCAACTGGATCTGGCGCCTGGAGCAACTGCGCTAATTTTTCTAAGTGGATACTCAAACGGTCCAGCTCTTCATGGATATCCCCGCGTTCTAACAAAATCGCTAATTCGGTCAATAAACGGTCTTGATCCACTGTATCCCCTAAATATTCTTCTAGTTTTGCTTGATAGCGCCGCTGAAAATCAGCTTCATATTCTGTCACAAAACTTGCCAATTCTGTTACTAACAGCTGAACTTTTTCACGATAATCACTTAAAACTTTTTGAATCCCTGTACCTTCGTGTTCGCGACTAACTACTAATTGACTAAACGCTTCGGTGACTGTCAATTGAACTAATTCGGCCAAAGTGTCATCCGTGGTTGGCTGATCAATCAACGTCACAAAATCGGACTGCTCCATTGCTTTGACTAAAACTTGTTCAACTGGAAAATCCACGATGCCAAAATGTTCTTTTCCGCCCGCTTGTAATTCTTTAACTAGTTGCTGTAACAATTCCCAATCAATTGCAACCTGTTTACTACCACTTTTCACCGGTGTTAAATTAATAAAAACATCGACTCTGCCGCGTTGAATTTTTTCCTTGGCGATTTTACGAATCAGCGCTTCAAAGGGATTTAATTCTTTCGGCATTCGAATCTGCAAATCTAAGAAACGATTGTTAACACTTTTCAATTCAATCGCCAATTCATAGGCTTCATTTGTGCATGATGCTTGGCCATAGCCTGTCATACTCTTCATCGGATTAGTCCCTTTCTGTTTGACTACATCTTAGTTAAGATTTCTTTTAAAGCTGCAAATTCTTCATTGCTCAAAGTGACTCCTTTTCCCATTTTTTCATGATCAGGTGCCCAGTCGCGCAAATCAAATTTAGGCGGACGACCATTCCAGCTGACTAAATTCAATTCTTTACGCCAGCCTTTCGGATTTTCGGATAAAACCGCTATTTCTTCTACAATCTCATAGTTGAATTCTGCCATTACCATTCCTCCTGTATATATTTTAAAAAAAGTGCCAGTAGGGTCGGAATCGGCCAGCGTTGATAAAAAGGCGCCAGCGATCCTGCTCGCTGATACAGCTGTATCACTCGATAATAATCCGAGAAAACATTATGATTCTCAATAAAATCTTCAATTTGTTCTTGGACCGAGTAATTCCCATTTAATTTAACCGGCAACTCAAATTGCCGCAAAATCGTCTTCCTAAACTCTGAAGGCGTATAGACTTTCACTGGCGCGACATTGACCCAATAAGCAAAAAATTCTAAGAAAGCTAAGCTCAACATTTCAACTGGAATATTTTGCTGGAAAAATTTTCGCAGATCAAAATAAAGCGTCGTCAAATCAACCGCTATTTCCTCGTCAAGAGCTTGTAGAAAATCCCGGGTCAGTGTTTCAAAATCGGCCTGTTGACTGAAAAAATAGCGATAACCTTGCAATTCACCAAATGCCCGCTTTGTTTCTAAATAACCTAAATCAATATTTTCAGCCGAACGATCACTTTGAAATAGCAATAAATCGCCCAAACTCCACGGACTAGCCAACTTCAATTCAACGACTCCTGCAGGCAATTGGTATTTTTTATCTATCCCCGGTCCATGAACATCCACTACTATCAACTCTGTGATGGGACTTTCTAACGCGATATCCACCGGAAGGTTGTTGCGATAGCCGCCATCCACATAAAGGTCATCCTTGATTTTGACCCTTGCCATCATAGGGAAAAAAGCCGCTGAAGCCAACAGCCAATCAATCATTTCCCTCTTCGAACACTCATTCAGTAAAATAACCACTTCTTGAAAAGCAGGAACTTTCGTTGTAACCACCTTTAAAGGGCAGCTTGCTCGAATTTTTTGCCAGTCCAGTCGTTCCTTCAATAACCTCCGTAATGGTTCTGAAGAAACACCGTGTTGCCGCAAAGAGGTACGAATAAAAGTCCGTAATTGTGCTATTTGTGCTGAAAAATCCAACGTTTCGACTTCCTTAAAGGTGATATCTAAAACTTTGTCCGTCTCGATCTCTTCCCACAGTGTAACAGCTTGATTGTAATCACCTTGGGCAATCAACGCTCCATTCAATCCGCCGACTGAAGTTCCGGTAATTACATCAAATTGGACTCCTTTTTCCAACAAGGCCTTCCAAACACCAATCTGATAGGCACCTCGAGCACCGCCCCCGCCTAAAACCAAACCGGTCTGGTAAATCAATTCTTTGCGCCAAGCCCCTTCCCATAAATGATACCCTTGGGAAAGTAGCCACTGCTCCACCATTAAATTAGCCTCAAGCTGTATGATCAAATAGCGTTTGAATTTTTGCCGTGCAGCCTTTTCCAATAATAAAAAAGCCTCCAACCAGCCCAATTTCCCTGAAGCTAGCAAATTATCAACCTGCCAAGTATCCCCTTGTTCCTTCTTAGCCACCAACAACCAAGCTGTTTGCTCTTGAATCAAATAGCCTGTTCCCCGTTTCACTGCCGCTAAAAAGGCTGAACGTGCCTGACTGTGCGAATGATAAAAAGGAAATAGCAATTGAGCCTGTTGAAACTTTTCCCAATTTACTAATAAATCTGATCGATAGACTCTGCTCAGCTCCATCGCTTCCTCCTCAGTCTTTCCGAAAAATACAGTTGCAGTGTTTCTTTCAGTATAGCAGAAATCTTTTCGCAACAAAAAGCTGCAACCCATTTACGAAACTATTGAAACACCATTTGTTCGGAAAACGGAGGTGTGACAAGATTTTGTCACACCTCCGTTAGTTTCAGGCTCACTCTAATAAGTCCGCTGCTCCATTTCAAAAGCTTTCAACATTGTGTCAGTCGCATTTTTAACTGGGGTCAAACCGACTAGATCTCCTTGAACAATAATCCGAGTCACCCCTTCGATCTCACCACAAGTAATCAAAGTAATTTGTTGTTTGTTCGGCTGCACATCTAAATACTTTACTTCCGTTGGCTGTACGCGAACTTTCAACGCTGTCTTATATGTATAGATATTTTGTAAATCGGTCAAGTAGATTAATGCACCTGTTTCAATACCTTCTAACGGTGTAAACAATAGACCTGGACGATCTGCTCGATGACTGGCCAAAGCGTAATTTCCTTCCCCCATCTTCTGATCAGGCGATAGTGTCCCAGCACCATACAAGAGTGCTTCATTCGACAATCCTTTAAAAATCGGCAAATTGATGGCTACTGAAGGAATCGCAATCCCACCTACAACCGGTAAAGGCTTATTGTCTAATTGCGCCTGCAAGACTGCTTCGGTACTAGCTGGTTGGACCGCGTCAAAATCAAATGAAGCCTCTTGCTGCAGATTTTTATCGATCTCTGCCCGCTCCATTTTAGCTACTGCATAACGATCACCATTATACTGCATCAAAAAATACTTGATCTGATTGTTAAAAATCAGTGCTAAACCCATTAGCAACAGTAAAAAAAGAAAAATATTTATCAGCCAGTTTCTTTTTTTCTTCATCTCAAGCCTCCCACGTTCCTCTAATAATCATATCATACTCTACTAAATCGCATGATACTACTTTCAGTAAATAGAAAAAATTAAAAAAAAGAAATAAATAAATTAGGTTAGCGTTATTTATTAAAATGATTCCAATTGTTA
The DNA here is from genome assembly GCF_001544295.1 of Enterococcus pseudoavium NBRC 100491. Taxonomy (GTDB): domain Bacteria; phylum Bacillota; class Bacilli; order Lactobacillales; family Enterococcaceae; genus Enterococcus_A; species Enterococcus_A pseudoavium. The sequence goes on from NZ_BCQF01000009.1 coordinate 38,565, forward strand.
AGAATCCCATTGAAATTGCAGTTTTTAAGCCATTTGTAATCTAATTTTAAAATAAAAGATACGAGCTTTTTTTTTATCATTGAGTTAAAATGAGGAGGACAACTATTAGAAAGGGTGAAATTTTGTGCCAGATACGTTATTTACTTATATTGATTCTACAAGTAATGCTGTACTCTCAAAAGGTTTTTCACCCAACGATTTTGTTGAAGGGATTGTCCACCAACCAAAACATTTGTTATTGCTAGATCCCGTAGCAGAAGCCGGTGAATATGAACCACACACGGGTTTAAAAATCGTTAATAGTACTGAACAAGTCCAACAATTTTTTAATACGAAAGCCTTCAGCCATTCCAAAGGCACTAAATGGATTGATTTTAATGATTTAGCGATGTTGAAAGAGCTAACTCCATTAGAAATTTCCGAATTACTTTATTTTGGTCATATGCGAACACATCTACATTCGCCCTTTTTTTATAAATTACAAAACAATTTCGTTTATTTCAACTTAGGAAATGAAACGATGCGAATTTATTATCGCTACTTAGATGAATTCTATCGGATTCTTGCTAGTAAGTTGACTCGAATTGTTTTGGAAAAAGTTAATGACCGCCGTTCTTTTTTCCGAAAAGGCTCGCCAGTGGCTCCGTTAAGTGGAGAACTATTGAAGGAATTATATCCAATCTTGCAAGAAGGCGCAATCTTTTGCCTCAGCTTGTCCGAATTAAAAAATAAAAGCTACCGTATTCCAATCTTCTTATCCGATGAAAAAGGTTGGCGCCGTAGTTCCAAAAATTATAAAAACGATCAGCAAATTGCGGAAATTACTTACGACACCGTTAAACAACACTGGTCACTGGAAATCGAAAACGATGATCCCGTCTTCTCATTCAGATAAAAAAAGCATTTGCCCGAATGGACAAATGCTTTTTTTCTGCTTGTTAATGATTTTGCTTTTGAATCAAGTGACCATCTTTAGGCAAAAACAGCTGTGGTGCTTTTTCTGCAACTAAAACTGCTACAACCGCTGTTACAATCGCTGTTGCTAAACCGCTGAGACCATTCATGACAAAGGAAAAAATCCAAGGGTTCATTCCCCACAAGGCATAGCTCCCCCAGAAGACCACCCCGGCAACAAAGTGCCAAAAAAATCTTGCCCCGGTCCCTACAAAGGAACTTAAAATAATATTTTTTCTGACACTCACGACATCTTGATCGATTAACGCTTGCTGAACTTTCTTAGCATACAAACCAGCAAATCCAGCGAAGGTAAAGGCAATCGGGTATTCTATTAACACTTGAATAACACTTAAAAAATAAACATCACCCGCCGGAAAATGTAAAATCCCCCAAATAAACGCTGAAAGTAATGCTGGTTTTACCCCGCGACGCAAGGCGAAGAGCGTCAATGGAACCATTCCGAGTGAAATAGTAAAACTGCTGCCAATCGTAGTTGGAATCAACGACAACATAAAAGCCAAAGCCGCCACGATTGTCCCTTCAATCATAATTCTTGTTTTATTCATAAAAAAACTCCTCCTTTTGAACATACAGTCCACAAAGGAGAAGTAATAGTCATTACTTCATCACAATTCCTACGCTCGAATAACCGAAACAGGTACTAGGGTTTAGAGTCATCTCAATCTCAGCCCGAGGGCTCCCCTTTGCGACAGTATTATTCTATTTTTATTACCTTCAAAGTATAACAGACGTTTGCTCTTCTGTAAAGGTAAAATATACTTTTATCGTGAAATGCTTTCTTGATCACCGCTTGGTGATAAAGTGGTAACTTTCTTGATCCGATCAATCGTCAACATGACCAATTGGTTATCTTGAGTACGAATTACAATCGAGTCATTAGTTACGGCTTTCGGCAACCAACCCGAGACCGTCTGAAATTTTTCTTCATTTTTTTCATCTTGAACTTGTATGACCACTAAACTATTTTGCAGAGCGGCCATCTTTAGTTTGAGAAAAATGTTCTCGTTTGCTCGCTCTTGGGCACGTTTTTCAGCAGAATCATTCAAAAAATCCGAAATGAAACGATAGGACGAATTTGAAAACAGCTTGATTAAATTCATTTTAGGCTTCTCGTTTTTAGTCATTCAGCTTTCCTCCAGTCAAGAGCGTAGTTTGATTTTACTTAAATTTATCAGAAAAGACAAGAAATCTAGTCATTTTCAAAAAAAGTTAACCATTCGTTTAAACCTTTTTGAATTAACTCGTAGGTTTCTTCAAAATCCCCTGTATACCACGGATCTGGAATACTTTCTCCAGCATGCCCCGGCACCCGATCTAAATACAGATAGACTTTATCGGCTGTCCCATTTGGAGCCATTGAAACTAAATCCTCCACGTTTTCTTGATCCATCCCGATGATATAATCCGCCTCGTAAAAATCTTCCGCAGTTATTTGACGCGCCCGCAGCCCCTTTGTTGCAATACCGTGTTGCGCCAAAATCTGTTGTGTCCCATGATGCGGTGGGTTACCGACTTCCCAGCGACTAGTCGCCGCAGAATCAACTTGAAAATCACTAGCCGATCTCTTTTCCAAAGCATCTCGAAAAAGCGCTTCAGCCAAGGGAGAACGACAAATATTCCCCAGACAAACAAATAGAATCTTTTTCATGCTCTGCCTCCTGTGCTATAGTCAATTTAGTAAAATGGAAATGAGGGATCTCCGTGAGTAAGATTTATCTTTCTGCCAAACTACCTGAGTTTGGTACAAAATTGTTAAAAGAAGCCTCCGTGGATTACACCGTCTACACCGGCGAAGGCTTAATTTCAAAAGAAGAATTGATCGAAAATATGGCAGCCTGTGAAGTATTGATCTGTCCACTATCGACCCAAATTGATCGCGAAGTCATCGATGCTGCGCCAGCACTCAAACTGATTGCCAATTTCGGGGCTGGTTTTAATAATATTGATACTGCTTATGCCAAAGAACAAAAAATCTATGTAACCAACACGCCGCTCGTTTCCACCAACGCTACAGCAGAACTAACCGCAGGCCTAATCTTAGCTTTGTCACGTCGGATTGTGGAAGGAGACCGCTTGATGCACAACGAAGGGTTTGCTGGCTGGGCACCACTCTTTTTCTTAGGGCATGAATTAAAAGATAAAACCCTAGGGATTATCGGCATGGGTCAAATTGGGCAAGCGCTAGCCAAAATGATGAACGCTTTTGGTATGAAGATCATCTACAATCAACGCCATCAATTAGCACCTGAGCTGGAAGAAGCCTTGCAAGCCACTTACTATTCGCAAGCAGAAGTCATTCAAAAGGCGGATATTTTAACCTTGCATGCTCCTTTAACCAAAGACACCCGTCACTTGTTAACCAGTGCAACTTTTAGCAAAATGAAAAATAGTGCGTTACTGATCAACGCCGCTCGTGGTCCGTTGATTGACGAAGCTGCTTTGCTAGAGGCTCTAACCAATCAACAAATTGCCGGTGCCGCTTTGGACGTCTATGAATTCGAACCAGAAGTCACGGCGGGCTTAAAGGATCTTGCCAACGTTATCCTAACACCCCACATTGGCAACGCCAGTGTGGAAGCACGTGACCAAATGGCGGAAATCGTCGCAAAAAATGCGATCGCTTTATTGCACAATGAACCACTCAACTATATCGTTAATGGACTGGACTGAGCTTACTGCTCATGCCAGTCTTTTTCATATAAACGGTAAGCAAAAAATTCAATGTCCTTCGCAAAACGAAACAATTGAGCTGCAATGGTGATTGGCGGTTGACTGGCATCAGCCAAAAGCCAATCCGTTAAAATCCCGCCGCAGCCATGCGCTAAAAAGCGAGCATAAAATTCTTTGTCTGCCACAGAAAGCTGACCTTCTCGATCGACATCCGCAAATAATCGGACAAATAACCGTTCCGCCAGTTGATTAAACTCTCTCGTCAAGATTTTGGGAACAGCCGTCACTGTATTCAAATAAAATTGATGACAATTCTGCATCTCTTTTAACATCTCCAGAACAGATTCTTCCCAATTTGTCAGTGACAACTCATCAGAGACTAAATACTGCAGTCCCCGTTGATAATACGCATAACGCAAGAGATCATTTTTATCTTTAAAATGATAATAAAATGTTTGGCGGTTCAATCCGGTCTTTTTACTAATATCTTGGACTGTGATTTTGTCATAATTTTTTTCTAAACATAATGCAACTAACGCTTGAACAAATATTTCTTTTGTTGCCTTTCCTTCCGCCATCGTTTCACCTTCTATGCTTGATAAGGATAATTAAAATGTTCATATGCTAAGGGTGTGGCCATCCGTCCGCGCGGGGTTCGTTTGATGAAACCTTTTTGGATCAAATAGGGCTCATACATATCTTCGACGGTTTCCCGTTCTTCACCGATATTTACGGCTAAAGTGCTCAAACCAATCGGACCACCATGATACAGTTCAATCATGGTTTTCAATAATTTTTGATCGATGTGGTCCAAGCCGGCTTCATCGACTTGCAATAATCCTAGCGCTTGATCGGCGATTTGTTGATTAATTACTCCGTCTGATTGAACTTGAGCAAAATCACGGATTCGCTTCAACAAACGATTGGCGATTCGTGGGGTGCCCCGTGAGCGGCGGGCGATTTCGATTGCGCCTTCGTCTACGACCTCCGTTTGAAAGATATCAGCTGACCGTAAGACAATCTCGCGTAGATCCTCTTCCTTATAATATTCCATATGGGAAATGATCCCGAAACGATCCCGTAAAGGGGCTGACAACATTCCTGCCCGCGTTGTTGCGCCAATTAATGTAAACGGCGGTAAAGGAAAATGAACGGGGTGAGCGGTCGGTCCTTGCCCAACCATAATATCGACGTAATAATCCTCCATCGCAGAATATAAGGTTTCTTCTGCAACCCGCGGCAAGCGATGAATTTCATCGATAAACAGGACATCACCAGGCTCCAGCTCATTTAAAATCGCTACTAGGTCACCGGGACGTTCGATTGCGGGGCCACTAGTGGAACGAATCTGAACATCCATTTCATTAGCGATCACCATCGCCATCGTCGTTTTACCTAAGCCAGGTGGTCCGTACAACAAAACATGATCCAAGGCTTCTTGCCGCTTTTTGGCCGCTTCAATATAGATTGACAATTCTTGCTTAACTTTATCTTGACCGATATATTGGGCAAGATAACGAGGACGCAATGATTTTTCTAAACTTTTATCACTCTCATCGGCATCCGGTGAAAGTATCCGTTCTTCATCCATTTAAATTGCCCCCTTATTTCTTCATCATTAATTTCAACGCTGCCCGCAAATAATCGTCGGTATTTGGCAAACTTTCTTTTGCTAAAACTTTTTCGACTTTTTTGATTTCCTTTGGACTATAACCCAAAGCCTGCAGTGCTTCCATGGCTTCCGATAAGGCCGTATCATCGTTGCCTTCATAGAATAGTGACATAGGATCATCGACTAATTCGGTTAATTTGCCTTTTAGATCCAAAACCATTTGTTGCGCGGTCTTCTTACCGACACCAGGAAATTTCGTTAAATAGGTCACATCACCCGCTTCAATCGCTTGAATCAAGCCTTGCTGATCATCGTTTGCCATGATCGCTAACCCGCTTTTAGGCCCAATTCCAGATACTGACAGCAAGCGTAAAAATAATTCTTTTTCGGCTAATGTTTCAAAGCCGTACAACAAATGAGCATCCTCCCGAATGATCTGCTGTACGTAAATCGTCACAGACTGTTCCATTTTACTACTATAGCGATAGGGGTTCCCTAATGCAATTTGGTAGCCGATGCCATTGACATCCAATACTACATAACTAGGACTGATAAACGTTAACCTTCCCGTAATATATTCGTACATGATTGTTCCTTTCTGATTGCAACTTCTGCCAGCCTGTTCAAAATGAACAACGCTGACAATTCTGCACATATGTTCTCATTATTTTAGCATAAAAAAACGACGGTTAAAAACTTTTACCGCCGAATCCTTGCAATAGCGTCAGCAACGCTAAATAATCCGTCATCTGCAATTCCTCTGTGATCGCCAAAGTTGGGACTTGGTTGGTCTGATCCAGTAAACTAGTAGTTAAACAAATATCGCTAGCCGCAAGACTATTCACAAAAACAACTTGATAATTTTTTGATAAAAATTGTCGTAGTTCATCTATTATTATGTTTTCTTCAAACTCTGGCAAGTCTGTCTGCAAAAAAATCCGTAAAACGGGCTGGACAGTCAGTTCTGGCAACCGGCGCAAAACCGATAAATAGCGGCCAAATAAAATCGAGTCACTTTCACCGAGTTCTCTTAAACTCTCAGTTATAAACGCCACCAGCGGCGCTTGTTGTTCATGCATCTTCGTCCAGAAAAGTTTCCCATTGATATTAAACTGAATCATCGGAAACAAGCGCTGATACAAATGACCGCTGATTAAATAGTTTTCTGCTTGTAAGGCTTGAAACTTCTCCCAAGTCTTCGGATTGTTGATTTTATTTTTTAACACCTGATTCAGCGCAGCAACTTCGTCCATCACTGAAAACGGCGCCTGCCTTAATAACTGGTGAATCTGCTGACTAATAGCCGGTACATGATAATATTCTTCCCGCGTTAGTAGATTTAAAAATAAATTGCTTAAAGCTGATTTATTACGAAAATACGTAGGCATCACCCGGCTGACTTGCTGGTAAAAGGCCTGGAACAAAGAATTAGCGACCAATGTCTGCTGATAAATCGAATCTTCCGTAAAAGAATAGCCTTGGACCTCCCGTAGTAAATGGGTCGCCAATAAGTATTTTAAGCGCTGTTCTTTGATTGGATTCAACTCGACTTGAAAGAACTGTTGAATCGCATTGCTAATTTTCCTGACTAAGTCGTGCTGTAATGGTGCAAAGGGCCAGTCTTTCCCCCGAAACAAACGCCAGTAGTAAACAGACAAATACATTCGAATTACCGACTCAGCTGCTTGAAATGAAACGACACCCCGTTCCACAGTTAATTGCAGTGGCTTTAGTTCTCTCTGCAAAGCCTTGATTTTACGACGAATCGTAGACTCACTGCAAAACAACTGCTGACTTAACTCGCTAACTGTCCGCGCCTTGCCAATCACTACTAAATTTAATAACTGATATGTCACAGAATGGCGAATCAAATCCACCAAAAATTGATTTTGTTCCATCATTTGATTGGCAATTACTAAGTGATACTGTTGACCTCTTTCCTCAAACAAAAGCAGATCCGTCTCGGTAAAACGCCGATATTTTTTACTCAACTCTTCTAAGAGACGTTGGACACTCCGCACATCTAGCTGCAAGGCAGTCGCCAGCTCGCTTCTTTTATAATATCCTCCATCAGCCATCTGCTCTAACAGATGCACACCTAAATAAATATCTTTTTCATAATTTTGTAATTCCAGCGCTGTAAGATACATAAAAAAACTCCTTCATACTTCATTTTACCAAAGCATGCAAGGAGTAGACATTAAATCGTTTCAAACAAACGAAATAATAGCGGTAATAAGGCGACCGTCGCTAGCCCGTTGATACAAATACATAACCCGGCCAAAATTCCTTCCAATTCGCCTATCTCGATTGCTCGGCCCGTACCGATTGCATGAGAAGTACTCCCCAAAGCAATCCCTTTTGCCACAGGACTGTTGATTTGAAAAATCTGAAAAACTTTCGTCCCCACTAAAGCACCAAAGATCCCCGTTGAAACGACGATCGCTAACGTTACGGGAGAAATTCCACCCATCTGGCTAGAAAGATCTACTGAAATTGCCGTAGTCACCGACTTCGGCAATAGTGAAACTACGATGCCGCGATTCAATGAAAATAGGCGACCGATTCCCACACTGAGTAAGCAGTTTAATACTACACCTACCAAAGTTCCTAAAATCACCGGCAAAAAATATTGCTTCAACTTATCAAAATTTTGATACAGTGGCAATCCTAAAGCAACCGTCGCCGGCGTAATCATCATGGTAAATAAGTTGCCCCCAAGATTGTAAGATTTATAGCTAATCCCGCTAAATTTCAACAAGACAATAATAATGATGACACTAGCAATCAGCGGATTGATCAAAGGGAGTTTGACTTTGGCCAAAAATTTATCCATCAAAGTATAAATCAACAAAGTTAACGCTAATCCGAAAAGCGGATTATTCGCCAGCGCTGAGATCATCTGCTTCACCTCGCATTTTTTCAACACTTTCAATCAGACGAACTTTTTCAGCTCGACTTTTCTGACTGATTTTTTCGATAAATTCAGCTGTCTTACCAACCGCTACTAAAGAAACCAGCGAGCAAACAACCACTGCACCAAGCAGAATCGGCCAAATATACTTGATTGCATCGTAATATTGCATTAAGCCGACACCAGCTGGTACGAATAAAATTGTTAGATGATTCAACAAAAAATTCGCAGTCTCTTCAATTGCTGCTGGTTTTAAGAGCTTTGTTTGAAAAGAGAGAAATAATAATAAAATCCCAATAATACTGCCCGGTACTGGCAGATGAAGAAATATCCGTAGCCCTTCACCGATAAGTGAATAAAGTAATAATAAGCTTAATTCTTTAAACATTTTCATAACTATCGCCTTCTCTAAAATAGTGATGTTTCTAGTATAGCGAAAAATACGCGGACAGAGCTCCAAATTTTGTGAAATTTTCATACATTCTCTGAAAACAAAACAAGAGGGGGGACAAAATTTTGTCCTCCCTCTTGTTTCCAAATACACGCTGTTCTAAAAAAACTTCTTCAAAAATCCCTTCTGATTTCTTGAAGCTAACCACTTCTATTACAACCTCACTCAACAAGTTCTTTATATTCACCATAACCAGCTTCAGCCATTTCCTCAAAAGGAATAAAACGTAAGGCTGCGGAATTAATACAATAGCGTAAGCCGCCTTGATCTTGTGGGCCATCGTTGAAAACATGACCTAAATGTGAATCTGCAGCTTTACTGCGAACCTCTACTCGATGCATTCCATGGGAAAAATCTGCTTTTTCAGCCACACCCCGCTTTTTAATCGGACGAGTAAAGGCTGGCCAACCACATCCCGCATCGTATTTGTCACTGGATGAAAATAACGCTTCACCACTGACTACATCAACATAGATTCCCTTTTGATAAAAGTCATCATATTTACCTGAAAAGGGGCGTTCCGTGGCATTTTCTTGCGTTACTGCATATTCCATTGGTGAAAGTTGCTGTTTCAATTCAAATTGATCCATTGTTCTCTCCCGCCTTTAAAATTTCTTGGAATACATTAAGCATACGCTCGTTGAAGCAAAGATACGAAGAATTTGCTCACAGTTGATTGGAAAAAATTTTCTCTATGAACTAAAGAAGTTGTGCTCATAATTACTGCTCATCATTTAGACAAAAAAGGGCACGACAAAATTTTGCCATGCCCTTCCCATCAATCAGGAAATTTTTTCAATAATTGGTTCACTGCACCGACAGGAAAACCCACAATACTGTAATAATCGCCTTCGATTTTTTCAACAAAGACTCCCGCACCATTTTGAATACCGTAAGCGCCCGCCTTATCCTTATAATCATCGCTGTCGAGATAACGATTAATCTCAGCATCCGTCAGTGAATAGAAGGTCACCGTCGCCGAACTCAGCGTTTCTTCTAACTGTTTTTCTTTACGCAATACAACGGATGTATAAACTAGATGACTGCCGCCGCTCATACTTTTCAGCATGGCAAACGCTTCTTCGCGACTCTTGGGTTTACCTAAGATTTGTTCGCCCAACACCACGATAGTATCGCTGGCGATCACTAAGGCTTCTGGATGCTCATCAGCAATCACCGCAGCTTTTTGCCGGGCCATCGCCATGACATAATCGATTGGTGAATATTGCTCCTTGACTTCTTCATTAATATCCGCTGGCTGAACGATAAAATCAGGCATCAACCATTGTAACAATTCGCGACGTCGGGGAGATTGTGAAGCTAAAATGACTGTCATAACTCTGCTCCTAATTCTAGATAGAATAATTTTATTCGTTGGCTTTTGTAATTCTCATTTCTTAATGCGGATCTTGGATTCGTTTAAACATATGCTCCATATCACTGTTGCTGAAATGAATCAGTACAGGACGTCCATGGGGACAGTTAAATGGATTTTCACATTGCGCAAGGTCAGACAATAAGACCCGCGCTTGCGCCTCATCCAAATGATGATTGGCTTTAATCGAGCGTTTGCAGCTCATCATGATTGCCGTAGCTTCGCGGAATTTTTTGACGCTGACAGAACCAGTGAGTAGCAGCATATCAATCATCTCACGAAAAATACTCTCTTCTTGGCCTGCCGGATACCACGTTGGATGGGCTCGAACAATAAAGCTATCGGGACCAAATTCTTCCAAGTAAATTCCGACCTCTTGTAATAATTCAGTCTGCTCCTTCAGTTTGATTGCATCATTGTTGGGATAATCCAATACAAAAGGTACTAACAATTCCTGCAAATCATCAGAGACATCGCCAATTTTTTCACGGAAATACTCATATTTGATCCGCTCTTGGGCGGCGTGCTGATCGACGATGTATAAGCCGTCTTTGCTTTGCGCAAACAGATAGGTCCCATGCATTTGCCCAAAGTATTCCAACATTGGAAAGCGTTCCTTTGGCTGTTCTTTTTCTAGCTTGCTAATCGCCTGTTCGATGACTTTTTCCCCTGATTGGGTACTCAAATCAAATTCGGGATGATCGGTAGTAACTAACTCTTCACAAGTTTCTTCCGCAACGGCTGGCGTTTCCAACGGTACCGCCGTTTCCGATACTAGCGAGATTTTTTCTTCCAGTAATGGCGCTGAAAAATTATTCTCCACTTTTTTTTCTTGAAAAGCAACGGGGACTTCAGTATCTTCGGCTACTTTAGGCTCTACATAAAAAATCCCCGTCTTAGGATCGTAATTCAAATCACTTTTTTTCTTCGGTTGCTCTTCTAAGGGCAAGTCTAATTGTTCCGTTTGGATTTTTTCAACCTTGCGTTTGAAGCTGGGGTTTTCACCGACATCAGGAATTAAATTGATCTGGCGCAAACTTTCAGCGATTGCATGACTAATCAAATTCATTAGTTCTTTTTCCTTCGACAAACGAACTTCTTGCTTCGTTGGATGAACATTTACATCGACCAACAATGGGTCCATCGTAATCTCAAGGACAGCGATCGGATAACGTCCCACCATTAGTTTAGATTGGTAACCATTGATGATTGCTTTATTCAGCGCATAATTTTTGATATAGCGACCGTTGATGATCACCGATAAATAATTTCGACTCGCTCGCGTCACTTCTGGCAACGATACATAGCCGTTTAAGGTAAAGTCTAAATCTTGGGCTTCGACCTTCAGCATCTTTTTAGCTGTCGCCACACCATAAATACCGGCAAGTGTCTGTTTTAAATCACCACTGCCGCTGGTACTTAACATTTTATGACCATCATGAACTAAACGAAAGGCCACGTTCGGATGACTCAAGGCCATCCGATTGACGATGTCTCCAATATTCGATAGTTCTGTTTGTAGTGATTTGACATATTTCAAGCGGGCTGGTGTGTTGAAGAATAAATTTTCCACCGTGATCTTGGTTCCCGTCCGTAAAGAAGTTGGTCGCTGCTCTTCGATTTGTCCGCCCTTTAAGAACAAGTAAGAACCTTGAGCTTCATCAACGGTTGCCGTTTCCAAAGTCAGTTCCGAAACCGAAGCGATCGACGGTAAAGCTTCCCCACGAAAGCCCAATGTGCGAATTCGGAAAAGGTCATCACGGTTATGGATTTTACTGGTAGCATGGCGTTTAAAAGCATTTTCGACATCGTCTTGTCGAATCCCTTCGCCATTATCCACAATTTGAATTTTTTTCAACCCGGCTTCTTCAATCAAAATATCAATTTGCGTCGCCTTGGCATCGATCGCGTTCTCAACCAATTCTTTGACGACGGAGGCTGGTCGTTCAACGACTTCACCTGCGGCAATTTGATTCGCTAGGCGTTCGGATAATTCTTGGATTTTCCCCATCGAATTCCTCCTATATTTCTAGATCTTATAATTAAATCCGTTTTTGTAATTCGTATAGGAAGTTTAATGCTTCCATCGGATTCATTTCAAGTAAATTGGCTTTTTTAATACTATCTACTACACCAAGTTCGGCGGTTGACACTTCACTAAATAAAGAGAGCTGTTCGTTTTCTTCGACCTCTTCAACCTCTTCAACCTTTTTCTGAACCGGTGTATCGGCTTCTAATGCGGAAAGGATGGTCGCCGCACGGGATAATAATTCCGTTGGCATGCCGGCAATTTTCGCCACATGGATCCCATAGCTTTTATCAGCCGGTCCATCCATTAATTTATGCAGGAAAACCACTTCACCATTTTGCTCCACTGCTCCAACATGAACATTTTTCAATTGTGGCAAGCTCTCTTCCAAAACCGTCAATTCGTGATAATGGGTCGAGAATAAAGTTTTCGCTTTTACATTTTTATGGATATATTCAATGATTGCTTGGGCTAAAGCCATACCGTCATAGGTCGCGGTCCCCCGCCCTAATTCATCAAACAGGATCAAACTGTTAGGTGTTGCATGGCGCAATGCTTGATTGGCTTCCATCATTTCCACCATAAAGGTTGATTGACCAGCGATCAAGTCATCACTGGCACCAATGCGGGTAAAAATCTGATCAAAAATCGGCAGCTCAGCACTTTCAGCTGGAACAAAGCAACCCATTTGCGCCATGATTACCGTCAATGCCAATTGGCGCATATACGTACTTTTCCCGGACATATTCGGCCCTGTAATCAACAGCAACATTTCATTAGGATTCATATGAACACTATTGGGAATATATTCTTGATGCCCCAATACTTTTTCGACGACTGGATGACGGCCTTCTTTGATTTGTAAATTGTGCGTGCCGACTTCCATGGTTGGCTGCACATATTGATAGCGTTCACTGACAGTCGTAAAACTTTGCAATACATCGGTCGCACTCAAGCTTTTCGCTAATTTTTGCAAGCGCGTGATAGCTTTTTTAACTTCGTTTCGAACTGCTAAAAAGAGGTTGTATTCTAGTGCGACCGATTTCTCTTCCGCCTCTAAAATCAAGGTCTCTAGCTTTTTCAATTCTGGTGTGATGAAGCGTTCCGCATTCGCTAAAGTTTGTTTCCGTTCATATTTGCCTTCTTCCAAGTTGGCAAGGTTTGACTTCGTGATTTCAATATAGTAGCCAAAGACACGATTGTAACCGACTTTTAAGTTTTTGATGCCGGTTGCTTGCCGTTCACGCGCTTCTAACTCAGCCAACCAAGTCTTACCGTTTTTCATGGCTTCGCGGTATTGGTCTAATTGTTCATTGTAGCCGTCTTTGATGACATTTCCTTCGGTGATCTGCAGCGGTGCTTCATCGTTGATGGCTTTTTCAATCAAGGCGACTAAATCATCCATTGGTTCCATATCGACCAGTAGATCGTTCCATTCCCCTTGGTTGATGCCAGTCAATAATTGACGAATTTGTGGCACTTGCATCAAGGAAGTCTTCAATTGGATCAAATCACGACCATTGACATTACCAAATGCGACCCGTCCTGCTAAGCGTTCCAAGTCATAAACTTTCGTCAATGTCTCATTTAGATCCATACGCTCAAAATAAGCGTTTAATAAAGAAGATACCATCGCTTGACGAGCGTTGATCTGGCGCTTTTGGATCAATGGACGATCAATCCATTGCTTCAATAAGCGACCACCCATCGCCGTCTTCGTTTCATCTAGTAGCCATAAAAGCGTCCCTTGTTTTTTGCCCGTCCGAATCGAACGAGTCAATTCTAAGTTGGTTTTAGAAAAATAATCCAACTTCAAAAAATGCTCAGGTTGATATTCTTCCGCTTTTTGAAGATGACCTAAGCTACGTTTTTGGGTGACAGATAGATAAGTCAGTAGTTTCCCGGTCGCTTCTCTTTCCAGTTCATCTGTGATATCCGCAGTTAAAAAACTGAACTCCGCGTTGTCTTCAATCGTTTCTTGATGAGAAAAGACTAAGCCCAAGCGCTCCGCTAGATTTTTCTGCAAGCCTTCCGGGATTTCACTGCCTAGAACGATTTCTTTCGTCTGCAAAGCAGTTGCTTCGTTCATCACGGCTTCTTCATCCTGAAGCAAAGCCGTTTTTAGTTCACCAGTTGACAGGTCGACATAGGCAAAACCAAATTTGTCTTTAACTTGAGTGACTGCGGTCAAAAAATTATTGGTTTTGGCTTCGATGCCTTTGCCTTCCATCACAGTGCCTGGTGTAATCAATTGGACCACTTCCCGCTTGACCATGCCTTTAGCTTGTTTAGGGTCCTCCATCTGTTCACAAATAGCGACTTTATAGCCTTGTTCAACTAGAGTGTCGATATAGCCTTGTGCTGAATGGTGGGGAACTCCACACATAGGGATCGGGTCATCCGCATTACGATTGCGGCTGGTCAATGTCAGCTCCAATAATTGCGAGACTTTGATCGCATCGTCATAGAACAATTCATAAAAGTCCCCTAGACGGTAAAATAAAAAGGCATCTTTGTATTGTTCTTTGATCGCCAAATATTGTTCCATCATTGGCGTATTCTTCGTTTTTTGAGGCATGAATGCTCCTCCTTGTTTCTCATTTATCTATTTTTACTCATCATGCGAATTTTTGCACTCCACTGTTTCAATAAAAAAATATACTGGGTTTATTCATCACTGTCTAATGCGTGATTGACCTCTTTTTGGATCAGCGTAGTTAAATGCTGCAGCAAATCATTCGCCTCAATCAATTGTTCACGATACTCCAGCACCAATGGATGTTGATTAAATTCTTCCGTTAATTGGTCGGCTTTTTTTAAAGCTGCCCGCTCGGCCTCCGGCTTGCCGTAATGAGCAAATTGAACTGCTTCTCTTTGTGCCGTTTTGATGCCTTCTTCCAACTCTTGTAAGGCATCATTTTCAGCTACCTTTTTTTGGAGCTGTTGATAGCGGACAATCACTTCATTTTCCTTTAATAAGGCCGTTAAATGTGTTAAAGCCGCTTTAACGGCGGCTTCTTTTTCCAGATTCATTTGATCCCTCTGTTTCTATTCTCTAAATGGCCGATCTTCATTGATCATAATCGGTTCTATTTTTTGGGCATGACCATTTTTATCAATGTCAATCACACAAGCCGATAAAATAGCGCGGCCGTCTTCAATGACTTCGAAACGATGTGGCAGTGCCGTTAAAAATTTCTCAATAATTGCTTCTTTTTTCATTCCTAAGATTCCATCATAAGGTCCCGTCATGCCGACATCAGTCAGGTACGCCGTCCCTTTAGGTAAAATCCGGGCATCATTGGTTTGAACATGGGTATGAGTTCCGACTACCGCTGAAACACGGCCATCTGCAAACCAACCCATCGCTTGTTTTTCACTAGTAGTTTCTCCATGAAAATCAACAAAAATATAGGGGGTACGCTTTTGTGCTTCTGCAATCAGCTGGTCGCCAATACGAAAAGGATCATCTAAATCGGCCATAAATGAACGGGCCTGTAAATTGATGATGGCTAATTCTAAATCATTTACCTTCACAAACAAGTGACCTCTTCCCGGAGTACCTGCCGGAAAATTAGCTGGTCGAATAATTTTTTTGGCTTCTGGAATAAAATCAAAAATCGCTTTATTATCCCATGTGTGGTTTCCCATTGTGACAACATCAACACCATCTTGTAAAAACTTCTTGTAGATTTTTTCCGTGATTCCACGACCTGCTGCCGCATTTTCTCCGTTGACAATCGTCAACTGTGGATGATATTTCTTTTTCAATCGTGGCAAATAATCGCTCACCATTTGCCGCCCTACTGAACCAACAACATCTCCAATGAATAATAAACGCACTTTTTTTCCCCTTCTCTAGTTAAGCATCTTGCCTTATTATAGTTGTTTTTGCTTGAAAATAAAAGATTCCATCCAGATCGTTTGAATTAAATTAAAACAGAACTAGGACATTGCTGAATAGCCACATTATTTGTAGCACGGATGTCAGCTAAATAATACTGTTGGTGTTTTAACTGAAACTTCATTCCTCCGTATAAAAAAAAGAACCGAGGAAATCCTCGATTCTCAGTCACTGATTAATGCACCAATTCTAGTTTGCGCAATGCTTTATAGATCCCATCGCGATCATTTGTATCGGTCACAAGATTAGCCGCTTCTTTAACGTGAGACGACGCATTCCCCATCGCCACACCAGTTCCAGCTAAATCCAGCATTTCAATATCGTTGTTGCCATCACCAAACGTTACGATATTTTCTGGCTTGATACCGACTTTTTTAGCCAAAGCTAAAATCGTTTGGGCCTTTGAACCGGGATTAGGAATAATATCCACGCTATGTTCGTGCCAGCGAACTAAACGAAATTCTGGAAAAGCTGCTGTAAATTCTTCATCCATGGATTGATCGTAGAAAGCACAGCCTTGATAAACCTCATGTTTAGCGAGGTAGTCAGCTTCAAATTTAGGCGCTTTTTGACCAAAAGATGCCATTGCATCCAACACCGTCGGTTCATCAAAATTTGTCATACGCGCAAATGAATCTAAACCAAATAGCGCGATATCAACCTTCCGTTCATTGGCAAAAGCAATCATACGCTCTAGCGCTTCACGATCCAAGGTGTGCTTATAGACTTGCTCATGATCTAAGAAGGCTGCTGAACCATTACAAATAATGTAATTCGTACAGCCCAGTTGATGAATCACTTCGCCTGCTAATAAACGCGAGCGTCCCGTCGCAATAATCACTAAATGGCCGGCCTTGCGTAAGGCTTTCAAAGCCTTTACCGTACTGTCTAAAGGTTTTCTTTGGCTGCTCAATAAGGTCCCATCAATGTCTAGTGCGATTAATTTTCTTTCCAAAATTTATCTCTCCATTTATATGTATTTGCTGCCCTCACGTAGAGCTAACTTACTTAATGAATGTTGCTCCATAAATTCTTTTACCCAAGTAGGATTCACTTTACTATAATCACGCAATACCCAGCCGATCGCCTTCTGGATAAAAAACTCATCCGTCTTCAAATCTGCCAAAATCGCTTGCGCCAATAATGCGGTGTTGGTCTGCTCCTTGAACATCAGCTGCAAATTGATTGCTACCCGCCGATACCAAAAATTCTCATGCTGATAGAAAAATGCATAAACCTGTTCAAGATCTGCTGGATGCGCTAAAACCCAAGTAGAAAAAACTTTGCGCCACGCATCAATACTGTCCCACCAAGTCTTCTCTCCTAATAAAGGAAGCAATGCTGCTAGGTCCTCTAGTGAAAAACGCTTGATGTTTCTTTGCGCCAGATCGATCGCATAATACTGATACTCCCGCTCTTTTTTGCGATAGTTGCGGAAAATCTCCTGAATCAATTCTGGCATTGGCAATGATACGCTTTCCTTTAAAAAAGGGCGCTCCAACAATGCTCGCTGCGGTTTTTTGACCCCGCAAAAAGGAAAATGATCCTTCATATAATGCGCCATCGGTTCCGCAAGCTCCGGTTGAATCGGAAAAATCAATGCGTTCATCTCGAACCCCCTCCATTGTAGAGAAGTTTTCAATAATTTGCAAAAACTTCTTCCGTAATTTTCACTCAATCTTTTTACTGTCTTTGAAAAAAAGTAATCTTTTTTTGACAGCACCCAACAATTAACATATTTTTTTCAAAAAAGCAACTCCTGAACTTGACTCAGCCGCTACTTTTCCGTTATACTGACATTTGTGTAAAATAATGCAGCAGAGGAATAATAGCCCGTCCCCAGTTCGTTGCCAGCATTGGTTCAATTGTGTAACCGCGGCTGCAAAGGTGAAGATTGAAGAACGAACTACACGGATATGAATTTTTCAACGGATTATTTTACTCCAAAACAATTTATTGGAGGAATTTTTAATGTCTCGTTATACAGGACCATCATGGAAACAATCTCGTCGTCTTGGTATCTCATTATCAGGAACAGGTAAAGAATTAGCACGTCGTCCATACGCTCCAGGTCAACATGGACCAAACAGCCGTGGAAAGAAATCTGAATACGGCTTGCAAATGTCTGAAAAACAAAAATTACGTTTCATCTACGGATTAAACGAACGTCAATTCCGTAACTTATTCGTACGCGCTAGCAAAATCAAAGAAGGTAAACACGGTGTTAACTTCATGATCTTACTAGAACGTCGTTTAGATAACGTGGTTTACCGTCTAGGCTTAGCTTCAACTCGTCGTCAAGCTCGTCAATTAGTTAACCACGGTCACGTGACTGTTGATGGCAAACGCGTTGATATCCCTTCATACGAAGTGGAAGTTGGCCAAGTTATCGGCATCCGTGAAAAATCTAAAAACATGGTTACTGTGAAAGAAGCAGTTGAATCAGCAGTTGGTCGTCCAGCTTTCGTAAGCTTCGACGCTGAAAAACTTGAAGGTTCATTATCTCGTTTACCAGAACGTGATGAAATCAACCCAGAAATCGACGAATCATTAGTCGTTGAATTCTACAACAAATTAATGTAAGACTTCTTACAGACACTCAAGTCCTTGGAAACAAGGATTTGAGTGTTTTTTTTAATTTTCAAAACACAGAGACATGAAATATTTGTTAAGAGTATAATTATTTAAGACGCGGAAGTGCTACAGAATCAAAGTTTTATCTATCGTATCGCTCTAACTCAGAGCAAAAAACAGTCGTTGTTCCTTCAAAAGATCACCAAAGAGCACCTCTTTTTATCAACAAGAAGTAATCGTATAAATTACATAAACTAGCCAATGCAGATATATTTATAGGCTGAACGAAAAAGCTGAGGCTGTAACAAAAGTGGGCAACTTCAAGAAATTTCGACTTATTTCTGAAGAAGCTACTTTTGGAATACCGTTTATTCGGAAAAAAGAGGTATGACAAGACTTTTGTCACACCTCCAGCTTTTTTTGATTCGATTAACGTAGCAAAGAGACGATATCTTTCTTTGCCGCACTCTTAGCTGGTAGCCAACTAAAGACGATCCCAATCACAACCGACAAGCCAAAGGCCAGTGTCACCGTGAATAGATCCGGCTGCACCGACAACGGCGTAAACATACTGATGGCAAAGCCCAGCAGCATCGCGACCAGATAGCCGATCGTTCCGCCGACTAAAGTCAGTGAAATTCCTTCTAATAAGAATTGCATCATGATATTGCCTTTTGTGCCACCCATTGCCCGACGGACTCCAATCTCTTTGGTCCGTTCGGAGACAGAGATGTAGATCATGTTCATGACCCCGATCCCTGAAATAAAAAGTGAGATACCGCCAATCACTGATATCAGCAAAGTAATACTAGTCAAGAGCATCCGTAATTGATCGACTTGTCCAGCTAGATCTTCAGTCTTATAGCTACCCAGCTCTTTCCAAGTACCGTATTTTTTCAAGGTATCTTCAGCTTCTTTAGAAACATTCTTCACGTTGGCTGTTTGAGTCAGCTTGACTTGGATCATACTACGATCTTCTGAGTCAAAGTAGCTTTCAAAAACATTTTCCGGCAATTCAGCCACCACATAATCCTCCTGAGTAGAAACAATCGAGCCGCCATTACGGTCCTTCATAATTCCAACCACTTCAAACAAATGGCCGCCGATTTTGATACTTTGCCCAACCAAAGACGCGGGTTCTTCCTTTTGGATCGCTTTAGCAGCTGTTTGATCAATCACCACGACGGGATTTTGATTATAGTAATCGCTCGATTGAAGCGCTCGACCATGAATAACTGCGCTGCCCTTATTCTTCAGCAGTTTGAAACAATTCCAACGACCATCGTTACCGATATCATCAAAGGTCTGATCCGCATATTTGATACCATTACGGGAATTATCATAATAGTTCACGGATTTGACACCTGGGATACTCTCGATTTTATCGATATCTTCTTCCGTAAAACCATTCAAACCATTTTCACTAAAGGCTGCATCTTTCGCTGAAAAAGTATAGCCAACACTACTGTCAAATTGATCTAAGCCGATAAACTCAGAGGCATAATTTTCAAATGCCCGCCCGATCGAAAAGACTGTAATTACAGCCGAAACACCAATAATTAGTCCGATCATGGTCAAAAAACTACGCCGTTTGTTTTTCCCGATTGCTCTGAAAGAGGTCTTCCATACTTCACTAAATCGCATGAGCAGCACCTACTTCCCTAATCTCGCCATCTTTCACCGTAATGATTCGCTGGCAATAAGCCGCGGCTTCCGGATCATGGGTCACCATCAAGATCGTGACCTTTTCTTCTTCATTCAAACGTTTAAATAATTGCATGATTTCTTCTGAAGTATGACTATCCAACGCACCAGTTGGTTCATCCGCCACGATAAATTTAGGATTGCCGACGATCGCTCGGGCAATCGCTACGCGCTGCTGTTGACCGCCGGATAGTTGTTTCGGCAGCTTATTGGCCTTGTCTGCGATCCCGACTTTTCGTAGAGCTTCCATCACGAGTGGCTTAGTTTGTTTTTGTTTCATTCCACCATATAACAGCGGCAGTGCCACATTTTCCATCACCGTATTGTTAGCGATCAACTGGAAGGATTGGAAGACGAATCCGACCGATTTGTTTCGCAAAGCCGAGAGTTTCTCGTCATTAAAACGATACGCATCTTCTCCCTCAAAGCGATACGTCCCTTCAAAATCACCGTCCAAAAAACTGATGGTATTTATCAAAGTGGATTTCCCTGAACCAGACGGCCCCATCACTGCGACAAATTCATGCTCAGCGATCGTCAGATGAATGTCCTTTAAGACATGGATCCGTTCCTGATCGGCGATATAAAATTTGTTGATATTCTCCATTACAATCATCCAACCGTCACGTCCATCCCGTCTTTGACGTCTTCTGCATCTTTGATAATTTTATCATTTTCATTCAAACCTTCGCGTAAAGTATAGTAACCATTACCTTTTTCAACGGTTACTGTGCGCTTTTCCGCTTTTCCTTTGACAACTGTATAGATAGATTGTTCACCATCCTTATTCACTACACTCTTTAACGGCAAGTGGATCTCATTCCGAGGGATCAACAATTCAACAGAATAGCCCATGGGGATCGCTTCATCGGGAACCGCCGTATAATTGTAAGTCACTAAACTATTCGTATCCTCTTTTGTGGATTCATTGTTCATTTCTGCTAATGAGGTAATTTTACCCTTAACTATTTTTTCGTTATTCGCATACTTGATTTCGATCGGTTCATTCAAGACGACCTTCGAACGATCATATTCCGTCACTGTTCCTTTGATGGCTGATTCTTCACTCTTCAACACCATCAAAGCTTGTTGCGGATCATTTTTCGCATCCTCATTCATTGATGTCACTACCGAATCATTCGCCGCACGTATCACTTCACCCCAGCGATATGTCACTAAAATCTGATCCTTCGTTACATGATCTCCTTCGTTTACGTGAATCGTTTGAACTGGTCCTTTTTCTGCATTCACTAGAACCGTTTGTTTTTTTGTGGATTGCACCTGCCCCTTTAAATGCAGCGGCGTTTGCTTACTGACTTGGTACAACTCCACTGAAGTACTGTCTTTTGCATTTGCTTGGGTGTTTTGATAGAGAAAAAAACCAGCCCCTGCAGACACCAACACTCCGATACCAATGATAATTTTTTTCATTTTTAATTCCATTCCTTCCGTTGTAAAATATCTTCCATACACTACTCTTTAAATTTTAAAGTAAAATGGATAACTCCTCTTCCAACGAAAGTACAAAGTCCAACTACAACTTTAGACCGAAGAATCTTTATTTTTTTATAAATTAATACTCGCTGTCAGCTCTCTAAGCACTTAGAAGATCACGATTGCATTATTCATTTGTCAGAGCTACCACAAAGCCGCCAGCATTTTTCCAGAAGTATTTTTATTTTGACGAAATAAAAATACTTCCAGTCAGACCTAGATCTAGTGACTTTTTCAAATCAACGATTTCAATCACGTCCTTTGTTTTGTGCACCCTTTGATTAATTCGTTACTCCTTATTAGTAAGTACCAAGAAAAATAAATTTTTTCTTTACATCTCGTTAATCCTCTATTATACTTTCGTTAACCAAAAAAATATATACGTTAACGAAAGAGTGAGTTTAATGAAATTAAGTAGTCGAGAAATTGTTCTAGCTGGTATTTTTGCCGCCGTCATTGGGATCTTATCCCAATTCACCATTCCTTTAGGTCCGATTCCACTAACCTTGCAAACATTCGCGGTTGGTTTTGTCGTTACCATTTTAGGTAAAAAGACGGGCACGATCTCTGTTGCAATTTATTTATTGATGGGAATGATCGGTTTACCCGTACTAGCAGGTGGCTCCGCAGGGATCGCTAGTTATTTTGGTCCAACGGGAGGCTTTTTAATAGGCTTTCTTTTTCAAGCCTATTTTACTGGCTTAATCTTAGAAAAAGTGACCTTTAATTATTTTTGGTCACTCACAGCTAATCTAGTCGGCGCCTTTATCACCTTGTTTTTCGGTTCGCTTTGGTTGAAGTTCGGTAGCAGTTTGCCTTGGAATGCTGCTTTTTCTGCAGGAATGCTTCCCTTTATTCTGCCTGGCATTATCAAAGCGATCGCTGCAGGCTATCTTGGGGTCTTATTAGGCAAACGATTAGCTTTTACTAATCTTATTTATCGTTAAAAATTGTTCTTGAACGTTTTTTGAAGCGATTTTGACAAAAGTCCTTTGAGGATGTCTCTCCTCTAGGTGGCCCATTAGTACTGGTTGAGCCTTGATGCCGGCACCCGAATAGATTATCAACAGGTGGATAACTTGAAAAACTGTTGCTTGAGCCTGAATGTTTTAAGTGAATCCTCTAGCTTCCTTAACCTTATACCGTAATACCCCTCCCTAATGGGCTCTAGCAAACTTAACTTACAAAAAACCGCAGCCTTTTTTACAAGACTGCGGTTTTTGCTAGTTTTCCCCTTGTGTAAAACTGGCTTGAAGAGCTAGTTGAAAGAGGGGAACTAATTTTTCATAAGTATCTACCATATATGCTTCGGCAGCTACTGGATTTTTCCACAGTGGATCATCTTTTTTTATGATTCGCCCCACTTGAAACTCTCCTTTTTTCACATCACGAAATCTTTTTAACAACCGCTCTGTGTTTTCTGGTGATAACTTTTCAACTTTTGGCTGGGTATGATCCCCCGATAAAACATAATCTGGGGATAAGTTTTCAAAGATCCCTTGATTATCCAATAATGCTTGAGCGATTGCCTGTTCATTTTTAGGTTGATCAATACAAGATAACCACATAAAAACATAGTCTGGCCAAATGCCTAACTGAAAGTGTGGTTCCATCTTATAACCACGTTTTTGGCGACTCAAAGCAGACCACGTATTCTCCGGCGGATAAGTTGTCCGCCTCCGGTGCTGAGCAATGTGGATAAATAATTTCTCATTCAATAATGGTTCGAGTTTCTGTTGAAAGACTTCATCGAGTTGTTGAAAAGTTGGTTGAATCTCTGCGCGTATTGCCGCCATCCGGGCATCTAACCCCGCAACCTCAAAAACGTTGAAACTATTTTCTGTGAACATCTTATTCCTCCTCAGTTCGATCATAGTCATGATACCCATCTTATCTCTTGCCGACAAGTTAAGCGGCTCTCATTTTCATCCAAACTAGCAGAGCATTTGATATTTTCGGTAAATACTCCTATGAAAAATTAGTAAATGGACCTATTCTTTGTTAATTTTGAAGAAATTATTTCCTTCTCTTTGTTAAATCAAGTATATTATAAGTAGCCATTTTATTATTGGAGATTCAGAAATTTATTTCTGAGGAGGGTAAAACGGATGATTTCAGATGCAATTGGATTCGAGAAAAAATTTCGTTTAAAAGAAGATACTAAATTTGAACAATATAAAATCATGCTGCCGAAATTACGCAAAAATGACTTAATGGTAAAAATTTCTGCGATTTCAATCAGCACATTAGACACTCAGATCCGGCAAACTATCAAAGGTGCAAAAAAACCTTATATTCTTGGTTTTGGTGGCGTTGGGATCATCACTCGTCTTGGCAGCAGCAACCCAAAATTAAATGTCAGTGATCGTGTTCTTTATGTAAATAAGGTTGGAAAATATGGCAGTTACAGTAATTTTCAAATCGTTGATGTCCGATCGGTCGTCAAGTTACCGGACTCTTTTCCAACGGATGAGGCCGCCGCTTTTTCCTATAGTTTCCTCTTAGCTTTTGAAGTACTATTCAATCAATTGAAATTAGTAGCGCAGCCGGGAAAAAATCAGGGAAACCTGCTAATCTTAAACACCTCAGACGGTCTTGGGGCAACGATTATTCAACTCGCTAAGTGGGCCGGTCTGAATGTCGCCGCTACAATTAATAAAAATAATTCCGAGATTTGGATCAAAAATATGGGAGCCGATGTGGTCTTTTCACAGTCCAACCATCTCAAACATGAATTGAACTCTGTTGGGATGATGCCAATTGATTACGTAATTAATTTGGATACTGAAAAAGAAAAAAGTTTCGAGCATTTAGCAGAATTCAAAGACTCCGCTAAAATTTTACTATTGCATTTTATCAAAAAGAAAACTAAAAATTTAGATCCGGATTATCTGAACTTCTATTGCGATGAGTTTTTAGAAAACTCGTTTACCACCGAAGAAGGAATCAACTATTCCCGAAAAGTGATGGAACTGTTAGTTTATTTGTGGGAAAAGAAACAGTTGAAATCGATTCTAACCGCTCAACTAAATGGTTTTTCAGATAAAAATTTTTATGGTGCCCATAAATTGATTGAAAATAACCCTAATTTCCGGCATCTCGTTCTCATAAACTAA
Organism: Enterococcus pseudoavium NBRC 100491; assembly: GCF_001544295.1. Taxonomy (GTDB): domain Bacteria; phylum Bacillota; class Bacilli; order Lactobacillales; family Enterococcaceae; genus Enterococcus_A; species Enterococcus_A pseudoavium. The sequence continues at coordinate 63,386 of NZ_BCQF01000009.1, forward strand.
TGAAATCTCGTTCAAATGAACGAGATTTTTTTACTTAAATGCCTCTTTTTTAGATCAAAATCCCCTAAGCAATCAAAACAATAACATTCGTTGTCATTTATCTTAGAAATTTCGCTTTTTTTTGAGTTTAACATTTGCTAATTACTAAGATTCAGCTTATGATATAAAATGAAATTTTCATTTACATTTTCATTTCAATTATTTTTAGGAGGTTTTTATGGATTATTCACTGACTACTCGGTTAGTAGCTGAGTTCTTGGGGACTGCGTTATTGGTTATGTTAGGAAACGGAGCAGTTGCCAACGTTGATTTAAAAGGTACGAAAGGTTACGGCAGTGACTGGATGTTGATTGCAGTAGGTTATGGATGTGGGGTCATGATTCCAGCGATGATTTTTGGCGGTATCAGCGGTAACCACATCAACCCAGCGTTTACGATTGGTTTAGCAGTTAGCGGTATGTTCCCTTGGTCGGAAGTTCTTCCTTATATCGTTGTTCAATTTTTAGGGGCAATGGTCGGACAATTGGTAGTTGTTGCTAGTTACAAACCATACTATGACCTGACAGAAGACAAATTGCATGTATTAGGAACCTTCTCAACCATCAACAGTGTCGGTTCTAAATTTAATGGTTTCGTAAATGAATTCTTTGGTTCATTTATCTTATTCTTTGGGGCTCTTGGTATTACCAAAGCACCCTTCTTCCAAAATAATTTAGGAACTGCTCATTTGGCTTTAGGTTTCTTAGTTTGGACACTGGTCGCATCATTTGGTGGACCAACTGGACCAGGTTTGAATCCAGCTCGTGATTTAGGTCCACGGATTATGCACGCGTTGTTGCCATTAAAAAATAAAGGTGATTCACAATGGGGTTATGCTTGGGTACCGGTCATTGCACCGATTATCGCTTCAATCGTAGCCATCGCTTTATATAAAACAGTCTTCATGTAAAATGAAAACCAGCCGCATTCTTTGTGGCTGGTTTTTTATTGAAATTAAAAGCTGGGAAAAAATCTTGGTGCCACCTTTTTCCAACTCTTACAGAAATAATCTCCGGTCTAGGAATAATTATCCTGTAGTGTCAGCTTAAGCAAAAAAAATCCCTCTTAGAATAAAATTCTAAGAGGGATTCTTCCCAGTATCAATATTTGATAGAAAGATTCTTCGTCCACTAAGCTTCTTTCCGACACCCTGAAATCCGACAGGTGGCTTACGCCGTTGTGCCTCTGGATCGAAGGATCATCAGATCCACTCGACTCGTCGCATGAGACCCACTATAGCACAGATTCCCAATTTTTGACACTCTTTTTTAATAGCTTTGATAAATTGCTTCCGTCATGGCAACTGTTTTCAAAGTTAATTCTTTGGTGACGATTGGACTAAGTAACAGCTTTTTATTTAAGCAATCATTTACGTGGTCGATTTCAAATACAAACTCACTTTTCTGATCACTGTGAAGACGTTCTTTTTGACCATCTTGGTAGTGGACCTCGGCGGAATTGGTTTTCCAAAAATCAGGGATTACAATTTTTCCTTTTTCGCCATAAATAATCAGCCGTTTCGGTAAATCCAGATCAACTGTTAAAAAAATCGTTCCCAGAATTCCCTTAGGAAAATTCAAAGTAACTTGTGCTTGCATATCCGATTGTCCCGCTGGAAAAATGAGTGTCCCTTTGAAATCTTCAGGTGCAGTATTTAGTAAATGCTGCATATATTCAAGTGGATAGGTTCCGGCGCCACGCAAGACACCTCCGCCAGCGCTAAGATCACGAAACCATGAAATGTGATCGATATTCGGGTACGCTGTCACTGAATCTAACCAGCGCAATCTGCCGATTTTCCCTGCTTGGATTATTTGCTGAATCTGCTTAGTAATTGGTAAGAATAAGGCTTTTTGTGCCTCCATTAAGAACAAATTACGTTCAGCCGCTAACTCAAATAACTCTTCAGCCTGAGCAAGAGTCATAGTAAATGGTTTTTCCAATAAAACGTGTTTATTATTTAATAATGCTAATTTTGCAGCATCATAATGCCCCTTATTATAGACAGCAATATAGACGATATCTACATCGCTACTTTGACATAGTTCCTCATAGCTGCCATAAGCTTTAGGAATCGCCAACTCTTGGGCCATTTTTTGTGCTTTTTCGATTCCCCGCGAAGCAATCGCCGTCACGATCCCCTCTTGACTTTCTTTTACCCCTGCGACAAAACGTGGAACGACTTGTGCGGTACTTAAAATCCCATAACGAATCATTATTCTCCTCCGATCTTTTTTTATCAAAACTATACCTCATTCTTGTATTTTTGAGATACTCACTCGTCTTAAACCAAAAAATCAGCCCGCCAGGTAAACAGCGCGACTGATTAAAAAGCAGCAAAAGTTTTATTCAAAACAAATAAGCACACATAGCCATAGGCAGCCACGGACCATAATTTGAAAATCAGTACAATCCGTAAATACTCGCTGAAGCTTAAATCAGTCATCCCTGCTACCAGACAAATCAAATCATCTGGTAAAAAAGGAAAAATGAAACAGACAATCAACAAGCGCTTAATATCCCTAGTATGGTTTTGCAACGTCATTTCAAACTTCGCGAAATTTTTCTCAGATAATACAAGGCGAGCAAATTTCGGACCAAAGCGTCGAACCAATAAAAATAGCCCCACCTCACCAATCACCAAACCAATATAACTATAAATAATCCCTGGGAGATTTCCAAACATCAACATCCCGACAATTGTCGCAAAACCACCCGGCAAAAAGGGCACAATTGGCTGAATCGCCTGGACTACGATAAAGGCGATAATCGCAAAATTACCAAAATTTTTAATGAAGTGTTGGAGATCAGCGACCGAACTAAACATGCCAGAATGGCGCGTGTAAAGTAAAACAAGAATAAACAATGCCAGACCAATAACCGGAACGACTTGAATCAATTTTTGTTGCCAAGGTGCACGTGAATGTGTTTTAGGTGCCATTCTTCCCCTCCTTTTCCAGACTATGCAAAACAAATTTACTGAACTTTAGGATCGAATGATTTTTCAATAAAAAACAAGCATGAAACATTGCCCATTCTCTATTGATAAAACTCTCCGATTTGATCGATGTATTGTAGCGATTCTTTTAAAGGATAGACGACAAAATCGTGCATCATTCCTGCGACTACTTCCAAGCGCATCGTTGTTCCTTGACTGTCCTCGATCCGCTCTTGCAGGCGCAAAACATCTGGGTACAAGATCTCATCCGTTCCTGCGATAACCAATAATTCCCCTAGGTGATCAAAATTTCCGTAAATCGGGGAAACCATCGGATCAGTCACCGGCAGTTCGCCAGCGTAATTTTCACCCGCTTCTGCTAATAAATCCTTCTCCAATAAAACATCCTTTTCTTGTAAATCTTGTGAACGGGGATCACTGATCGCTGCATCCAACCAAGGTGAAGCCAAGGCTAGTTTTTTCGGACGTTTCGGCAAATCGATATTGCGTAAATGTTGCGCTAAGCTCATTGCCAAGCCCCCACCAGCAGAATCACCAAATAAGAAAAATTGATCGTCTGGATATAAATAGGTCAGTTGACGAAAGGCCTTTTCCGTTAACGGTACGGTTTTTTCTGCCGTATTTTCTGGGGCCAAAGGATAATCGAAATAGCTGACTTTTAAATTATAACGCTTAACGAAACGTTCTTGTACCCGTTTATGAAACGGGGAGGCCTCCAAGGCATAACCGCCGCCGTGCAAATAAAAAACATGGCGTTTCGTCGCTTGTCCCGGAAATAACGTGATCAATTGCTGGCCATCAATGGTTGAAATTTTCTGGGGAATATCTGTCTGGGAAAGCTGCCGACTGATCAAGTGTCTCCGCTTTGGAGGATCGACCATGTTGGTTCCGACCAGCTTTTTCATATTGATTACTTTAAACACATTTTTGACAAATTTTGCCGAATAGCGCATCGCTTCTCCTCCTCTTAAATGGCTAGTAATAAAAAAATAAGTTCATAAACTCAGACCGCTTCGCTTCTTGTTAGAGCAAGCTTTCGCGCTGTGAATTTTTTTTCTTCCTTCAATCAAAATCGTAATGAACGTTACATTTCGTGCTACAATAGACAGGTAGGTCTAACCTATAACTTAAGCATAACGGAATCTAAAGGAGGTGTCCACAATCACAAAACCAAATCGCGAATACTTGTATGATAATATTCGCGGCATCTTGATTTTACTCGTAGTATTGGGGCACGCCTTGGAATATTTTCGTTTAGATAACAAAGTCGGCGAATTTATTTACGTCTTCATCTACTTATTTCATATGCCTGTTTTTATTTTTATTTCCGGCTATTTTTCAAAAAATTTAGCGAAGGGCCGCTCCACCGCAGTGGAAACATTTCTCGTACCTTATCTGTTGCTGAATATGATTTTATCGCTGATCATGTTGGCGCTCGGTAAAATCAACCAGTTCATGATCTTGAGTCCTGGTTGGACCCTTTGGTATTTGTATTGTATGTTTATCTGGCGCTTGTTGCTACCAGACCTCGTAAAAGTTCGGCGAATCTTAATTTTGAGTTTTATTATCGGGATCTTTTCAGGCTTTTTAAGTGAGTTCGGCACCTATATGGCCATGGCTCGGACATTGGGCTTTCTGCCTTATTTCTTAGCCGGTTATTTCATGGACCGCTCACTACTCGAACGATTCCATCGAATCCGTTGGCGGAAGTATATCAGTATTATGATTATTGTAGCAGGGCTAGGTATTGCTTATTTCTGGGTCCAAACAGATCTACCGCCAGAAATCTTATGGCGGGATCGTTCTTTCTTACTTTTCAAACTACCCCTCTATCAAAATATCTTAAACAATGTGCTACTATATCTCGTCGGATTTGCCTTTGTTTTCGTCTTTTTGAGTTTGGCTGCGCCTAAACCCCATTTCTTTACTTCGTGGGGTCAGAAAACCTTGGCGATCTATTTATTGCATGTCTACTTAGTCGCGCCTTTAGTTGAGTTTACTCAAGCTGTTCATAATCCGCTAATCCATTTAATCTTACTGGTGGTAGGAACTTTCTTGATCTTATACTTATTATCTCGCCCCAAAGTGACGACAACCTTGCAAAAGACGATTGCCCGTATTTTACATTTTATTATGCCAAATAATTCTAATAAAAACGACGGCTCCTGATGAGTCGTCGTTTTTATTTACCATCTGCTTTATAGCACGAAGTTTCTAATCCTCTTATTCAAAGTTACTCTCAGTTAAACACGCGGTATAAATTGCTTGGACCGCTGCTTCATCTAATGGAACAAAAGCATCCGTTTTGATCGCACTGTGAGCAACTGCTTGTTTGGCCATCTCAGCAAATTTTTCTTCGTTGATCCCAACTTCTGGTAAAGTCATCGGGATCCCGCAAGCTTTGAAGTAATCGTATAATTTTTGGATACCGATTCGCGCGGCCAGCATCGGAACTTTTTCAACCACATCCCAAACATTCCATGCAAAGTTAGCAAATTTTGCAACAGTCTCATCATTTAAGGCGTATTCCATCCAACGTGGCGTCAAGATCGCCAAACCAACGCCATGAGTGATGTCATAAAAAGCACTCAATTCATGCTCCATTGGATGACACGACCACGCACCCGCTTTCCCATTGCCCGTCAAACCGTTCAAGGCTAAAGTACTGGCCCACATCAAATTGGCCCGCGCATCATAATCATCCGGATATTTCAACGCAAGCGGACAATTTTTAATGACTGAACGCATCAAGCCTTCAGAAACAGAATCTTGGACATCGGTTCCTTCCGTCCGTTTGAAATAGTTTTCGATCAAATGACTCATGATATCGGCCGAACCTGCCGCTGTTTGATATTTGTTCACACTAAAGGTATTTTGCGGATCTAAGAAAGAGACCTTCGGCAACATCGCTCTGCTGCCAGTCCCTAATTTTTGATGAGTGGAAAGGTTCGAAATGACCGCACCGCTGTTCATTTCACTACCCGTTGCAGCTAGCGTCAAGATCGTTACTAATGGCAATGCGCCACCTTGATATTTCCGACGCTGTAGGACTAAATCCCAAGCATCGCCATCAAATTTCGTTGCCGCTGCTACAACCTTTGCACAGTCGATCGTGGAACCTCCACCGACTGCTAAGATCACCTCAACATTTTCCTTGCGACAGATTTCCGCACCGCGGCGGACCGTTTCGATCCGTGGATTTGGCTCAACACCCGCTAGTTCAAAGACTTCGTTATCATTAGCTTTCAGCTGTTCCATCACTTGATCGTATAAACCGATCTTCTTGATACTGCCGCCACCATAGACGATCAACACGCGTTTGCCAAATTGATTCAATACTTCTGGCAATTCACCTAAACGATCTTTCCCAAAACGAATATCCGTTGTTACATGAAAATTAAAATTTTCCATTAACATTTCCTCCTTATTCATACTAAAGAATTAATTTTTCCTAGGAAAAATTAGTCCCATCTTCATGCCGTATATCATTTCCCTAGTAGTTCGGGCTTTAAATTACTGCTATAGATAGTAGGCAATGTTTATCGCGATACAAACTGCGAAAAATGGAACTGACATCCCTGTTCACTTCTATCCAATAAGCATAAACCAAAGTTTTCCAGAATGAAACCAACTTGCCAATTTTTCTTTAGACTTTGTCAGTTTTACTTACTGCTGTAGTAAGTTAGTAAAATGATAGCTCCGCTCCACAATTTTAGAGCTGACAGCGTCATTAGAAAAATAGTATACGTAATGATAAAAGTTAGCTGCTTAGACTGTCCGCAAAAAAATTGGTAATCTGATCCATCGTGGCGATCTGGACAAAGTGCCGTTCTTCCGCACTGACAAATGTGATGTTGTCTTGCCGATTTGCTTTGACAAAGTCTGCGGTATGCTGATAAGGAACTTTTTCATCTTGTGTTCCATGCCAAAAGAATAAGGGACGACCCGCTACTTTTTCAGGTGCTAAAGATAGATCATACCCTTCTAACCAAGAAGTCAACTGACGATAATCCTTTGGCAAATAAAAACCCAGCTCGCCCGCATGCATCAAGATTCGGTCGCGGTATTTGATTGGCGCTGGTGAGCCCATCACACAGGCCGCCACATCGATTTCAGGATGCTGTGTCAAGAGCATACAAGTAGTGATTCCCCCCATCGAAATACCGCCGACACCGATTTTCCCCATCACCAAGCCAAGATTCTCAAAAAAATCGACTAGATAACCAAATTCATACAAATTCGTTTGAATACTAGCCCAAAAAGTCAGTGATGGAATCTCTGAAGTCTTCGTCTTGCGCTCACCATGATTGGCCGCATCCGGCAGCAGCACCCGAAAGTTTTTCGCCGCCAATTTTCGTCCCTGTGTCAACACCAATTCCTTGGCTGTCTGCCAGCCATGGTAATAAATAATCAGCGGCAAGGGATCATAGATTTTATCTTCAGTGACGACCTCCAGTAAGGGGATGTTGCCGATTGTGCGCTTGCGTACAACAACTTTCATCTTTGACCTCCCAAATATCTTTTTTCCATTATACCTGTCAGTTCTCGAATACACGAAGAAACCGCCCTCCACAAAAGAAGGACGGTGCTAGTTATTCTGCAATCAATGTTTCTAAGCCGACATACATCATGTCTTTAAAAGTATTTTGACGTTCTTCGGAAGTTGTTTCTTCCCCTGTCACCATGTGGTCGCTGACCGTCATGATTCCTAGTGTTTGCACATGGAATTTCGCGCCTAAATAATATAGGATCGCTGCTTCCATTTCAACACCTAACACACCATATTCAGCTAATTTTAAAGTCGGTGCCAAATCATCTTTATAAAAAGTATCTTCTGACAACACATTGCCAACGTGGGTGGTGAAATCTTTTTCTTTCGCCACTTCATAGGCCTTCATCATCAAATCAAAATCACAGATCGGTGCGAAGTGGAAACCTGGAAAATGTTTTTCTACCATTGATGAACTAGTTACCGCACCTTGAGCGATAATCAAGTCCCGCACATGCACATCTTCAGATAATGCTCCGCAGGTTCCTACTCGAATCAATTTTTTCACGCCGTAAGACTGGATCAATTCTTGTGCGTAGATTCCAGCAGATGGCATCCCCATCCCGGTCCCTTGCACCGAAACACGCTCCCCTTTATAAGTTCCGGTGTAACCTAACATGCCCCGCACATTATTGTAGCATTTCGCATCTTCTAAAAAATTCTCCGCGATAAATTTCGCCCGCAACGGATCCCCCGGTAATAAAATCTTATCTGCAATCTCACCTTGTTTAGCTTCAATATGAACGCTCATTATATTCCTCCTTATTCCTACTACAATCCTTAAAATTACTTCTATTACAATTATAAAACGGCTAACGTTTCTTTGATCAGTTTTTTAAAGTCTTCTTTGACACGTTCGGTCGTTTCCACAACTTCTGCGTGATTCAAATTCGCTTGCATCCCAGCTGCCAAGTTGGTAATACAAGAGACTCCTAAGACTTTCAATCCGCTATGAACGGCTACAATCACTTCCGGAACCGTTGACATGCCGACCGCATCCGCACCGATTGTCCGCGCCATCCGAATTTCTGCAGGGGTTTCATAAGTTGGACCAGTCATCCCAAGATAGACACCTTCTTGCAGATCAATCGCTAACTCATTAGCAACTTCACGAGCTTTTTCTTGATATTCCTTCGTATAAGCCGCACTCATATCTGGGAAACGCGGACCTATGTTTTCATCGTTTGGCCCAATCAATGGATTGGTTCCCATGAAGTTGATGTGATCTGTGATTAACATTAAGTTTCCAGGCTGGAAGTTTTCATTCACACCACCTGCAGCATTTGTTACAACAACGGAATGGATGCCTAACGCTGCCATAACACGGACTGGATAGGTCACTGTTTCCATCGTGTTGCCTTCATAATAATGGAAGCGTCCTTGCATCGCTAATACTTTTTTTCCAGCTAAATCGCCGTAAACTAATTGACCCGCATGCCCAACTACCGTCGATACTGGAAAATGTGGGATCTCATTGTAAGGGATCACCACGGAATTTTCGATTTCTTCGGCTAATTCACCTAAACCTGAACCTAGGATCAAACCGAATGCAACATCCGCTACCCCTTTATCTTGGATGTAACTGGCTGTTTGTTGAATTTTATCTTGTAAGTCTGTCATAAAATCCTCCTATTTCGTATTAAAGTAGTCATTTTTCAAAAGGCGAAAAATAAAATTGATTCTCACCACGTATATCATTCCGCTAAGATTGTCCGCCGGTTTATAGCAAAGAACTTATTTTGGTATTCTCTCGGCTACAAACACTACTAAAAGCGGAACTGACATTCTATTTTAATAATTTTAAGAAGCTTTCGCCATTTTCAGTTGCTGGTACATCAAAGTTTTCGGCGATCGTTGCAGCGATATCTGAATAGTAGCCTTGTGGTAATTTTCCTTGTTCTGTCATTTTCTTGCTATAAACCAAGAATGGGACATATTCACGGGTGTGATCGGTTCCGGTAAAGGTTGGGTCGTTTCCGTGATCGGCCGTGATCATCAATAAATCGTCATCTTGCATCGCGTCTAAAATTTCAGGAATCCGTAAATCAAATTCTTCGATGGCATGAGCATAGCCGACAACATCACGGCGATGGCCAAACAACGCATCGAAATCAACTAAATTCGTAAAACTCAAGCCAGTGAAATCATTCTTCATCACATCTAATAATTTATCGACACCATCCATATTGCTCTTTGTCCGAACTGCATCCGTGATTCCTTGCCCGTTGAAAATATCGTTGATCTTACCAACTGCAATCACGTCTCTTCCATTATCCTTCAATGAATCCAATACCGTTTTACCAAATGGATCAAGCGCATAGTCGTGGCGATTGCTGGTACGAGTGAAATTCCCAGGCTCACCGACATACGGACGAGCGATAATCCGACCAATCATGTAAGGATCATCTTTGGTAATATCACGAACGTATTGGCAAATCTTATACAGTTCTTCTAGCGGGATAATTTCTTCGTGAGCTGCAATTTGTAATACCGGATCAGCGGATGTATAGATGATCAAATCCCCGGTCTTCATTTGTTCTTCACCAAAATCTTTGATCACTTCGGTTCCGCTGTAAGGTTTGTTGGCTCCCATAATAATCCCGCGACCAGAAAATTCAGAGATTTTATCAAGTAATTCTTGCGGGAAGCCTTCTGGAAAGACCCGGAAAGGGGTTTGGATATTCAAGCCAGCAATTTCCCAGTGACCTGTCATCGTGTCCTTACCGACAGAGATTTCTTCCAATTTTGTCGCATAACCATCATGATCTGGGACATCTTTAACACCCTTCAACGGACGGATCGTTCCTAGACCCAGTTGTTCCAAATGTGGGATGTTCAATCCGGCCTCTTCTGCAATATGACCTAATGTATCTGAACCTACATCTCCAAATTTATCAGCATCGGGAGCTTCACCGATCCCGACAGAATCCATTACGACTAAGTGAATACGCTTAAACATTTCTATTCCCTCTTTCTATTGATTTATATTTAACAAGCAGGATACATCCCTGCTTACATAGTTAACAAAAATCAGCACGTGCATTGATTTTTCACACAGCTTAAGTATATTTGGTTCTTTGAAATCAGTAAACTGAAAGCCATTGTAACAAGCTTTAGGCCTCTGCAAAAAGTTGAACTGACAGCTAGTTCAGTTTAGCAGCAGTCATTTTTCAAAAAACGCGAAAAATGATTCTATTTTCGTACGCCTATCATCCAACTAAACAGCACATATTGCTCTCCAGTTTCAAGTTTTAAATTTATCAGTCCGACTTTGAGAACTGCGAAAAGTTGGACTGACAAAATAAAGGGCGTGACTAAGAACATTGTCCCATAGTCCCACCCTTTAATAACAAAAGAATTATTTTGATTTGATATAGTTGATGCCGTCTGCTTTTGGTGCTGCTGCTTTTCCTAAGAAAAGAACCAGTACGATAATTGTTAGCACATATGGTGCTGATTGTAGATAGACATCTGGAATTTGCGAAATAATTGGTAAGTTTGAACCTGCGATACTCAAGTTCTGCGCAAATCCGAAGAAGATCGCAGCTCCCATGGCACCTAGTGGATTCCATTTACCAAAGATCATCGCTGCCAGTGAGATAAATCCTTGTCCAGCGATCGTCGTTTGTGCAAAACGTCCAGCAATGGATTGTGCAAAAACTGCACCGCCCATTCCACCAAGGAAACCTGAGATCAGAACCCCTGAATAGCGTAAAGCATAAACGTTGATCCCTAACGTATCCGCCGCTTGCGGATTTTCACCAACCGAACGTAAACGTAAACCAAAACGTGTCTTAAAGATCACGAACCATGAAATTACTGCTACTAAAATCGCAAAGTAAGCTGGTAAACTTGTATCTTTAAAGAATAATTCACCAATCACTGGAATCTGACTTAAGCCCGGAAAATCAAAATAGCCAAATTGTTGTTGAATCGTATCTGTTTGACCTTTTCCATACATCACTTTAATCAAGAAAATTGCCAGTGGTGGGGCTAATAAGTTCATAACCGTACCACTAATGATATGATCCGCCCGGAAACTAACTGTCGCCACTGCGTGTAATAAGGAGAATGCCATCCCAGCTAAGCCACCGACTAAAACACCTAACCATGGAGTCAGTGCTCCAAACTGATCAGCAAAACCTAAGTTGAACACGACTGAACTAAAAGCTCCAGCTACCATGATTCCTTCTAAACCAACGTTAACGATCCCCGCACGTTCAGAAAAAACACCACCTAGAGCGGTCAAAATCAATGGTGCAGAATACACAAGGGTCTGAGCAATAATTGAAGCCAACAAATCCATATTCATTAGATTTTACCCCCCTCTTGCTTTTCGTCATTTGGCGCACTCTCTACTTCTTGAACGACATCAACTTCTTTTTTTCCGCCCATTATTTTAGCTAAACCAACACGAACAATGTAGTTGATTGCTACAAAGAAGATAATTAGCGGAATAACACTATTGGCTAATTCACTAGGAATCCCTGAAAACTGCATCCCTTGTCCGCCAAGTTTTAAAATACTGAATAACAATGCGGATAACAATATTCCAATTGAGCCGCCATTTCCTAACAGTGAAACAGCCATCCCGTCAAATCCAATACTTAGTGACGTTCCTTGAACAAAGTAATTCATAAATGTCCCTAGTCCATAAACGACACCTCCTAGACCTGATAATGCACCTGAGATTACCATTGAGATTACAATCGTCCGTTTACTACTCATTCCGGCATACTCCGACGCAAAGGGATTCATCCCCACAGAACGAATTTCAAAACCTAGCGTTGTCCGTTTCATTAAGAACCAAACAACTACTAAGAAAACTAACGCTAAAATAAAACCCATATTCACCCGTGAGCCACCGAAGAGATTCGTTAACCACGGTTCTCGTAAGGAGGCATTCAGACCTACCGCTTTGGTCACCCCTTTGTTGGACATCAAGTCTGGCGACATTACGTGATTCACAATATGATTGGCTACATATAAGATGACATAGTTCATCATGATCGTAACGATAACCTCACTAGTTCCAAAGAACGCTCGTAAAACACCCGGAATCGCTGCTGCTAAAGCACCCGCCAATGCACCTACAATAATTGCTAATGGTACGACTACGAATTTCGGTGCATCTGGCATGCTTAACGCCAACCAGATACTGGCTACCCAGCCACATAGCGCTTGACCTGAAAGCCCTACGTTAAAGAAACCTGCCGAGTTAGCCACGGAAAAGCCTAAAGCCGTGAAGATTAATGGACCGGCCCCCACCAAGATTTCTCCGACAGACATCTTACTTTGGAAAGCCGAACTGAACATTGCGTTATACCCTTCAATCGGGTTAAAACCAAATACAGCCATCAAAATGGCCCCAAGAATAAAACCAAAAATTACCGAAATGATCGGTACTAAAATATTTCTAATCCGCTCTGAGCGATCATTCATTTGTCTCACCAGCCTTTGCTAATTCTGCCCGTGCCTCTTCTAAACTATACCCAGCCATCAATAAACCAAGTTCGTTTTCAGAAGTCTCTTTCGGATCCACGATCCCTACGATTTCGCCCGCGTGAATAACTGCGATACGATCTGAGACATTCAAAATTTCATCTAACTCAAAACTTACCAGTAACACACCTTTTTGCTTATCACGTTGTTCCACGAGACGTTTGTGAATGTATTCAATCGCGCCCACGTCGAGTCCTCGTGTTGGTTGTGACACGATTAATAAATCTGGATCTCGATCGACTTCTCGAGCAATGATTGCTTTTTGTTGATTCCCCCCAGAAAGTGACGCAGCCGGCGCTTTTTCACTCGTCGTCCGCACATCGTATTCTTCAATCAAGCGTTTGGCATACCGATCAATCTCACCAAAATTCAAGATGCCATTTTTACTGAAAGGAGGATGATAATAAGACTGCAACGCAATATTCTCTGACAATGGAAGTGGCAAGATCAGTCCATACTTATGCCGATCTTCCGGCACATGACCAACTCCGCTTTCAGTAATCTGACGCGGCGCTTTTCCAGTCATATCTTCACCATTGATCATCACAGTTCCACTTTCAACTTTTCGTAACCCTGTTAGAGCTTGAATCAGTTCTGTTTGACCATTTCCATCAATCCCAGCAATCCCAACAACTTCTCCGCGATGGACGTCTAAAGATAGATTCTTGACCGCTTCCAAGCCACGACTTTCTTTCACAACTAAGTTTTTAATCGAAAGAACGGTTTCTCCTGGTGTCGCTGGAACTTTATCCGTTTTGAATGAAACAGAACGTCCCACCATCATATCGGCTAACTGTTGTGAGCTGACATCTTTCAAATCTACCGTTCCAATATATTGACCACGACGGATAACGGAACAACGATCTGCCACTTTTTTGATTTCATCCAATTTATGGGTGATCAAAATAATCGATTTACCTTCACGAATCAATCCTTCCATAATACTGATTAATTCATCGATTTCTTGTGGGGTCAAAACCGCTGTTGGTTCGTCAAAAATCAGGACATTAGCCCCACGATACAACGTCTTTAGGATTTCTACCCGTTGTTGCATTCCGACTGAGATGTCTCGGATGTACGCATCGGGATCAACTTTTAAGCCATATTCTTCGGAAAGTCGAATAATTTCAGCTTTAGCTTTCTTCTGATCCAGTATGCCTCCTTTATTGGGCTCACTGCCTAAAATAATATTTTCCGTAACGGTAAAGGCATCTACTAACATGAAATGCTGATGGACCATTCCGATTCCTAATTGATTGGCTTTAGTTGGACTTGAGATATCAACCTTTTGCCCATCCAGTAAAATATCGCCAGAAGTTGGCTGCAATAACCCAGACAAAACATTCATCAGTGTCGATTTACCGGCGCCATTTTCTCCCAAAAGGGCATGGATTTCGCCTTTACGTATTTGTAAATTGATGTTGTCATTTGCTTTAAACGTGCCAAATTGCTTGGTGATATTGCGCATCTCAATGACATTTTGTTCTTCTGCCACTTTCTTTTCACATCCTATCGCTTTTTAAACCTGACAAAAACACTGCAACGCTAAGGGCGTTCTTCCCTTAGACAAATCCAGCACTAGCCGTAACTTGTCTAAAAAAAGAAAGCTTTTTTTAAAAGAGAACCATAACCTCTAGTACAAGAGGTTATGGTCACCCGAATTATTTTTCAGGAGTTTCAGGAACTTTGATGTCGCCGTTAGAAACTTTATCTTTTGCTTCTTTAACAGCTGCTTTAGCATCATCAGATAAGAAACCGTCAGTTAGAGAAACACCGCCATCTTTCAAACCATATGACAAGTGTTCGCCACCAGGGAATTTATCTTCTAACGCACGAGTAGAGATATCTTGAACCGCTGCGCCTACACCTTTAAGTGTTGAAGTTAAACAGAAGTTGCTTTCTTTACCGTCTTTAGATGTGTATTTACCTTCTTTTTGTTGGTCGCTATCGACACCGATAACCCAAACTTTATCAGCTTCATTTGCTTTTTCATTACGCGCTTTAGCTTCTGAGAAGACCCCTTGACCAGTACCGCCTGAAGCATGATAAATGATATCCGCTCCGCTATTGTACATGTTCGCAGCTAAAGCTTTCCCTTTGGCAGGATCACCAAATGAAGCAGCATATTGAACGTCAATCGAAATTTCTTTGTCTAATTTTTTAGCAGTATCTTCCACGCCTTTAACAAAACCAGCTTCAAAACGGTCAATTACGGCACCTTCTTCACCACCAACAAAACCTAATTTGTTAGATTTAGTCGTTTCAGCCGCTGCTACACCTGCTAAGTAAGCTGCTTCTTGGTCTTTAAAGGTTGCTGAAGCAACGTTGTCTTTGTCTTCAATGACTGAGTCGATGATAACAAAGTTTGTATCAGTATTTTGGTCCGCTGCAGCTGAGATTGGGTCAGCTAGCAAATAACCAATCCCGAAGACTGTCTTAAATCCGTTAGTAACAGCTTGTGAGATATTTTGTTCGTATTCTGAAGCATCGTTTGATTGGATATAGTTGTAACCACCAGTACCTTTTTTGATATCGTGATCTTTCCCCCATGCTTGAAGACCTTCCCAAGCACTTTGGTTGAATGAACGGTCGTCCACTCCACCGATATCTGTTACGATTGCTACGCTGTGTTTTGCATCTTCTTTAGCCGCTCCGCCTGAAGAATCAGTTGAACCGCTGCCTCCGCCGCAAGCTCCTAAGGCTAGCAATGCTGCCATCGCCACGGTACCTAGGCCAAATAATTTTGCTTTTTTCATTTCTGTAAAGCCCCCTAAATATGGTTTTTTTTCAACAGTCCTGCGACTGAATGAACATGGTTTATAAATCTTTATCAGTGAAGGTATATGGCAGTAAGCCGCCAACGGTCATTTCTTTAATTACTCCGTTGTCACCAACTAAGGTTACTGGCATCGCCGGGTCACAAAACTCAGCCATCACTTGACGGCAAGCCCCGCATGGTGAGATTGGTTCCGGTGTGTGTCCTGCGATGACTAAATGACTAAAATCTTTTTCACCTTCTGAAACAGCTTTGAAAAAGGCCGTACGTTCTGCACAATTGGACAAACCATACGAAGCATTTTCAATGTTGAGCCCTTGATAGGTTTTTCCATCTTTTGTCACGAGACACGCGCCGACGGGAAAGTGAGAATATGGAACATACGCTTTATCTAATGCGTCGATCGCGATGTCAATCCATTCTTGTTTATCCAATTATAATTCCTCCTAGTAGCCTGTACCAGAAAGGCCATTCATAATGGCAACTCCTGAACTAGCACCTAAACGAGTCGCGCCAGCTTCGATCATCGCTGCGGCTTCTTTAGCATTGTGGATCCCACCAGAAGCTTTGACACCCATTTCAGGTCCAACTGTTTGACGCATCAAGCGAACATCTTCAACGGTTGCTCCACCTGTTGAAAAACCAGTTGATGTTTTAACGAAGTCTGCTCCGGCTGCTTTGGCAAGCTCGCAGGCACGAACTTTTTCTTCATTCGTTAACAACGCCGTTTCAATGATTACTTTTACAAGTGCTTTATCTTTTGCGGCTGCTACGACTGCTTCGATATCTTTTTGAACTTTTTCATTATCGCCATCTTTCAGTGCGGCAATATTGATCACCATATCAACCTCATCTGCGCCATTTTGGATTGCATTGGCAGCTTCAAAAGCTTTTGTTTCAGTCGTGTTTGCTCCTAACGGAAAACCAATTACGGTACAAACTGCAACAGGTTCACCTTGTAATTCTTTAGCTGCAAGTGCCACCCAAGTAGGATTGATACAAACAGAGTAAAAGCGATACTTTTTAGCTTCCTCAATGATTTTCATCACATCTGCGCTTGTCGCATCTGCTTTTAAAATTGTGTGGTCGATCATACGATTGATTTCCATTTTTTAATTCCTCACTTTTTTCATTATAATATATTTTTAATTGATACAAAAAAATTAATCGCTTATTCCGTAATAATATCATGGATCAAAATAGGCTCTTTTACTGTCGTACCGATTGCAATATTTTGATATAACAACTCTTTGACATCGTCAATCTCATTTGAGTTTGCATAGATTGTCAACAATGATTCGCCTTCGGTCACTCTGTCCCCAATCTTTTTATGGAGTTTGATACCTACCGCATGGTCGATATCATCTTCTTTGGTCTTGCGTCCGGCACCTAACAACATCGCTGCAATCCCAATCTCATTGGCCACTAATTTTGTCACGTAGCCAGAAGTTTGAGCCGGCAATTCGATTTCGTACTTAGCAGTCAAGATTTTTTCCGTCTGGTCGATCACGGTCACATCGCCACCCTGATCTTTAACCATTTCGCGGAACTTTTCTAGTGCTCGTCCTGACTCCAATGCTTCTTTCAACAACGTGCGAGCTTCTTCCAATGTTTCTGACTTACCAGCTAAGACAACCATTTGACTACCTAAAACATAACACATCTCAGTTAGGTCTTCCGGTCCGTGGCCTTTTAGCGTATCCATCGCTTCAACGATTTCCAAACTATTACCGATTGCTTCACCTAATGGTTCAGACATATCTGAAATAACCGCCATGGTTTGACGACCGGCAAGCTTCCCGATGCGAACCATCGTTTTCGCTAAACGTTTAGCATCCTCAATATCTTTCATGAAGGCGCCGTCTCCCGTCGTTACATCTAGTACGATCGCATCGGCTCCAGCTGCAATTTTTTTACTCATAATCGAGCTAGCAATCAACGGAATTGAATCAACGGTCGCAGTCACGTCCCGCAAAGCATAAAGTTTTTTATCAGCCGGTGCCAAATTCCCTGACTGACCGATCACCGCCACCTTACTTTTATTTACGATATCAATAAATTCTTGATCCGATAATTCGATTTTAAAACCGGGAATCGATTCAAATTTATCTAAAGTACCACCGGTAAACCCTAGTCCCCGTCCTGACATTTTTGCTACTGGCACACCAACGCTTGCAACTAAGGGTGCTAAAACTAGTGTTGTTGTATCACCAACGCCACCGGTCGAATGCTTATCCACCTTAATACCCTCGATAGAAGATAAGTCAATGATTTCGCCAGAATTGGCCATCGCTAAAGTTAAGTGAGAAATTTCCTCATCGGTCATGTCCTGATAAAAGATCGCCATCAATAACGCACTCATTTGATAATCTGGAATACTACCGTCCGTATATCCTGTAATAATGAAGTCAATTTCTTCTTTTGATAGAATGTTTCCATTCCTTTTTTTCTCTATCAAATCTACCATTCTCATAGGTTTTCCTCCAAGCTTCAAAAGATATTATACATTAAAATGGCGAAAGGTAAACCACTTTAGTAAAACAGTTTACTAACTAGAGAAGCGCTTTCTGTTAGCGCTACCATCGTTACTATAACGGGTCAATCCGACATTGTCAACCCTCACTGATAGATTTCACACTCTCACGAATAATTAATTTGGTTTGGAATATTTTATTCGGAATTCGCTGAGAAGGAAAATTGATCGCATCAACCAAAAATTTAGCTGCCGAAAATCCGATCTCGGTACTCGGCTGGAAAACGGTCGTCAAAGGTGGGACCATATATTGACTGACTTCCAAACCATCAAAACCGACAACTGAAATATCTTCAGGGATTCTTAATCCAGCCTCATAAATTGCTTGATAGCAGCCAATCGCCATCTCATCGTTCCCGCAAAAAATAGCCGTGATTTGTTTATTTTGCAAGACTTGCTTAGCCGCATGATACCCACCGGCAATCGTGAGCTGGCCCGAACAAATATAACTTTCATCAAAAGGTAATTGGTATTCAAAAATGACTTGACGATATGCTTTGACCCGTTCGGTCAATTGATAATAGCCTTGACTTTCTTTCAACATACCGATATGACGATGGCCTTTTTTCACCAACATCCGTAATAAGTCTTGTGCCCCTGCATACTCCTCTACTAATAATTGGCCCCAATCGCGATCATTCAATCCCCGGTCGATCAAGACGATCGGATGCTTTCGATAAAAATCACTGCCTAAGGAATGTTCGTCTGTTAAACGATTCGGTGTGGCCAATAAAATACCATCAACCGAGCGATGGGAGAGCTCATCCAAATAACGTTTTTCTTGTTCCTCATCATGGCGGGAATTACATAAAATAATCATGTAGCCTAAGGGATTGAGATAACTTTCCACCCCTTCAATTACTTTTGAGAAAAAGAAGTCCGTCACATCCGGAACAATCATACCAATCGTTTTTGAATGACGATTGATCAAATTCGCTGCAAAAAAATCGGGTTTATACTGGTATTCTTCAACGATTTCTAAAACTTTTCTACGCGTATGCTCGCTGAAGCGACTCCCTTTATTGTTTAAAATTTGCGATACCGTTGTCACTGAAACGCCAGCCAATTCAGCGATTTCCTTGATGGTGATCTTCATGATGGACCTTCTCTCTGTATTTTTTTTAAGTGTAGCAAAGGATTTTTTAGAAAGAAAGGCTTTTTAACTAAAAGCCTGACTTCTTGCTTACTCTACCAAAAGCAAGTAGCTCGATCACTGTACTGACGTATAAAGTGGAAACAAACAAAAATTTTAAGAAAAAAGCGCAGAAGCATAAACTTCTGCGCCTTTTCTTAAATTTCGGGATAGTTCTTCAATACATAATTCTCAGCAGCTTGACTCCAGATACCATCTGTTTCAGCTAAAATTTTTCCTAATTCTGACTCAGTTGAAATATCAGCTAGCTTGGTCAGTTCGGCTTGTTTATGGGTATAAACTAATTTTTTACCCCCACCAATAGCTGGCTGATTCAAAGTCGTTTCCCCAACTGCATCCAATCCTAAGATATGGGTTACGACATTTGCGACATGAACTTGTTTGTCTTCGATCAGCTTGACTGCTTTACGCATATCTTCTGTATTTCCCCCGGAAGTTCCAACAAAATGCGTAAAGGAATAATGAACATCGTAGAAATTCACTGGAGCTGAGAACGCTTTGTCTTGTGGACCAGCGAAGAAATTCAGACAGCCATCGGGATTTAACATATTCGCAGCATCTGTCACAACCGGCGCAACTGGAACCATCACGAAAATATCATCAAAACCACCATCGACGGTTTCTTTTAATAAACTTACTTGATCTGCTACATTTGCAACGTTCACATAAGAAACTTCAATCCCGTTCTGACTCGGATACAATTTTGCTGCACGAGCTAATTTTTCATCATCCATATCTGTAATGACTAATTTTTTTGGTTTGATTGGACCATGCAACGCATAATCAATCGCTAACAAGCCCATTGGCCCCGTGCCACCCATAATCAATAGGTTGCCATCAGCTTTAATCCCCATCTTATGCTCATAAGAGCCTTCTTTTAAGTGGTAATTTGCTTCAAAGGCACCAATCACACATGATAAAGGTTCAATCAAAGAGCCTTCGAAATAAGTATCGCCTTTATATGGAATCAAACAATCTTGATTCATGACGTCTTCTGAAATGACGATGTACGTTGCGTCACCGCCGGTATAAGGGTAAGAATAACCTGGACAATCCGGACGATCCGGTAGCTGTAGATTTGCTTGTAAAACGTAACGTTCGCCCTTTTTATATTTATGGGCCCATTTCCCGCCTACTTCTAAAATCTCACCACAAAATTCATGTCCCACGATGATCGGATTTTCTGCTAAATTATCTGGCGCTTTTTTGTGATCAGCCCCTTGATTTGCCAACTTCCATGTCGACATACAAATACTGTCGGTAATCACTGATGCTAAAATTTCATTTTCTTTGATTTCTGGTAATTCAAATTCCTCCAACCGCAAGTCTTTCTTACCGTATAATCGTACTGCCTTCGTTTTCATTACTGCTCCTCCTAGTTCATTTCCTCTAACAAAATTCGTTTATTTTAACCTGATAAACAAGTTTTACTCTTTGCTTAAAAAGCTGGTAATCAGACTTGTCTACTATGATGGCTATGCCAAAATGCCTAACCAATAACCAAGAATACCCACTCCAAATAGGACAAAGATCAAAACAATCGGACTAACTTTTTTCTTCAATAAATACATCATCAAAAGGGTTAATCCTAGTGCTGGCAATCCCGGTACTAGATCATCTAAAACATTTTGGACAGTTGTAATGACCATTTTTCCATCTGCTCCCGGAGTTTTTGATACAACTAGTGGGATATTGATTGTTGTCCATTTAGTTACCAAGACACCCATAATGAATAGACCTAAAATCGTTGCTCCTTCAGTCAATTTCTGTAATAAATTACCTGATAGATCTTTAACGATGTCCATTCCTTTACTAAATCCATAGGTCAAGCCAAACCATTTCATCGCTAAACGGATCGCATTAAACGCTACGAAGAATAGAAGTGGTCCCATCACGTTGCCTGACAAAGCTAAAGACGCTCCTAATGCGGCAGTGATTGGTCGTAAAGTTCCCCAAACTAAAGGATCCCCAACACCTGCTAACGGGCCCATCAAACCAACTTTTAAACTGTTAATTGTTCCATCATCAATATCTGCACCACTTGCTCGTGCCTCTTCCATCGCCATTGTTACGCCGATTACCGGACCACAAACAGCTGGTGTGGTGTTAAAGAACGTCAGGTGGCGCTTCAACGCCTCGGATTGTTCTTCTTTTGTTTTGTAAACGCGGCGAATCGTTGGAATCATATCCACACAAAATGCCAACGCATGAATCCGCTCAAAGTTAAAGGATGCTTGTTGGAAATTTGAAAAGACAAAAGTCGTCATTAAATCCTTTTTAGTCAACTGAGATTGTGCATATATATCTTTTTTACTTTTAGTCGTTGAAGTATTTTCCATTTAAGATATCCTCCTAATCCTCTAATTCATCATCAGCTAGTTCACCTGCAACAACTGCCGCTACATGATTGCTTTGAACTTCATTTTTCTTAAAGTTTGGATTCAACTGGACATAGATCAATGCCGTAATTAATCCCACAATCCCGAAAGCAAGCAAACTGAATTCTAAATAACCGCCCATAACAAATCCAAGGTAGAAGAACGGCATCAAGTAAGCAACGCTCATCATGTTCAAGACCATCGCGTATCCGACAACTACGATAAATCCGCCTGCAACTGCCAAGCCACCCGTAATTACATCTGGGATCATATCCAACATTGTTGTTACCATCTCGGCACTAACGAATGCTGCTACAATTGTGGCCGGAATCGCCACGCGCAATGCCTGAATAAACAAAGCACTAAAATGTAGTAAGATAATCTTATTGAAATTCGCTTTTTCTGCTTCACGATCCGCCGCATGCTGGAATGCTACTGTGATGGTCCGTGCAATAACTGTTAAAACTTGTCCTGCTGCTGCAACTGGTAATGCAATTGCGATACCTGATTGAATATCTTGCTGGCCAACAACTACTAAAATTGTCGAAATTACACTGGCTAATGCCGAATCCGGTGATTGTGCCGCACCGATGTTCATCCAACCCAACGCAATCAATTCCAACGTTCCACCTAAAATAATTCCTGTTTGAATATCACCTAAAATCAAACCAACCATCGTACACGCGATCAATGGTCGATGTGTTTGAAATTCATCTAATACACTGCCCATCCCACACACACATGAAAAAAGAAAAATAAGTACAACCTGTAAAACTGATAATTCCATTTTTGTGTCCTCCTAATTCTGTTAGCCTTTAGAAACCTGCTTCTTTCAGTTTTTCTTCAAAATTTCCTTTTGGATCTGTTGCAACGACCCGTAAATCCAGTTCAACTCCTGCTTTTTCTAAACTACGAAACGCATCGACTTCCGTTTGATCAACAGACACGGCTTTAGTGACTTGTGTCCGTCCTGTTTTAAATTGCATCCCGCCAATATTGATTGATTTGATTGGAACATTCAGTTGAACCATTTCCAAGACTTCCATAGGATTCGTGAATAAATAAAAGACCGTTTCATCCACGTATTTAGGATTGTTGTAGACTTTGACTGCTTTTTCCGGATCAACAATGTTTACTTTGATTCCTGGCGGTGCTGCTTGCTTAACTAACGTTTTGCGAATCTCATCATTCGCTACCTCTTTACTGACAACGATAATTCTTTTGGCACCGGCTTCCTTTGCCCAAACTGTCGCAACTTGCCCGTGAATCAAACGATCATCAATTCGTGCTAATTTGATTTTCATCTTAAAAATCCTCCTCTTCCTCAATCATCTGTTGTTTAAACGCTTTCACTGTATCGCAGGGAATGCTTGTAGCATGGTTCACAATCTCTTGTAGACTTCCACTTAGCATACTAGCTACTTCCAAAACAATCGGTAACGACATTCCTGATACAACTTCGATCTCACACTCAGGATTTTTCATTGCTACTGCACAACTGGCATTGTACGGTGTCCCACAAAATAAATCCGTTAAAATAAGATACGATGCTGCTTCATCCTTGATTGCTGCACTAATTTTTTCTTGAACCGTGTCTAGTCCTTCTTCTTTTAAAAATTGAATCGATTCAAAATCAGACAACTCTCCAAAAATCATCTCAGCTGAATTTTTCATCTCATGTGCTAACTTTCCATGAGCAACTAAAATTACTTTATTCATAATTCCCTCCCATTTTTTACTTATCTTCTACTCTGTTGATCGTAAGTAATTTTTACGATCAACAGAGATAAAATCTACTATCCTCGGGTTTTCCCGCCAGCTACATTGACTGTCACACCATCGATATAACTTGAACGACCAGATACAAAGTAAGCAACTAAATCAGCGACTTCACTCAATTTTCCATCTCTTCCCAATGGAATCGTTTTTGCATTGCTATAGCCTGCACGTAATTGTTCAACCGTAATTCCACGGGTGTAAGCCAAAGCTGTTTCATACTCAATTGTCCGTAATCCCGTTTCTTCCATAATGCCTGGTGCAATCCCTACAACACGAACACCTTTTTTACCTAATTCTTTGGCCCATGAACGAGTGAAGCTATTTACCGCAGCTTTTGTTGCAGCATAGACACTTTGTCCTTCCGAACCTTCTAAACCACATTCAGATGACATATTGATGATGACACCATAACCTTGTCTCACCATCACGCGGCCAACTGCTTGACCCATCAGGTAGACACCTTTTTGGTTGATCGCGATCATTTTGTTAAAAATTTGCTCGTTAATCTGGAATTTTCCACCTTCTGCCATGTCTTCATCTACTAATAATGCTGGAATATTGATACCCGCATTATTGACTACAGCATCAATTGTTTGATATTTAGAAACAGTTGCAGCCACTGTTTGTTCAACAGATTCCGGAGAAGTAACATCCGTTTGACTAAAAAATAGATTCTCATGAGCAAATGAGCCTTCTCTCAAGTCAGCATTTACGACATTGATCCCTAATTCACATAATTCTTTGACAATCGCCGCGCCAATTCCTGATGAACCCCCGGTAACTATGACTGTTTTTCCTTTTACATCTAACCAATCCATTGTGAACGCTCCTTTTTAACATTTGTGATTTGGATTTAACATTTGTTGTACCTTTATATTAACTGCACAAGAAAACGTTGTCAATAACTTTTTTCAACTTTTTTAAAACCAAATCACAAAAGTGCAAAAAGAGCAACTATAGTCAATTTTGACCACAGCTGCTCTTTTTAGATTTTTCATTTCCTATTTATCGGAAGAAAAACAAGCGCTAATCTTTTACGCCATCTCGTTTTAAGCAAGTTTCTCCCCTATTGAAGACAAAAAAAAGACAAGCATGTTAGCTTGTCTACATTTTTATAACGTAGGAGATCTTCCTATTTTTTCAACACTTCTCGGGCTGTCTCTTCAGTTGTGACTAATACATTGATATAACGTCCCTTTAATGCACTAGCTATCGCATCTGCTTTATCAACAGCTTCGGCCACCCCAATCCGGTGAGGTGTCCGTTTCAAATCATCAATATCGATTCCGATCAAGCGAGCATCTAACGTATTATCAATGTGTTCGCCCTCAATATTATAAAAGCGAGAAACCACGTCACCCACGACTTTTTTGCCTTCTAAATAGGCCAACACATCTTCACCATAGAACTGTTTCCAGCTCTCGCTGGCTTTCAAGGTGGGTGAACCGATCCCTAAGATCGCAATATCAATCTTGCGCCAATAATCAATCAATTCTTGGTTGAATTCATTTTCCATCAAAGCCTTCTTCAGTGCGACTGTTTCAGGAAAAGCTGGCGAATCAATCAACAATGCCCGCCCGTTCAGTTTCTTCGATGCTTCATATGTGATCGTGTTGACATGATAGTCACTGATCAGTCTTCCAGATGGACCACCAATCATCGGCACGCACAAAATGTTTTCTACACCATAATTAACCAATCCTTCAGGAATCGCCGACATGGTTTCCCCCCATGAAAAACCAAAAATCATCCCATCCTTGATAATTTCTTTCAGGTATTCAGCGACTCCTTGTGCTAACAATTTGTCCTTTTGTGTCCGACTTAGATCAGCACCTGCTTGTACAATGATTGCTTTTTCTAGGTCAAATTTTTCCTGCAGCTCTTTTTCAATGTTGTAAGTTCCTGCCTTATCATAATTGATAGAAATATTCACAATTCCTTCGTTACGGGAACGTTTCAATAAGCGACTGATCGTGCTACGATGAATATTCAATTCTTTCGAGATTTGACTTTGATTTTTATCTTCTTGATAATACATTTCAGCAATGCGCACCAATAATTTATCTTCTTCTTTTTGCATAAACCTGCCCTCCTCCATCACATTTGTGAAAAACATGAGTCAATGTGATTATAGCCTTTCTATGACTCATCTTGCAAGACATTTCCCTTATGAAAAAAGGAGAGGGGACAAAAGTCTTGCCACCCCTCCTTTTTTCGGATAAACGGTGTTCCAAAAATAACTTCTTCGGAAATAAGCCACTTTTTTCACAACCTCAAACATCCCTACTCTTTCTCACTGCGAATAATATAATAACCCTTATCTTTGGCTACAATCTCTGCATTGCCGAAGACTTCTTCCATTTTGCTTTTTGCACTAGGTGCCCCTTGTTTCTTTTGGATCACGATGGTTAATGTGCCACCAACCTTTAATAAAGGCGCCGCATCGCTCAAAATTTGGTGAACCACTTTTTTTCCAGCTCGAATTGGCGGATTACTGATGATCGCCGCATATTCGGCTTGATGTAAGGTTTCATAGATATTTGATTGATGGATATCCGCTGAAATGCCGTTGCGTTTGGCATTTCCCTGCGCCAACTCTACCGCACGATTATTCACATCGATCATTTCAACCGGATGACCGGTCTGATAAGCCAATGCCAGACCGATTGGACCATAGCCACAACCGACATCTAATAGTGTTCCTTCCGGTATATTTGCTGCATCAAAATGTTCGATCAACACTCGTGAGCCGTAATCCACCGTATCGCGGGAAAAAACGCCGCTGTCAGTCATGAATTGAAATGTTTTACCTGCCAATTCAAACGACCATTGATGCAAGTCGTGAGCTGTCTCAGGATTTTCGGAATAATAATGATTTGCCATGTTCTTACCCTTCTGCTAGTAATATTTCTTTGATATCGCGTGCAATCAAGGCGCCTAAGAAATGGTACCCCTCTTTTGAAGGATGAATCCCATCAGCCTGCTGCACAAACTCATTTGGTTTTGGATAGACGGTCATATGATGGTACAGATCAATTACGTTGACACCTGATTCTGCCGCCACCATTTTCGCTTTCTGCGCGAAGAGTTGTTGACGGTCATTGTCACCCTTTGGATAAATGTCTGTATTGATATAGCCCGTAGTTAATAAGATAACTTTTGACGCATCGAAGGATTCGATGATCTCTTTGAGGTTTTCGCCAAATGTTTCCAGTGAATCCCCCTGTTTCAATGAATCATTGGTCCCAAACGAAATGACCACAAAGTCACCTTCTGCCTCCACTGCTTCATCGATTCGCGCCAATCCGTCAGAAGAAGTTTCACCCCGCTTAGCAAATTTGACTATCCGATAGCCGGGAAAACCCATTTCCGTCAACTCAGCAAGAATATACTTATCTAAAATATCGCTAGTCTCGCCATTCATCACACCAGCCAATAAACTGTCGCCGAATAAAACGATCTCTTTCATACCTTCATCCTCCTCGCAATTCTATCGATTCTATCATAGCACGAAACATCGAATTTATTTAGACAAATAGCATCCGCCAAATAAGGAAATAATTGTCATACTAGCCATTTTCCGTTTGATTCTCTCTTTTTCTTAACATCCGCCTAGTTTTTATCTTCAGAACTAAAAAAACAATGAAACTCCTACCGTTCTGATAGCTTTTTTACATTTTTATCGGATAGAATGGCTTATAGCCTTTTTTTGAAAGGAAAATATCCGGATTTCTTAGACCTAGCATACTTTCTACTGCTGATTTTATGGTAAAATAGGCGCAGTTGCCAGTTTTTCTTTCCCTTTTTTTGTGTGTCTTTGCTTGCATTCTTGGTGAAGACGAGCGTAATTTGAAAAATGGGTTACGGCATGAACATCCGAATCATTTTTCGATTTTTGAGAAATGATTACCTTAATATGAATAAGGAGGTTCCTATGAACGAAAGAGGGAACTATTTTCAAATTTCCCGCGACCAGTGGCAGGACTTTTATACACAGGGAAATACGCCGCTAACTCAAACGGAGTTAGATAATATCAAAAGTTTGAACGACCGAATCTCGATGAAAGATGTGGCCGATGTTTATGTACCTTTATGTCACTTGATCCATCTATATATGAAAGATTTTGAATCGTTGACTTTAAGCAAAGGCCTGTTTCTCCATCGCTACGTGAAGATGCCACCATTTATTATCGGAATCGCCGGTAGTGTGGCCGTCGGAAAAAGTACCACCGCTCGTTTATTGCAGACCTTGTTAGACCGTTTATTCAAACATCAAAACGTCCAATTAATCACCACTGACGGTTTCTTATATCCCAATGCCATCTTAGAGGAACGTGGGCTCATGGATCGGAAAGGCTTTCCCGAAAGTTATGACATGGAAAAGTTGATCGATGTTCTAAACGAAGTAAAATCCGGCAAAGAAAATATTCCGATTCCAAAATATTCCCATGATGTCTATGATATCGTGGAAGGTGAATATGAAACCATCGACTCGCCAGATATTTTAATCGTGGAAGGGATCAATACTTTGCAACTGCCCGCCAACCAACAAATCTACGTCAGCGACTTTTTCGATTTGTCGATTTTTGTTGATGCTGATCCTAATCTGATTGAAAAATGGTATTTAGAACGGTTTGAATCCTTACTAGATACGGCCTTTAAAGATCCAGACAATTATTATTACGACTATGCTGTCGGTGATCGCCAAGCAGCTTTAGCGATGGCGGAAGATGTTTGGAAAAATGTCAATTTGAAGAATCTGGAAGAGTATATCTTGCCAACCAGAGGCCGAGCTGATATTATCTTGCACAAGGCAAAACATCATATCATTGATGAAATCTATTTACGTAAATACTAGCTTATAAAGAAAGCTTGCTTTCTTTTATAATAAAACTTGAAAAGGGGTAATAATTGTGACAAACGTTTCTACCGAAATGACCAACGTAGAAAAAATCATCGTACTTGATTATGGTAGTCAATATAACCAATTAATCACTCGTCGTATCCGTGAATTCGGTGTCTTCTCAGAACTAATGAGTCACCGCATCACTGCTGAAGAAGTCAAAGCCATCAATCCAAAGGGAATCATTCTTTCTGGCGGACCAAATAGTGTCTATGACGAAGGAGCCTTCTCCATCGATCCAAAAATCTTTGAATTAGGGATTCCAATCTTAGGAATCTGTTACGGCATGCAGCTGATCACATATAACTTAGGCGGAAAAGTCGAACCTGCCAAAAACCGTGAATACGGTCAAGCAACCTTGGAAGTCATCTCTGATGATGCCGTCCTATTTGCTGGCACACCAAAAGAACAGACCGTTTGGATGAGCCACGGCGACTTAGTCACTCAAGTGCCAGAAGGCTTCGAAAAAGTCGGCACCAGCAAAGACTGCCCGATCGCAGCGATCCAAGATACAACTCGTAACTTCTACGGAATCCAATTCCACGCAGAAGTTCGCCATTCTGAATACGGCAACGAGTTATTACGTCACTTTGCCCTAGATGTCTGCCAATGTAAAGGCGACTGGACGATGGATAACTTCATCGATATGCAAGTCGCAAAAATCCGCGAACAAGTCGGCGATAAAAAAGTCTTACTAGGCCTATCAGGCGGTGTAGACTCCTCTGTCGTAGGTGTACTTTTACAAAAAGCGATCGGCGATCAATTAACTTCAATCTTCGTTGACCACGGTCTATTACGTAAAAACGAAGGCGAACAAGTCATGGAAGCTCTTGGCGGCAAATTCGGCTTGAACATCATCAAAGTCGATGCCAAAGACCGTTTCTTAGATAAATTAGCCGGCGTTTCTGACCCAGAGAAAAAACGCAAAATCATCGGAAACGAATTCGTTTACCTATTCGACGATGAAGCTACCAAACTTGCTGGCCAAAAAGGCATCTCATTCTTAGCCCAAGGTACGCTTTATACCGACGTAATCGAATCTGGCACCGAAACCGCTCAAACCATCAAATCTCACCATAACGTTGGTGGATTACCAGAAGATATGCAGTTCGAATTGATTGAACCATTAAATACTCTATTCAAAGACGAAGTCCGCGAATTAGGAACACAGCTTGGCATGCCTGACTCCATCGTATGGCGCCAACCATTCCCAGGACCAGGTCTAGGTATCCGTGTCCTTGGTGAAATCACCGAAGAAAAACTAGAAATCGTCCGCGAATCAGACGCGATCTTGCGTGAAGAAATCGCCAACGCCGGTCTTGACCGCGACATCTGGCAATACTTCACTGTCCTACCTGGCATCCGTTCAGTCGGTGTGATGGGCGACGGCCGTACCTACGACTACACAGTCGGTATCCGCGCAGTCACTTCCATCGACGGTATGACCGCAGACTTCGCACGTATCCCATGGGATGTCTTGCAAAAGATCTCTGTTCGGATCGTCAATGAAGTCGCTCATGTGAACCGGATCGTGTATGATATTACATCTAAGCCACCAGCAACTGTGGAGTGGGAATAGCCTACAAACACAAATTGGCTTGTTTATGCGGATTTGACGGCTTTCTGATTATTGTAAAAGGGATAAAATTGATTAAAAAATAAATAGTTCCCCGCCAAAAACCCCGCCAAGATTTTTCTTAGCGGGGTGATTTCTTTATTTAATTGATATTTCAATAATTTTTGAAGGACCACTAATCAATTTGTCTCCATATGTTCTTACTAAAATGTCCCGAAAAAGTTCTCTATCTTCATCAATTGTATTTTCAGAAAAATAAACAAAGATATTCGTGTAAAATCCTTTATTATTTTTAATTATCTCTCCACCAGCATTAAGTAACCCAAAATCGTTACCAATAATAGAATCCAAAAAACTAAAATCTACTCCAACCACATTGAGACCATTTAATGACTCGATTTCAAACTCCATTTTCCGATAGTTCATTGCAGTGTTAGGAATACTTAAAACCATATCATAATCATAAATATATCTTTCTTTTTCCATATGAAAACTATCTATTTGATCTTTTTTGATAAACTCATTTCCAGCCTCAGTCTTGACGATAAACACTAAGTTCAAAGAATAATTATTATCTTCACTAAAATCTTTACTACCATTTATTAAAACTTCTATAGGAATAAAGTCCTCATAATTATCTCTTGAATCAAGAAATCTTCTTTTTTCAACTTGGAAATTTGAGTCGTAATCATCCAAATTGAACATTTGAATTCTTGAATACATTAAGGATTGTTTATTGTTGAACATAACTTCTTGAATGGCAATTGAATTTTCTCTTTTGTTATATCTAAATAGTGTGATGTAGTTAGCTTCACCACCATTAACCCGATACCTCAAAGATAACTC
>NZ_BCQF01000010.1 GCF_001544295.1 Enterococcus pseudoavium NBRC 100491
TTCTTTTTTCACACAGAGTATCAATTATTTACACTAAATTTTTTTAACGCTTGAATTTGGATCTGTTGCATGAATCTAGTTACTTGAGTTTTATCGATTGTACCATTCGTTTCAAATAAGGAATTTGACATACCACAAGCCATTGCGTATTTGATTGCATCGGCGACAGAAAATCCTTGGCTGATAGCAAACGCCATTCCGCCAACCGTTGAATCACCACAACCAGTAGTATTGACGATCTCGATTTCAGGAATTTGAATATCGTAGAAAGCCTCTCCACGTTTCACTAGAGCACCATCACCACCTTGTGAAATCATGATAGTCTCAATATTATCAAAAAGTGGCTGTTCTAAAGCAGTAATTAATTCTTCTGTTGAGTGGATCTTTTGCCCAATCAGTTCTTCTAATTCGTGAGTATTCGGTTTAATGAAGCTTGGACGAATAGAAGTTTGTGATAAAACGTTTTCTAATTGTTTTCCGGAAATATCCATCAATATTGGGAATTCTTCCCCCACGAGGGCGCGAATAAATGCTAGAAGTTCAGCGTGGAAGAATTGATTATCTGAATTCACTGAGCCAGAGATACAAATGACATCGATTGGGTATCTTTTTATAAGAGTCGCAACATGTTCAAAGAAAAGTTGTTCATTTTTTGAAGAAAGGTAGAGTCCTTTTTCCACTAGTTCGGTATGAGTATTTTCATCATGCATGATAG
The DNA here is from genome assembly GCF_001544295.1 of Enterococcus pseudoavium NBRC 100491. Classification (GTDB taxonomy): domain Bacteria; phylum Bacillota; class Bacilli; order Lactobacillales; family Enterococcaceae; genus Enterococcus_A; species Enterococcus_A pseudoavium. The sequence goes on from NZ_BCQF01000010.1 coordinate 716, forward strand.
TGATGGCATTGCGAGAATTTCCTTCGACTGTGAGAAATTCTAATTGATAGCATTTTTCAGCAATCAAAGTATCTAAAATCATCTTACCGACAGGGCCGCCTAAAATACCAGTCAAAACTACTTTTTCACCGGATTTAGCAATCACTCGGCCGGCGTTGATGCCTTTTCCACCAATCGATGTATGAGGATTTTCAACTCGATTAACTTCGTCCAAAGTTAAAGACGACACAAGGTAGTTGTAATCCATCGAAGGGTTCAAAGTAATTGTTAAAATCATTCCACTTCCTCCTTAATAATCTTAGTAAATGAGCTGTAGTATTCACAAGCAGTATCAGAGAGTTGATCGTCGGTAACCAAATAATCTACATCTGATAGAGAATAGAAGGTATAAACATCGGAACGATTAAATTTAGAACTATCTGCTACGACGCATTTTTTGCGCGAATGCTTAAAGGCAACACGTTGAATTGACCCTTCAATTGAATTTGCAGTAGTCACGTTATTATCAAAAACCCCATTAGTTGCCGCAAAAGCAATATCAATATTTAAGTTATCAAAGCTTTTTTCCGCAATTTCACCATAAAACTCTTCAGTCGTTCGTGAAAATTCACCTCCGGTCAACAGCACCCGATAATCCGTGTTATATATCAGATAATTAAAGGCCAACAAACTGTTTGTGATCACAAATAAGTTTGCTTTATTTATTTCCGGCAAAGCATGAAGCATAGTTGTCCCAGCTCCGATATAGATCGTATCGTTGTCAGAAATGATGCTATTCATTACTTTTCCAATGTATTTTTTTTTAGTTACATTAGTATCAATTTTTTCTTGAGTAGAAAGTTCTTGTTCGATTTTTTCAAGTTTTTGGGCACCCCCGTAAATTTTTACTAATAAAAATTTTTCCGCTAATTCGTTAATGTCTCGGCGGATCGTCATATCAGAAACATCTAAAGTAGAAGATATTTCTGAAATGGATAAATAGTCATTCTGATTTACTAAATCTAAAATTTTTTCTTGTCGTTCTTTCTTTAACATAAAATCACCTCACATCAGTAAGCTCTTACAATTATTTCTAGTTGATCAAATTGCTATAACCTATTAATAACATTTTGATTAACAAAAAGCAAGGAAGAAATGTTCGTTTGTGTTAAAGTTTGTTAATATAGGGGGGAGCTCGTAAATGAAAAATTCATTATATTTAAAAATAAACAAAAAGAAAGCGTTGACAAAAGGTGTATACGGTTGTATATTGACATTGTAAAACAAATGTTAACAAAGATTAACAAAATATCTCAAAAAATTTGAGGAAGGAGCGAAGCGTTCGTGGATTACAAAGAAATGTTTGATAATCAATTAATCAGTCTTGATGTGGAAGGAGAAAATGAAGAAGAAGTCTTCCAAAAAGTTGCAACGCATTTAAAAAAACTTGGTTTTGTGAATGAAGGATATCTGGGAGGTATAACTACTAGAGAGCAAAAATTTCCAACAGGTTTAATCACTCAGTACTTAAATATTGCGCTACCTCATTCTGATCCAGAGTATGTAGAAAAACCATTTGTTTATATTGCACGTTTAAAGAACGAAGTGAAGGTAAAACAAATGGGGGACAGTCAAGAAATGGGTGTAAAAAACTTATTCTTTCTAGGAATTAAAGACCCTAAAGAGCAAGTTGGGTTACTACAAGCTTTTATGGAGTTGTTTATGAAAGAGGACTTTGTTTCTACTTATATAGAAGAAAAGGATAAAAAGAAAATTTATCAATTATTTACCGATAACATTTAGAAAATAAAAAATTAACTATATTAGAAAAGTTGGAGGAAATTAAGATGAAAAATAGACTAATTGTTGCATGCGGAAGTGGAGTAGCTACAAGCCAAACGATTGCTAGTAAAATTGCAGGAATGTTTGAGGACGATGGGATTGATTTTCCAGTAGAAGCAGTTGATTACAAATCGATTCAAAATGAACTACCGTCTACTGGAATCTATGTTTATGTTGCTCAACCTGATGATGAGGTGCTGGAAAAAGCTGAAGAGTTAAATGTAAAGGTTTTCCCGGGCATTCCATTTTTAACAGGAATGGGTGCTGATCAAATTTACGATGATATCAAAGCCTTAGTCGATTAAAAAAGACAGTAAAATAAGTAAAGAAAGAAGTGGAAAACGTGCAAATATTTCAAGACATTATCAATTATATTTTAGGATTGGGTTCAGCTATTTTTGTTCCATTGATTATTTTGATCTTAGGTCTTATTGCTGGAATGAAGTTCAAAAAAGCTTTCATGTCAGCGATTACCTTAGGGATTGCCTTTACTGGGATGTCGATGGTCATCGGTTTTATGTCCAATGCGGTAAGCCCGGCATCAGAAGCATTAGCTAAAAATACCGGCCTTAATTTACCTGCTCTAGACTTAGGTTGGACGGGTGCTGCTAGTATCACTTGGTCTTGGTCTTATGCATTTGTCTTTTTCGCAGTCGTTCTTGGTGTGAACTTCATCATGTTGATCTTGAATTGGACGAAAACCTTGAATGTTGATATGTGGAATGTTTGGGGCAAGGCTTTAACTGCGTATTTAGTTTATTTTATTAGCGGAAGTTTAATCGCAGGGTTTGTTACAGCTATTGTACAAGTCATTTTAGAGTTGAAAATGGGTGATATGTTCCAACGACATATCGAAGATTTAACGGGTATTCCATTGGTAACGGTTACGCATTTAATGAATATCTCTGCTGTATTATTGTTACCGATTAATGTAATCATGGATAAAATTCCTTTCCTTAATAGACGGGCGGATACTAAGGCTTTGAAGAAAAAAATCGGTGTCTTTTCTGAAAATTCCGTGATGGGTTTCATCATTGGATTGGGTTTAGGGCTTGCTGCGGCATACGGTGTTTCTGGCTCATTGAATTTAGCTATCCAAATCGCCACGGCGATGGCGTTATTCCCAATGATTTCAAAAATGTTTATGCAGTCGCTTTCTCCTTTGGCTGATGCGATGTCTGAAATGATGAAAAAACGCTTTAAAGATCGTGAAGTATATATCGGGTTAGATTGGCCGGTATTAGCCGGTCGTTCTGAAATCTGGGTGACAGCGATTTTATTAGTACCAGTATTTATCGGTTATGCGATTATTTTACCAGGCAATGCCGTATTACCATTGGCTGGAATCATCAACTACTCAATCGCAGTGGGTGGCTTGTTATTGACAGGCGGGAATTTAGCTAGAATGTTGATCATGGGTGTAATCTCAATGCCTATCTATCTTTATGCAGCGACATACTTGACGCCCATTTTAACAGGGTTAGCTGATCAAACTGGTGCGGTCGAAGGTATTAAAAAAGGTCAACAAATCACTTGGTCATCAATTGAAGGACCAGAATTCCGAATCTTGTTTGCGGAAGCTTTTAAAGGGAATATTCTAGCCATCGTAGGGGCAGTCATCTTTGTAGCAATGTTTGTTTGGTTATACAAATATATGAACAAAGCAAAAGTTCCTAGTCAAAGATATGAAGAAACAACGACAAAAAAAGTTAGCGGAGTAAAAGTTGCGAGCTAAGTAAGTAGAGTGAAGGAGAGAAAAAAACAAATGGGGAATAAAAAGGAAAATAAAGAAAAGACCAAGTGGTTGTTTATTCTATTTCTGGCGATCGTTAGTTTTATTCTAGCCTTCACGACACAACAACTGATTTTCAATCTAATTGCGATCGTCTTGGCTATCTTCGTTTATAAATACGGCAATCCTGTTCTTTTCAAAGAATACGATGAGCGCCGCAAACAAAAATATCAAGCAGCGATGCAAGTACGAGAAGCGGCGCAGACCGCGATTACTAGTAAAAAGATATTCAAAAAATAGAAAAGGTGGTCTCGATTATGTCAGACGGACGAATGATTTTTGAAAGAGAACGTGAAGATTTAGCGCGGATTGTAAAACTAATTTTTAATAGAAAGAATACCAATGTTGCTGGTGGAAATTTTTCATTCAAAACCATCGATGAAAAGGGAAAAGAATACATTATTATGACCCCAACGATGATGTCAGAAGCCTATCTAGGCGAAGTTTCACCTGCCCAGATTTTAGTAGTAGAGCCGCACACGCGTAAAGTGATCGACGGTGTGGGGAGCTTGACTCGGGAAATTAATTTACATGAAGCGGTCTATGATACCAATCCTGAAATTCGTGCGGTATTGCACGCTCATGCCCCAAACTCAATGTTTTGGGCAACGGCTGGTTTGGACATGCCAAACTTAACCGAAGCGACTCAGAAAATCGGTTATGTTCCAGTACTTGATTTTGAACCAAACTGTTCACCAGAGCTGGCAGATTTAGTTTCGAGCTATATGGAAAAAGAGCAATTAGATATTCCTAACATGCTGTTGTTAAACAGTCACGGCGTCTTGATCAGTACACCTGGTCAAACGGGAATTGAAGCGATCCATAAAGCACTTCAAATCCTTGATACAACTGAATGGAATGCTGAAATTGCCTATAAGCAAACGATTTTTCAATCGTTAGGGCTATTGGATGGTTATTATTCAAAAGGTAAGCAAGTCGGAACAATCGACGATTTAAAAAATCATCATCCAATTTACAGTCGTGAAGAAATTTTTGCTGGTGGTGATTAATAAAAATAAGTTGCCACAATAAAAATGGCTTATTGAAGAAGTTCTTTCCGAAATATCATTTATTCAGAAAAGAAGTGTGACAAGATTCTTGTCACACTTCTTTTTTCATAGGCTATGCCAATCAAAGTCTCGCAAGCATTCAGCAACATCGTTTTCAAATGTCGAGATAGAGATGCCTTGTTCGGCGATTTTATCGGTTGCTAATGTCAACTTACGAAAGCGTTCAGCGTAGCGCTCGTGATCAGGACGAATGTACTGATCAATACTTTTCTCATCAAAACCAAGTGTTGTAGCGATATATTTTGCCGCCTCGTAAGTTGAGCTTTTGTTTTGGCTGGAGAAGTGATAGATTCCTGCGGGTAATCCACTGATTTTATCGAACTGCTCGGCTAATTTTTTAGCATAAGTCATTCCCCGGACTTCATTGACAGTGAATTTGGTTGGTCGCTGATAAAACAGGGCATTCATCACCTGTTTGATAATGTTCGGACTGCTTTTGATGCCCGGATAAGAAAGACCCATCATCCATGACAATCGGAGGATGACCGCATCCAGTTGATTTTCTAGCAAAAAATTTTCAACTTCGATTTTTTGCTGACCATAGAGTGAGGTACTAGCGACGGGCGTTTCTTCGGTATAAGGGTCACGATCTAAACGATTATTAAAGACTTGTTCGGTACTCAAAAAAATAAAGCGGGCCTTTTTTTGTTGGCAAATTTTAGCGATATTGATGGCACTTTCAGTGTTGACTTTATGAGTATTCCTTGGATTTTCCTCGCAGTCTGCAGTTTGTGTACGTGCTCCGGCATGAAAGACCATATCAAATTCTAGTTCTTCGAAAAACTGCGTGACGGCTTCTGGTTGAGCGAGGTCAATATCCTTACGAGTGACTGGGATAAAATCAAACTCCTCATGATTGATGGTTTGAATGAGGGAGGCTAGATAGCCATTGGCGCCGGTAATAGCGATTTTTTTCATAGTTCCCCCTAGATGGTGATTGTTCCGTCGACGGCTTCTTTTTTCAACGCCTCAATGATTGCAATGCCGGAGCTAGTTCCGATGCGTTCAGCTCCACAGGCGATCATTTGTTTGAAAGTTTCAGCGTCACGAATCCCGCCAGCCGCTTTCACTTTCACTTCTGGACCAACATGAGCTTTCATTAATTTGACATCCTCAAATGTAGCACCAGTGGGAGCGAAACCGGTCGAAGTTTTGATGAAATCTGGTTTAACTATTTTAGCAATCCCGCACAAAGTAATTTTTTCTTGATCTGTTAAATAAGCATTTTCAAAAATAACTTTTGAAACGACTTTGTCGGCGCGACAAATCGCCACAATTTTTTTCATTTCATCCGTTAGATAATCCCAATTTTGCTCCTTAACTTCCGTGATATTCACAACATAGTCGATTTCAGTAGCGCCGTTTTTGATCGCATCCTGCGTCTCGGCGATTTTTGCTTCAATCGATGTTTGACCTAGTGGGAAGCTGATGGCCGCACCGACATTGATATCTGTACCGGCTAAAACTTCGCTGCATAATTCTGATTGGACTTGATTGATTGCCACCATTTTAAAATGATAGTCTTTGGCTTCCATGCATAAAAGGCGAATATCCGCTTTTGTTGCATAAGGCTTCAAGTTTGTGTGATCAATAAAACGGGCAAGTTGATCGATTGTGTAAGTCGTCATGTTAATTCCTCCTAATATGTAATTACATAATTTATCATAGAGTAATTATCGGAAGATGTCAACGCAAAATTTATATAATTATTTGGTTGACAACGCTTTCTAAAGGAACTATTATTATGACATAAAATGATTTGTAATTACATAAAAGGGAGGAGCGGTATTTTTGAAAGTGATCATGACAAGTCACGGTGATTTTTGTTACGGAATTTTGAGTAGCTATCAGATGATTGCAGGGGAAAATCCTGATTTGCTTGCTATTAGCTTGACTGAAGCGGGAATTCAGGAATTTTCTTCACAGTTTGAAAAACAACTGGCTGCGCTTGAGTCAGAGGAACTCTTGATTCTAACAGATATTAAAGGGGGGACACCTTATAACGAAGCCTACAAATATTATCTTTCTAACGAAGAGCATGTCCGCGTTGTAGCCGGTATGAATTTACCAATGGTGATTGAGGTAGGGATGAATTTGTCGAACAGCAGCTTGGGTAAGTTATACGAGATGGCAATTGAAGCAGGACAGCAAGGGATCGAGGGTGCTGCCAACGAAGAAGACCAAGAAAATGATCTGGATTTTTAATTAAATGATATTTACTTAGGAGGAATTACAAATGACGATTACACTAGCACGGATTGACGACCGAGTAATTCATGGACAAACGACTACCAGATGGACGAAAGCACGTCCAGTACAAGGGATTTTAGTCGTTGGAGATGACATCGCTCAAGATGAGTTAAGAAAGAAGGTGTTGAAGGCTGCGGCAGGAAATTTGAAACTGGGAGTTTATACAACTGAACAAGCGGTGGAGAGTGTACCAAAGGGTAAAAATTCTTCCAAGGATTTCTTTTTGATCAGTAATTCGCCGCAAACGTTTGCGGAATTGGTCCGTTTAGGAGTCGATTTTGGTAGAAAATTGAACGTAGGACCGATGAACACTCGCGAAGGAGCGGTCGTACTTGGCCGTACCGTTGCAATTGATGAAAAGGATTATGCGGCGTTTGAATATATGAATCAACAGGGGATTGAGATTGGTTTTCAGCTTTTGCCGGATGATGATATCAAACCATGGAAAACCATGAAAGAAAAGTATGAATCATTATCAAAATAGTAAGTTTTTATTTTGTTGATTGAATAAAAAGACGAAATTTTAGGAGGAATGGATATGGAAGGTAGTTTGTTTTTTCCGGCATTGCTGACAGGGATTTTTTGTTACTTGGGTGCAATTGAAAGTCCCTGGCTATTTGGGATGAGCGGTGGCTTCTATGTGGTGGGGCGCCCCTTAGTTGCAGGTTTTTTGACCGGAATTGCGTTTGGTGATATCAAGTCGGGAGTTATGTGCGGGTTGGCAGTTCAGGCGGTTTTTATCGCCAATCTATCAACTGGTGGGGCTACAAATAGCGAGATTACCTATGCTGCTTATGGCGGAATTGGTTTGGCTTTAGCGACCACTAGTGAACCAGCTGTAGCGGTAACACTAGCAATTTTAATTGGTCAAACGTTTGGACTTATTTTTTACAACACAAGAATGGCCTTATACTCATTTTGGAACACGCGGGCACAAAAGGCCGCTGAGGAAATTGATGATCGCGGAATTGTTTTAAATCATGTGGTTTATCCACAAATTACTACATTCCTGTTGCGGGCGATACCGATATTTGCGGCGATTTTCTTTGGTCGTGGCTTGGTCGACTGGCTGCTGAATAATGTGCCGCAGGTCGTAACGGATACGATCTCTGTACTTGGTGGAGTCTTGCCGGCTTTAGGAATTGCAATGTTGATGGGAATTGTCATCAAAGAGAAAGTTCATTTGGTCTTTTTCTTTGCCGGATTCGTCTTGATGGCCTTTGCCAAGTTAAATATGATCGCATTAGTCTTTTTGGCAGCAATGGTAGCTTATATCGTCTATTTAAGCACTGGAAAAGCTAGCAAAGAAACACCGATAACGGAATCAGCGATGGAAGATGGCAACGCAGCATATGAAGATGATGATTTGTTTTAAGGGGGGAATCTAAATGGAAAATCGATTGACAAAGAAAGAATTACGGCAGATATGGAAACGTTGGGGCTTTACCCACCTGTCTTCCATGAGCTATGAAAAATTGCAGGCTCATGCATGGGCGTATTCTTATTTGCCTTTTGCTGAAAAATACTATAAAAATGATCCCGAAGCCAAACGTAGACTACTGTTACGGCATTCAATGTTTTACAATACTGAGCCGCAAACAGGGCAACTAATTAACGGGATCGTCGCTTCCTTAGAAGAAGAGATTGCTTTAGGCGGAGATGTACCAGAAGAAATGCCAATCAACATTAAAACGACCTTGATGGGACCGCTAGCGGGAATTGGCGATTCAATTATTCAAGGAATCATCGTCCCGATCCTCTTGTCCATTGCTATGGGATTAGCCGCAGGAGGAAATGCGCTAGGTCCGATTTTCTACATCATTAGTTATGGTATCATCGGTCCCTTGATTTCTTACTTATGTTTTATGAATGGCTACCGCTTGGGAGTCAATGCGATTGATGTGATCATTGGAGAAAATGCCAAACGGATTACTGATGCCTTTAATATCTTAGGAATCATGGTTGTTGGCGGCCTGGCAGCTTCGAATATTGCTTTGACGACTAAAATCAAAATTCCTATGGGAGATGAAGTTCAAAAACTACAAACTGTCTTAGATGGGATCTTTCCTAACATTTTGCCGTTAGCAATGGTATTACTAGCTTGGTATCTGCTTACTTCCAAGCAAATGACCGCCACTAAAGTCATTCTTGTATTGACTATCATTTCAGCGATTGGTGTAGTGATTGGAGTATTTTAAGAAGGAAGGCGTGTTTCAATTGAAACGCGCCTTATTTAGATAAGCATGTTAAACTAGGAGGAAGATTATGTACATTTTAAAACCAGAATCACGGGAACGGATTTGGGGGACACCACGGCTACACGCCTACTCAGGTGATTCTCAGATTGAAAAGATTGGATCGGTTTATTCAGCCAGCGGTATTGCTGAGATCGATTGCCGAATCGTTGGTGAAGATCAAACATTCAGTCAATTAGTTGCGGCCGATCCAGCAAAATTTGGCTTGGCGCCCGGCGAAGTTTATCCGCTGATTATTTCTTTTACGGCTTGTGATGAAAATCTGAGTATCCAAGTCCATCCAACGGATGACTATGCCCAGAAAAGGGAAAAAATGCCCTATGGAAAAAGTGAGGCTTGGTATTTTGTCTCACCACCAGAAAATGGTTGGATCTACGCGGAACAGCAGATTCCCGAGAAGGCAGCACTTTTGGAGGCGGCTAAAGATAATCAATATTCGCAGATCCTGAAGGAATATCCGGTTGCGCAAAACGATTTGATCTATATTCCTTCTGGGACGATCCATGCGTTGACGAAAGGTTCACTAGTTTATGAGATCCAACAATCGACCGATCTAACCTATCGTTTTTATGACTATGATCGGAAAGACAAAGAGGGTCAAAAGCGGGAACTGCATCTTGAAAAGGCCATCGAAACGCTAAAACCAGAACAGCAAGTTGAAAAGAAGAGCTTCGAGTTGGGAAAAACAGTCCAACAACGCGAGTTTACGATTCAGCATTTAAAAGGCAAACAAATCGTCAAAAATCGCTCTGAGGTGGCCAGCGTATTGACTATTTTAGCCGGTGAGATGGTATTAAATGGAGAAACTTGCAGTGGGGGGCAAAGTGTGCTTTTATTAAAGGATGAGCACGTTGAGTTGCCAGCAACAGTTGAAGCGGTTCTGGCGACACCACAGCGTTATTGGACAGATAAATGATCAAGGAGTAGAGCAACATGAATGTTCCATTGCACAAAAAAATTCGCGCAGATTTATTGGGAAAAATCCAGAACGGCGAGTATGCAGAAAATCAACTGATCCCGACAGAGATGGAGTTGGCTGAGCAATATGCAGTCAGCCGTCCAACTGTTCGGCAAGCCGTTCAGTCGTTGGTGGATGAAGGCTATTTGGAAAAACGTAAGAAACGCGGAACGATCGTCAAAAAGCCGAAGATCCGGCAAGAATTCACACATGTGATCGAAAGTTTTGACTCGGAGATGAGTCGGAAAGGAATTCTTCCTAAAACCAAGGTTTTGAATTTCCAGGAGACGACAGCCAATGAGGAAGTTGCCGAGAACCTCGGATTGGAACCGGGTGAGTTGGTTTTTAAGATCACCCGGTTGCGTTATGCTGAAGAAAAACCCGTCGTGTTGGTAACGAGCTATGTTCCCGCGGAATGGTTTCCTAACTTTCAAACGGTCGATTTTACCCAAGAAAAAATGTATCAAGTTTTTGAGAGCATGGGACATCCGATCCGGACCGTCACGCGAAAATTGGAAGTGATCAAGGCGGATGAAACAATCAGCGATTTATTGGACGTTGAGGAAGGTGATCCATTGTTTTACTTCCATACTCAAGGATTTTCTGATGATCGCCTGCCTGTGGAATATTCGATCTCGAAATACCGTGGCGATATCAATTACTTTGTATTTGAATTAGCACAATAAGTCCAGTGGCTTCAGTGACGCCAAAGGTCCGACCTAAATGGACCTTTGGCGTTGGCTTAGAGCCTGGCTTTTTTTGTGAGATCGTTAAGTCACGCTAGTCGATTTGATTAAAATTTGATACTCTAAGTAAGAAAAGAGGCGAGACAATGTTAAAAACAGATCGATTTCAAGCGATTATGTCCTTATTAGAAGTAACTGGCACGGTCAGAGTCAGTGACATTATGGAAAAATTATCTGTATCGGATATGACGGTCCGTCGTGATCTAGATGAGTTGGAAAAACAAGGCTTATTGGAACGGGTGCATGGTGGTGCCCGGTTGAAGGATTTTTATCGTCCGGTGGAGCTTTCTCATAGTGAAAAACAAATTATGTTACAGGAAGAAAAACAGCACATCGCTGAAAAAGCCAATGAGCTGATCAATGATGGTGATACGTTGTTTCTTGGACCCGGGACGACGATTGAGTTGCTGTCTAAAATCATCAAAGCCGCCAACTTGCGCATCGTTACTAATTGTTTGCCGGTCTTTGAAGAGTTGAATAAAAACAAGAGCGACCGCAAAATTTATTTATTAGGCGGTGAATTGCGGGAAACGACCCAGTGTTTTGTTGGTGAAATCACTAATAAGTCACTGAACGATATGAATTTTCATAAGGCTTTTTTCAGCTGCAATGCCTTGAATGAACAAAAAATCATGACCTCGACTTTTGAAGAAGGACAGACACAGCAAATCGCCTTGAACAATTCAGTTGAACGCTTTTTGCTGATTGATCATTCAAAGGTAGGTAAAAAAGATTTTTCGGTCTATTATAACTTGCAGGATGTCACAGCAGTCATCACCGATGCCGACGAACAAAAACATTATGAAAAAATTGAAAAAGAAGAGAAATATCTAGTCTGAAAAAAGAAAGTGTTACCCAAGTGGTCAGCTTTAAGCAGCTTCGGCTTATTTCCTATTTCCGAAGTAACTACTTTTAGAACACCATTTATTCGGAAAAAGGGCGTATGACAAACTTTTTGTCATACGCCCTTAATTTTTTTATTTTGCTTCAGCGGCGTAAGCGACGTTGCCGGCTGGTGTAGGGGCTGCTTTTTCTTCTTTTTCAGCAGCGTAAGCGGCGTTACGTTTTTTCATTTGGCGTGCATACCAGATAAAGATCAATAGGTAGGCAACTAAGGCTAGTGCGGCGTAGATGATGAATTCGATTTGGCCTTGAGAGGCGTTACCGACTAAGTAACCTAAGAATTTTTCGATTGGACCTTCCATCGTGGTATGAGAGATCATGGCAGATCCGCTCAAGCCGGCAGGAAAGGCACCAACTGCTTTGGCTGTTTCCGTAACGAATGGGGCGATCAAGGTACCTGACCATAGGAACAATGGCAATTCGATCGCACCAATCACGATCATACGGATCAATTTCCCGCGAGTGACGACTAATAAAGCAGGTGTGACACCCATCGCGATGATTCCGCCAAGAGGCAATAATTTGTTGCCTGGTAAGATGATTGCTTCTAATAACATGATAGGGGCTAAGACGTTAGCGGCCGCCCAGATTTCAGCACGACCAGCTAGGAAAGGCCAGTCTAAACCGATGTTGATAGTCCGTCCTTTCAAACGTTTGTTGGCAAAGTCGGTGATTCCTTGTGATAACGGTTCTACAGCAGCGATAAACCATGCACCAATCAAAGAGAACAATTCTAAACAGACTGCGGCGGTAAAGGCCAGTGAGAAAATTTGTGTGGGTGTTTGTCCAGCTAATAAGCCAACAAAAATCCCCAAATAAATCCCGATCGCAAATTTTGATCCCCAGAAGCCGATCTTGCTGTTTAATTTTGCAGCATCAAAATCATATTTATCCAACCATGGGAAAACTTTATCAAAAATCTTGTCAAAAACCATAATGATCGGATTCATCATGTAATTCATGTGAGTCGTAGTCATTGGGTTGCTGTCAGGAGCGTTTAGTAAATCATTGAAAGTTGGTTTCATCAAATCAGAATTCCAAATTTTCAAGATACCGATAAAGATTACTAAAGCCGTTGCGATGAATAAGTTTGCACCACAGAAAATGGCGAATAAACCAACGATTGCTAAGTGCCAAATATCAAAAATATCCACATCCAACGTATTGGTTTTTTTCATGGCCAACATAATGATATTGACGATTACCATGACTAGCAGGAAGTAAAGGGTGTAAGGTGAGCCCCAAGTAATAGTGGCTAAAGGTGCCCAACCGACATCGGTAATATTCAAAGAAATCCCAGTTCGTTCGACAAAAGCAGTCATCGCGCCTGAAAAGGCGGTTGTTAAAATACCAATAATAGCTCCGATCCCGGTTAAGGCGATCCCTAATTTGATCCCGCCTTCTAGTGCACGTGATGGTTTTACTTTAAAGAATAAGGCAATGACCGTTAAGACGATCGTCATTAATGGGGCTGCCCCTAAATTAATCAACGGGGTAAAGAGACTATTGGCGATATCAATAATTGTACTCATATGCTTGTCCTTTCTGGTTGCTCGAAGTAGTTTTTCAGCAAGTGTGTTCGTGATAATTAGTTTTAAGAGCAGGCTTAACGAAGTAGCTGTAATGAAGCAAATTCGTTAAGCCTTTTTTTACTTGTTTAATGATTGAATCGCGCTTTCCATACTTTGATAAACGGGCTCAGCCATTGCGGGAATCCGATAAAGAATTGCGCCAGCGTCAACAATCGGAATATTCACGTTAAAGCCTAAGTCGGTATTGGCGATTTGAGCGAAAATATCATAGTGAGAAAGCATTTCTTCGTTAATATCTTTAATCATGACGGCGTCACAAGCTACTTGATACCCGCGATTATTTAATTCAGTTTCCAAAGCGCTTTTGATTTGATGGCTTGAATTAACCCCTGCTCCACATGCTGCTAAAATTTTGATCATTGTAATTCTCTCCTTAAATAAGTTTATTTTTATCCTGCAATTATGCAGAAACTTCCATATTAAAGTGTTTCTCTAAAAACTGATAGATGGCTTCTGTGTCTTCTAGTTTGAAAAACGAACATAAGGCTTCTTTATCCACTGAATTGATAAAGTCCATGATATCTGCCAGCATTCCCGCTTGCGCTTCCCCGTTTTCATTCAAGATCATGAAAAGAAAGGAAGCGGCGATTTGCTCGCTGGGTGAGATCATATTATGGAAAAGAATGTCGTGTTTCAATTTGATCGGAATGATCCGGGTCGTTTTGACAAACGCGCTCTCCGTATGGGGGATAGCGATATCCGGGAGCGTTTCTGACACAGGTGAAAGATCTAAACCGGTCGGATAATTTCGTTCCCGTTCTAAAAGATTGATCAAAAAATCCTCAGTTACTAATTCCTTCTTTAAAAGGTCGTGAAAGACCTCTTCAAAAACTTCCGTCTGCGACTGCTTGTCAGAAACATATACCGTATCGTTGAAAAAGAATTTCTTCAAACAAAACAGCTCCTTTCTAAGTTTGAATATGTTTGTTTATCTGTTTACACGTTGAGTATAAGCGCTTACTAGAACGTTGTCAACCGAATAAACAAAAATAAATAAACAAAAGGTGTTGAAAAATGTTCGTTAGTGTTTTATTATGGGGCTATGGAGGAACAGAATATGCTGAAGACAGAACGACAACGCTCGATTCTAGCGATGTGCGATCGCTACGGTACGATTACGGTTAAGTTTATCCAAGAAGCATTAGCCGTTTCTGATATGACGATCCGTCGGGATTTAGAAGAACTTGCCAATCAGAAAAAACTTTTGCGTGTTCATGGTGGGGCGCAAAAGCTCGAGTACACTACAGCCTCAACTTCTTATGAGTCAAATGAGTTATCTCACTTAGAAAAGAAGCAGCTGCATACAAAAGAAAAGCACTACATTGCGAAAAACGCCGCCGCTTATATCGATTCAGGCGATGATACGATCTTTCTGGGATCGGGGACGACGATCGAGCTCATGACGCAATATATATCCCAATCTTCCTTAAGAATCGTGACCAACAGCCTGCCGGTTTTTAACTTATTAAGTGAAACCAAAAAATTTGAACTCTATTTGATTGGCGGCCTTTATCGGGAAAAGACTGGTGCCTTTGTTGGCTCGATTGCCAATGAAGCAATTCAAAAAATCGGTATCCAAAAGGCCTTTGTCGGGGCAAATGGTTTAAAAGGACCAGAAGTTTCTAATTTCAGCATTGAAGAAGGCACCTTGCAAAAAATCGTGCTGGATAACGCCGCCAAAAAATGTTTGGTATCGGATGCTAATAAATTCGATCATAGCGATTTTTACAATTTCTATGATTTGAATAAGATTGACCGCTTATTTACGGACGCGACGCTCTCAAGTGAATTGAAGCAACAGTATCAGCAATACACCGAGATCATCCAGTAATTGCTCAAGCGACTAGCAAAATAGCGGATTCGCTAAAGTAAATGGAATAGGTCTTAATCTGCAATAGGTGCATAAAGCTAGGGATCATTTTTTTCTGCAAAGAAAAAATAAATATATCTATGAATATAGGAGGAAACAAACATGCGTGTAGTAATTGGTTCAGATGGTGATGGAATGCGATTGAAAGATTTGGTCAAGGCGGACTTAATCGCTCACGGCTATACAGTCGTAGATAAAAGTGAAGTGCCGGCCAAAGATTTTGTGGAATCGACGGTAGCGATCGCCAATGATTTAAACGAAAATGTGGGCAGCTTGGGTGTTGCTTTCGATGGTTATGGCGCGGGTAGTTTTATGACGGCGACTAAAATCAAAGGGATGGTGGCCGCTGAAGTTTCTGATGAGCGGAGTGCTTATATGACGCGGGAACACAATAACTCTCGCATGATCACGCTTGGAGCAAAAATCGTCGGTGATGAGTTGGCATTAAATATCGTGAAAGAATTCTTACACGCAGATTACGATGGCGGACGTCATCAAGTGCGGGTCGATATGTTAAATAAAATGGCTTAATTAGAGAGGAAGAATGAAATGAAAATCGCAATCGGTTGTGACCATATCGTCACAGATACAAAAATGGCAGTGTCAGATTTCTTGAAATCCAAAGGCTATGAGGTCTTGGACATGGGGACTTATGATTTTACCCGGACCCATTACCCAATTTATGGGAAAAAAGTGGGTGAAGCGGTCACTAGTGGGGAAGCAGATCTAGGGGTTTGTTTGTGCGGAACCGGTGTTGGGATCAATAATGCGGTCAATAAAGTCCCCGGTGTGCGAAGCGCGTTAGTGCGGGATATGACCACGGCAATCTACGCGAAAGAACAATTGAATGCCAACGTGATCGGTTTTGGGGCTCGGATCACTGGCGAATTTTTGATCTGTGATATTTTAGAGGCTTTCATTAAGGCGGAATATCAAGAAACAGAAGAGAACCAGAAATTGATTGCGAAGATCGATCATGTTGAAAAAGCCAGCGCTGACCAGTCTGATCCGCATTTCTTTGATGAATTTATCGAAAAATGGGATCGCGGCGAATACCACGATTAAGAGGGGTAACCAATGATTTTAACGATTACGATGAATCCTTCGATCGATATTTCCTATCCACTGGATCAATTCAAACTAGATACTGTGAACCGGGTCAAAGCGGTGCGTAAAACAGCTGGTGGTAAAGGCTTGAACGTCACGCGGATCTTAAAACAATTCGATGCGGATGTGATTGCTAGCGGTTTGATTGGCGGCTTTTTAGGCGAAGAGATCAAAAAGGATCTAGATCAAAACAACATCGCTCATGATTTTTTGCCCATCAGCGGTGAAACCCGCAATTGTATCGCGGTGTTGCATGAAGGGCAACAAACCGAGATTTTAGAAAGTGGTCCAATCATCACGAAACAAGAGGCGGAAGCTTTTCTGGAGCATTTTACGAAATTGGCGGCTCAAGTCGATATTATTTCTTTTTCTGGTAGTTTGCCGGAAGGATTACCCGTTGATTTTTATAGCCAGCTGTTGCAGGCTTGCCCAGCAAAACCCGTCATTTTAGATTGTTCTGGGGCGGCTTTAGCGGCAGTGCTGAAAGGGACGGTGAAACCTAAGCTGATCAAGCCCAATACCGAAGAATTAGCTCAATTATTGGGACAGACCGTTTCGCCGGATGTGGAAGAACTAAAAACGGCGCTATCCGCTCCGATGTTTGCGGATATTGAATGGATCGTTGTTTCAATGGGTAGTGCGGGCGCTTTTGCGAAACATCTTGATAAATTTTATCGGGTGACGATTCCGAAAATCGATGTCGTAAATCCAGTCGGTTCTGGCGATGCGACCGTGGCTGGGCTAACTGCCGCCATCGCAGCTGGCTTATCCGATGAAGCGGTCCTGAAACAGGGCAATGTCTTAGGAATGCTGAATGCCCAAGAAGCGACGACTGGTCAAGTTCAATTAGCGAATTATCAACGATTATTCGATCAAATCAAAGTCAAAGAAGTATAAGAGGAGCGAACAGAATGAAAACAAGTCAAGAAAAGAAACAATATATCAAGCAATTATGTAATGACGAGGGGATTATTGGCGCCTTAGCGATCGATCAACGGGGTGCTTTGAAAAAAATGATCACAAAATTCAAAGGGAGTGAAGCGGAAGAAGCGGAAATCGTTGAATTTAAAGAAATCGTCTCTTCACAATTAACGAAATATGCTTCAGCTATTTTGTTAGACCCAGAATATGGCCTACCGGCAGCCAAAGTTAGAGCCGAAAACGCGGGCTTATTGCTGGCGTATGAAAAAACGGGTTATGATGCGTCAACTCCTGGTCGTTTGCCAGATCTTTTGTCCGTTTGGTCAGTCAAACGCTTGAAAGAAGCGGGCGCCGATGCGTGCAAATTTTTACTTTACTATGATGTCGATGAAGCTACAGAAATCAACAACCAAAAACAGGCCTTCATCGAACGGATCGGTTCAGAATGTCAAGCAGAAAATCTGCCGTTTTTCTTAGAATTGGTTTCTTACGATGCCAAGATCGCAGATGCAACTTCGAAAGAGTATGCGATCAAGAAACCACATAAAGTCAACGAAATGATGAAAGAATTTTCTAATCCTCGTTATGGCGTGGATGTCTTGAAAGTCGAAGTCCCCGTCAACATGAATTATGTCGAAGGCTATGCCACTGGCGAAGTCGTTCATACACAAGCCGAAGCGGCCAACTTCTTTAAGGAACAAGCTGAAGCAACGAATTTACCATTTATCTTTTTGAGTGCTGGTGTAAAAGCCGAGTTGTTCCAAGAAACCTTGCGCTTTGCAAAAAATTCAGGGTCAACCTTCAACGGTGTACTTTGTGGCCGGGCCACTTGGGCAAACGGTGTAGAAAGTTATATCGTTGATGGCAAAGATGCGGCGATCGAATGGATGAATACACAAGGACGGAAAAATATTGAAGAGTTAAATGCCGTCTTACAAGAAACTGCCACACCCGTTCAATATTAAGTATCAATCATACAGAATAACGTAATCAAAAAAGTGTCGCAGATTTTTTTGCGACACTTTTTTTGTTTGGCGTCGTTGATTCGCAAGTTATCTGTATGTTGGTTGCCGATTTTTTTATTTCCAACCCTCCACTATTACACCAACCCTGCTGACCTTTGCTAAGATGAAAGATACGAAAGGGGATGATTGTATGAAAACAACTGCTGAAGAGAACTATTTATCAGACATAACGGCAGAACTCAAAAGGAAAATCACAGAAGTCGAGGCAACCTTGAATTCTAATGAGGAAAATTACAAAGAATTGAAACGCTATACGGTCGACTATCAGAATGAGTTGGACAAATATGAAGTCTACAATCATCAGCAAAATCTCACACTACTGGACAAACGGAGTGTGATGGAAGCAAATGTCTTGAAAAAGCTTTATTATCAAAAAAATACTCCTTATTTTAGCAAGATTGCTTTTCAATTTGCTGAAGAGGAAGAGGTAGAAGACTTTTATATCGGACGATACGGCTTTGCAAATCAATCTGGCGAACAACTGATCTATGACTGGCGGGCACCTATTTCTTCACTTTATTATGATTTTTCGCTCGGCGAGGCCTATTATGAATCACAGCACCGGAAATTTTATGGGAAATTACGATTGAAACGCCAATTTGAAATCAAAAACAGCCGGATCAACTTCGTCGTGGACACCAACGATGCGATCAATGATGAGCTGTTAATGCGGGAGTTAGGAAAGAGTACTTCCCATGAAATGAAGACCATTATTCATACGATTCAAAAAGAACAAAACGCGGCGATCAGGGACACTAAAACTAAAAATCTAATTATTCAAGGTGTGGCGGGCTCGGGCAAGACCTCCATCGCGCTCCATCGGATGGCTTATTTACTTTACCAGAAAAAAGAGGAGCTTTCGGCTGCGGATATTTTGATTGTTTCGCCGAATCAAGTGTTTGCGGATTATATCGCAACTGTTTTACCGGAATTAGGAGAAGAGGAATTGCCGCAGATTGACATCACAAAGTTAGGGAGTCTTTTTATCGCTGAAAAATATCAGGTGACCGATCGCCACGACGAGCTGAAAGCAGCACTGGAGCATCCGACGTCAGTGCAAGCCGAGAATTACCGGTATAAACAATCAAAAGCCTTTCTTGCTTTAATCAAGAATCATTATGAACAGTTAAAGGCTAGTTTTTCTTCAGCAGAAATCGTGATCGCGGATCAAGTGATCACGCCAGCAGAGATCAAACGATTGGTTGATCAACAGCCAGAGCAAAGCCTCTTTGAGATCATTCAAACTGTTGCCAAGCTCCTCAGTAAACGAGTGATCGATGTGCGGCGTGAAAAATTCTCGAAACAACTGGAGCAACATTTCAAGCAAAAACTCAACACAACGGGCAGTTTAGCAGATTATTATCAGTTTCTTTCAGCCAATAAATTGGCATATGCAACTGAAAAAAACGTTATCTATTATTCTGATCTTTTTCCGTATATATTTTTCCGCTTGATGATCGAAGGAATCAAGCCCAATAAAAAGATCCAGCACTTAGTCATCGATGAAATGCAAGATTACTCGTTGTTACAGCTTTGGGTGATCGAGCACTTGTTTCCTTGTCAAAAAACGCTTTGTGGCGATATTTATCAGTCGCTGATTACTAGTGACCCGGATTTTCTAATGGAACTTCAGAGGGTATTGCCGAAATCGCGCTTGTTAGAATTTCACACGAGTTATCGTTCTAGCTTTGAAATCATGGTATTTGCTCAACGGTTCATTGAAGAAAAGAAAATTCAACCCATCCAGCGGCACGGCAAAGAAGTCGAGCTGATCGATTATCAAAAAGATGTTCTCCAGCAAAAACTGGCTGATTTTAGAAATAGTTCTTACAAATCTTGTGGTATAATTTGTCAGAATTGCCAAGAAGTCGCACGGATTGAAGCCGAACTTCCCAATGAGTCCTTCACTCGCTTTGAAAAGGACACGAAGAAAATTGTGGAAGGCATAATCCTGACTACGCCCCAATTTGCTAAAGGTTTGGAATTTGATCAGGTGATCTTGCCGGATTTTTGCTCTGATCAGCTGTTGCAAAAGAGCACGCTGCTTTATACTAGCTGCTCCAGAGCGTTACATGAGCTGATTATTCTTGTTCGTGACTGAAAGGAAATTTGATGAAAACCTATCGTACTTCTGAAGTAGCAAAAATCGTTGGGCTGCATCCCAATACAATCCGCCGTTATGAGGAGTGGGAGTTGATCCCGATTCCTGATAGAGGGGAAAACGGTTATCGAATTTTTACCGACTATCATATTGAGACGATCAAAATCGCTCGGACCGCTTTTCAGATTGAAGTGCTACAATCCGGTTTGCGCATCACCATGGTAGAGATGGTCAAGGCTGTGGCACGTTATAATTTTGAAGAAGCCCAGGCACTGCTTAGTCAGTATCTCAATTTAGTTGATCAGGAAATTTTTGCTGCCCATGAAGTGATTAAAGTCGTGGAAGAACTTCTCGCCGGTAAAAAGGAATCCGCCGATATCTATCTAACCAGAACCGAGGCCGCCGAATCTTTAGGTGTGACCTCTGAAGCTTTGCGCAATTGGGAACGCAACGGTCTGTTGACGATCAAACGGAGAAAAAATAACTATCGCATCTATGATGAAGCAGACATTAAACGGTTGAAAATTATTCGAACATTGCGCTCAGCCAAGTATTCTCTAGCGGCAATTCTGCGGATGTTGAATGCAATCGACAATGAAAAACAAGATATCAAGTCCTTACTAAATCCACCAAAGCCAGATGACGGGGTCCTTACCGCCTGTGATAATCTGATTAACTCGTTGGAAATAGCTAAAAAGAATGCGTTGGAGCTAAAACAACAAGTTACAGAAATCCGGCGAAATTTTTTTAATAATGAATCTTAAAAAAGCGTTTGCATTTATGGAGTTTATAATGCTATACTTTTTCTAGAAATACAATCAAATGGATAGTGATTGCAACTCGCAAGCTAAACCTGTTGATAAATTGAGCGTGAAGAACGCTTTATTTGTTGACGGGTTTTTGACGTTTTTGCAAGCGAAATCACGCCAAAAAATAGAAAAGAGGAACGACTAATGACATTTCCAAAAGATTTTTTATGGGGCGGTGCGACTGCTGCGAATCAATGCGAGGGTGCTTGGGACGTTGACGGAAAAGGTGCAAGTATCCAGGATCACATGCGTTCGGGCGGCAAGAAGCAATATCGAGTAATGACAACGGAAATTGAAGCGGATGAATATTACCCGAGTCATGATGGGATTGATTTTTATCATCGTTACAAAGAGGACATTGCGCTGTTTGCGGAGATGGGCTTTAAAGTTTTCCGCCTAAGTATTGCTTGGTCACGGATTTTTCCAAAAGGGGATGAGACAGAACCGAATGAAGCGGGCTTAGCTTTTTACGACAAAGTTTTTGATGAATGCAAAAAATATGGCATTGAACCATTAGTCACGATCAGTCATTTTGAATTGCCTTATGCTTTGGCTGAAAATTATGACGGCTTTGCTGATCGCCGGACGATCGATTTTTTCGTCAACTATGCAACGACATTATTTGAACGTTACAAAGATAAAGTTAAATACTGGCTGACCTTCAACGAAATCAATTTTGGTACTTTGCCATTAGGCGGCCGCAATTTGCTGGGGATCTTGGCTGAAGAAGATGATGAAGCTCGGCGTTTCCAAGCACTGCATCATATGTTTGTGGCTAGTGCGAAAGCAGTAAAAATCGGTCATGAGATCAATCCTGATTTTAAAATCGGCTGTATGTTGGCTTACATGACGATGTATCCATTGACTTGTAAACCAGAAGATGTTTTAGCCAATCAAGAATTGATGAAGAAGTTAAACTGGTTCTGCGGAGATGTCCAAGTCAAAGGGAAATATCCCTTCTATATGAAGAGTTATTTTGCTAAGCATAATATTGAAGTGAAATTTGAAGCGGGTGATGAGGAGATCCTAAAAGCCGGAACCGTTGATTATTACACCTTCTCTTACTATATGACCAGCTGTGTGACTGCGAATATTGAAGCAAGCGCTGATCGGGTCGGCGGCAACTTATTTGGCGGTGTGAAAAATAATTATTTAGAAACCAGCGAATGGGGGTGGCAGATTGACCCGATTGGCCTGCGTTTCACGTTGAACGAACTTTATGATCGTTATGAAATACCGTTGATGATCGTGGAAAATGGTTTAGGAGCGGTCGATAAAGTCGAAGCGGATGGCTCGATTCATGACGAATACCGAATCGATTACATTCGCCGCCATATTGAGGAAATGAACAAAGCACTTGAGGATGGGGTCGATTTAATTGGCTACACACCGTGGGGCTGTATTGATCTAGTTTCTGGCGGCACGGGGGAAATGTCGAAACGCTACGGCTTCATTTACGTGGATAAAGATGATGAAGGAAAGGGCACCTTTAATCGCAGTAAGAAAGACAGTTTTACTTGGTATAAAAACGTGATAGCCAGCAATGGAGCGGAACTGGAGAGCAAGTAAGCGAATAAAATCATTTTATCGCAAGCGTTTTCTTTGTTTGCTAAGCGCTTATCCGGCATAATAGAAGAAAATTTGATTGGAGTGAGTGAGATGGCAACAATGGTATTTGTCAATTACCCCGTGAAAGATGTTCAGGCCTCCACAGAATTTTATGAAAAGTTGGGATTTAAGCAAAATAAGGAGTTTTCCAATCGGCAAACTAGTTCGATGATGTGGGATGATAATTTTTGGATTATGTTGTTAGACCATGATTTTTATAACCTCTTTCTAAAAGGCAAGAAAATCGCAGATACCCAAACCCAAAGTGGTACACTGACGGCTTTTTCAGTGGAGAGTCCAGCAGCGGTCAGGAAATTGGCAGAGGTCGCAAAAGCCAATGGCGGCGATTACCATACTGTTGAGATGGGAATCCCGGAAGAGCAAATGTTTAGTTTAGAAATTGTTGATCCTGATGGCAATCAGTTTGAACCCGTATGGATGAAAATCGATTAAAGAGGAACAGCCGCTTGAAAAAAGCGGCTGTTTTTATGTCTATTTTTGAAAGGATGGGCTTGGTCGTATTTGGTAGGAGCTGGGCTTTTCAAAAGTTCAGCTCGTCATAGACTTAGTGAAGTAAAATTTTTTAATCGACTGATCCGTCAGTGCTCGTCTGTCGCAAACGTAGAAATCTATTTTTAATTACAATCATTCTAATATATAAATCGCTTTTATCAAGTTGTTAATGATTATCTTTCTCATTTGAGCGTTTCTGTTTTCATTTAGATTATCCTAGTGCTAACCTGATTATGAAGAAAGATGGAGGCGCACAGGATGAGTAATGTAAAGAAATTTTTATTGACCGCGTTGGTGGGGATAGCGGCATTAATTTTGGAATTCGGATTTAAACAAAATCAATGGGCTTTTTGGCTTATTGCAATCGTGGGTGGGATTACGACAATTTCAATGTTGAGCGGGATGATTCAAACACTGCGTTCCGGCAAGTATGGCATCGATATTTTAGCGATCACCGCAATCATTGCGACGTTACTAGTGGGTGATTATTGGGCGAGCTTAGTGGTCTTGATTATGTTGACAGGTGGGGATAGCTTGGAGGACTACGCCAATCATCAAGCGAGTCGGGAATTGCGTTCACTGCTAGATAATTCGCCGCGAATTGCTCATCGGATTGATGGGGCTGAACTGACTGATCTGGCGTTGGAAGAAGTTCAAGTAGGCGATCTAGTTTTAGTCAAACCAGGAGAAATCGTGCCCGTTGACGGTCGGGTCACGGAGGGCGACTCTTTTGTGGATGAAGCTTCGCTGACCGGTGAATCCCGTCCAGTGGAAAAGGGGCCCAATGCGGAATTGATGTCGGGGTCGGTCAATGGTGACAATACCTTGCGCTATAAAGTCACTAAAGCAGCGCAGGACAGTCAATATCAAACACTGGTAAAATTAGTCAAAGAATCGGAAGCAAAACCGGCTCATTTTGTCCGTTTGGCGGATCGTTACGCAGTCCCTTTTACCCTGATTGCCTATTTAATCGGCGGGGTTGCTTGGTTTGTCTCAAAAGATCCGGTTCGTTTTGCTGAAGTCTTGGTGGTAGCTTCACCCTGCCCCTTGATTTTAGCCGCACCAGTGGCGTTAGTTGCTGGGATGAGTCGCTCCAGCAGAAACGGAATCGTAGTAAAAACTGGAACGACGATTGAAAAATTGGCTCGAGCTAAAAGCATTGCCTTTGATAAAACCGGCACATTGACGGAAGGGCGTCTTTCGGTTGAAACGATCCAAACTGTGGGTGAGGTTTCGCCGGAAGAATTGATTATCTATGCGGCGAGCGGCGAGCAAGAATCCAGTCATATTTTAGCTCGCTCACTAATGACTTATGCTCAGGAAAAGCAGCTTAACTTACTGCCGACGCAAGAATTAGAAGAAATCACCGGCCAAGGGATTAAAGCCCAAGTGAATGGCAAAGAAATTCGGGTTGGAAAAGCGGCGTTTGTCGGTGCGCCTACCGATCTCAATGAATCTGCTACGGCAGTCTATGTCTCATTAGCTGATCAGTATATTGGCTTTATTACTTTTAAAGATATCGTACGTCCTGAAGCTTTCGCGACGATCAAAGAATTGAATCAGCTAGGGCTGAAGAAAACGATCATGCTAACTGGTGATCAGCGCGCCATTGCACAGCAGATTGCTGATACAGTTGCCATCTCAGAAGTCCATGCAGACTGTTTACCGGCTGAAAAAATCAAGGTCATTAACACATTAACCAAGTCGGAAAGACCTGCGATCATGGTTGGTGATGGGGTTAATGATGCCCCAGCCTTAGCCGTTGCGGATATTGGGATCGCAATGGGGGCGCATGGCTCCACGGCGGCTAGTGAAAGTGCGGACGCGGTAATCTTGAAAGATGATCTGAGCCGTGTTGCGACGGCTGTGCGTTTATCACAAGATACGATGCAGATCGCCCGCCAATCTGTTTTGCTGGGAATCGTGATTTGCGTGATCTTGATGTTAATCGCTAGTACCGGTGTAATCCCAGCGCTATTAGGAGCCGCCTTGCAGGAGGTCGTCGATACCGTCTCGATTTTATCGGCATTACGCGCCAGAAAAGAACGCTAAAAAAATTATCCGTAAAAATGAACGACTTGTTTGGCTTAAGGGCGAACGTTAGTCAGTTCTTTTACGGATTTTTTTTAGAAAAGAGCCTGATTTGAACTCAGTTCAGCAAAATGACCCATTAGAATGATAGATTGTGCATTAAATTATAATCTAATTCTTTTGAAAGCGTTTTTTATTGTGCTACACTATTTTTATGAGGTCAGAGAGAATATATTTTTAACAGAAAAAAATATGAATGGTAGACTCTGACAAA
Organism: Enterococcus pseudoavium NBRC 100491; assembly: GCF_001544295.1. Taxonomy (GTDB): domain Bacteria; phylum Bacillota; class Bacilli; order Lactobacillales; family Enterococcaceae; genus Enterococcus_A; species Enterococcus_A pseudoavium. Next base: position 26,362 of record NZ_BCQF01000010.1, read on the forward strand.
TGAGTTGCTGGCTATGAATCAGTCTGCTTTTCAGATGATTGGTCGATATAGTAACAATGGCTTAAATGTTTAGGATTAAGATAAAAAAGAGTGAGGTGTTTACAGGTGTTTTCTTTTCGAGAGCGAGCCAAAATGGTTCAAAAATTGGCGCAGGAAGAGTTTGACCTAGTGATTATCGGGGGCGGGATCACGGGAGCCGGCGTAGCGCTGCAAGCGGCGGCCTCTGGACTTTCTGTGGCTTTACTTGAAATGCAAGATTTTGCTGAAGGAACGTCCTCCCGTTCGACTAAACTAGTCCACGGGGGTCTTCGCTATCTCAAGACTTTTGATGTTGAGGTAGTCGCGGAGACAGTAGGGGAACGAGCGATCATTCAAGGAATTGCCCCCCATATTCCGAAAGCGGATCCAATGATTTTGCCGATTTTTGATGAACCCGGATCAACCTTCAATCTGTTTTCCGTCAAAGTTGCGATGGATCTATACGATCATTTAGCGGGGATTACCGGCGGCAAGTATGCGAATTATCTGTTGAGTAAAGAAGAAATCTTAGAGCGGGAACCGCAGTTGGCGTCCGATCATTTATTGGGTGGTGGCGTTTATCTGGATTATCGCAATAATGATGCCCGCTTAGTGATTGAAAATATCAAGCGAGCGGTGGAAGATGGTGCGGTGGCAGTTAGTCGCATGAAAGTAACCGAAATCAGCCATGATGCCAAAGGTCAAGTAGCGGGTGTAAAAGCGCAGGATTTATTGACGGAAGAAGCGATCACCATTCGTAGTAAATTGGTGCTTAATGCGGCTGGACCATGGTCAGATTTTGTAAATCAATTGGATGGAAAAATCAATCATAAACCCAATCTGCGGCCGACAAAAGGCGTACATTTAGTTGTTGCTGGTGAAAAATTAAAGGTGCCACAACCAACGTATTTTGATACAGGTGAAAATGATGGTCGCATGATTTTTGTGATTCCGCGAGAAGATAAGACCTACTTTGGAACAACGGATACCGATTATCAAGGGGATTATGATCGTCCGACCGTGGAACAAGAAGATGTCGATTATTTATTGAAAATCGTGAACCGACGCTATCCTGAGGTGCACTTAACGATCGATGATATCGAAGCGGCTTGGGCCGGACTGCGACCATTGATTGGGAATGCTGGCGGTGATTACAATGGCACGCAAAAAGAAAAAATCAGCGATGAGAATTTTGAAAAAATCATCCAGGCCGCCACGGATTACGCTAAGGGCAATCAATCGCGCCCTGAAGTTGAAAAGACAATTACCGAAGCCGCCAAAGAAGAGCCCAAGGACAATCCTTCAGCCGTTTCCCGCGGCAGTGATTTGAGGATTGCTTCAGATGGTTTATTGGTTTTATCAGGCGGGAAGCTGACGGATTATCGCTTGATGGCTACAGGAGCGATGGAGCGGATCATTGATTTATTGGATCGTAAGTATCAGCTGATCGATTCAGCCCACTACCCCGTTTCTGGCGGGGAGCTTGATCCTAAAAATGTCGATGAAGAATTAGCCCAATTTGCCAAAAAAGGCGAAGCACAAGGGTTAACGCCAGCAGAAGCACGTTTGATCGCCGATCTTTACGGTTCTAATGCAGAAAAAATTTTTGCTTTGCAGGATCAAGGGGCGTTTGCAGGTCTGACAGTAGCAGAATCGATGTCCTTGCGGTATGCCTTGGAATCAGAAATGACGCTGACGCCCGTCGATTATTTACTACGACGGACCAATTATATGTTGTTTATCAGTCACCGTTTAATGGAGATCAAAGAGGCGGTGGTTGAAGCAATGGCCAATTATTTCGCTTGGGATGCAGCCACCAAAGCAAAATACCAAGCAGAATTAGAGCAGCAGATCAACGAAACCCAATTAACGGATTTAAAAAAGCACTAAAATTTATAATATAAAGGAGTGGAAACATGGAGTCTTATATCATGTCAATCGATCAAGGAACCACGTCAAGTAGAGCAATCGTTTTCGACAAGGCAGGTAAGGAAGTCAGTTCTTCGCAAAAAGAATTTACCCAACACTTTCCAAAACCAGGCTGGGTCGAACATGACGCGAATGAAATTTGGAATTCAGTCCAATCAGTGATTGCCGGGGCCTTGATTGAAGGCGGCTTGAAGCCGAATCAAATTGAAGGAATCGGGATTACCAACCAACGGGAAACAACGGTCATTTGGGAAAAGGAAACCGGCCATCCAATCTATCATGCGATCGTCTGGCAATCAAAACAAACTAGCGAGATTGCCGATGAATTAAAAGAACAAGGTCATTCTGAGATGATTCAGAAAAAGACTGGCTTATTGATTGATTCTTATTTTTCAGCGACTAAAGTGAAATGGATCTTAGATCAGGTAGAAGGTTCTCGCGAACGCGCTAAAAATGGGGAATTATTATTTGGGACGATCGATACTTGGCTTGTTTGGAAATTGACAGGTGGCAAGGTCCATGTGTCTGACTACACGAATGCCAGCCGGACGATGATGTACAATATTTACGATTTGGAGTGGGACCAAGAAATTTTAGATCTCTTGGATATTCCAAAAGAAATGTTGCCAGAAGTCAAATCAAATTCAGAAGTTTACGGTTATACGGAAGATTACCATTTTTATGGCAATCAAGTACCAATCGGTGGAATGGCCGGAGACCAGCAGGCTGCACTTGTCGGTCAGTTGGCTTTTGATAAAGGTATGGTCAAAAATACCTATGGTACCGGAGCCTTCATCGTGATGAACACTGGCGAAAAACCGATCCTTTCTGAAACCGGTTTATTGACGACGATTGGTTATGGGATTGACGGGAAAGTTACCTATGCTTTAGAAGGAAGTATCTTTGTGGCCGGCTCTGCGATTCAATGGCTGCGGGATGGTTTGCGCATGGTAAACACGGCTCCAGAATCTGAAGACTATGCAAAACGCGTGGATAGTAGCGAAAATGTCTATGTCGTTCCAGCCTTCACTGGACTCGGAGCGCCATATTGGGATCAACAGGCACGGGGAGCGATTTTTGGTCTGACTCGCGGAACAACGAAAGAACATTTTATCCGAGCAACGCTGGAATCTTTAGCCTATCAAACGGCGGATGTCGTAAAGACGATGAGTAAAGATGCTGGCACCGAGATCAAGATGCTGCGGGTAGATGGTGGTGCTTCGAAAAATGATTTATTGATGCAATTCCAAGCCGATATTTTACAAACGCCGGTTGAGCGGGCGCCTTATTTGGAAACAACGGCTTTAGGTGTCGCTTATCTAGCCGGTTTAGCGGTGGGCTATTGGAAAGATATTGATGAAATCAAAAAATTCGCTGCCGATGGTCAACGTTTCGAACCGGAGATGAAACAAGCAGTAACGGATGATCTTTATGCCGGTTGGCAAGAAGCCGTTCAAGCGACAATGCAATACAAACATCAACCGAAGGAATAAAGCTTTACGTTTCACTAACTACTTGTTGTGGGGAGGTTCCGCAAGTCCCGTGGAGTGTCCCCACAAGTAAAGATAAACAGCATTTTATCAGAGCTAAAAAAATAGGGGGGAAATATCAATGGACACAAGTACGGCGACACAAGTTATTGGAGAAATTATTGGTACGATGATTTTGGTTTTATTAGGTGATGGAGTTGTTGCAGGTGTTAGCTTACGGAAAAGTAAGGCGGAAGGCGCTGGTTGGATCGCTATCACGATGGGCTGGGGAGCGGCTGTTACCATCGGAGCTTATGCATCCGGTTATATGTCTTTTGCCCATCTGAATCCGGCAGTCACCATCAGTATGGCGCTGGCGGGAAATATTGGTTGGGATTTAGTAGTTCCCTATATCCTTGGTCAAATGATCGGAGCGATCATCGGAGCGATCTTGGTTTATATTCAATATTATCCTCATTGGAAAGAAACAAAAGATTCCGCGACAATTTTAGGCGTCTTCGCCACTGGCCCAGCGATTCGCAGTCTAGGTGCCAACTTAGTCAGTGAAATTATCGGGACCTTTATGTTGGTATTTGCCTTGTTGACTTTCGGAATGAATAAATTCGGTCAAGGCTTGAATCCAATCGCAGTCGGACTTTTGATTTTAGTGATCGGACTGTCACTTGGCGGGACCACTGGCTACGCCATCAATCCTGCGCGAGACCTTGGTCCGCGGATCGCGCATGCCTTTTTACCAATTCCTAACAAGGGTGATTCTGACTGGGGATATGCTTGGGTACCGGTTGTAGGCCCTATTATTGGCGGGATTTTGGCGACTCTATTGTTTATGATTCTACCAATTTAAACTGGTTGCGGGGGAATAGAATGTTCTATTGCCCTCGTCTGTTTTTCTGCCGATTAGTTAAAAATTACCTTCGATTCAAATTAGCGTAATAAAAGGAGGAAGTCTAGTTGAAAAAAATTATTAATGAACCTAAAAATGTCGTGGAAGAAATGGTCAGCGGCTTAGTTGCAGCCTATCCCGATTATGTGAAACAAGTTGCAGAAACGTTAGTCGTGGCCCGCACGGATGATTATGAACAAGTTGCCTTAGTCAGCGGCGGTGGCAGTGGTCACGAACCTGCTCATGCTGGTTTTGTCGGCGATGGGATGCTGAGTGCAGCGGTTTGCGGACAAGTCTTTACTTCACCTACCCCCGACCAAATTCATGAAGCAATTAAGGCGACCGATAAAGGGAAAGGCACATTGCTGATCGTTAAAAATTATTCCGGCGATGTCATGAATTTTGATATGGCAAAAGAGCTGGCTGAAATGGATGAGATTGAAGTCGCTTCGGTGTTAGTTGATGATGATATCGCGGTCGAAGACAGCACGTATACGCAAGGCCGTCGCGGGGTTGCCGGGACGATTCTCGTGCATAAAATTTTAGGTGCCATGGCTCGTGAAGGCAAAAGCGTTTCTGAGTTGGCTAGTTATGGGAAAGAATTAGTCCAAGACATCAAGACTGTGGGGATTGCCTTATCTGGCGCAACAGTTCCCGAAGTTGGAAAGCCAGGGTTTGTTTTAGCAGAAGATGAAATGGAGTTTGGTGTCGGAATTCACGGCGAGCCCGGCTATCGTCGGGAAAAAATCAAACCTTCCCATGAAATCGCTCAAGAGATTATCGGGAAACTGAAAGCGGAGTTCGACTGGCAAGCGGGTGATCAATATGGTCTGTTCGTCAACGGGATGGGCGGTACACCATTGATGGAATTATTCATTCTGTTCAATGATGCCAAGCAGATTCTAGCTGAAGACCAGATTGAGTTGGCGTTCACTAAAGTCGGTAATTATATGACTTCCTTAGAAATGGCGGGGGCATCGATCACGATGATCAAATTGGATGCCGAACGCAAACGTTTGCTAAATGAACCAGTCCACACGATTGCTTGGTAATTTTTTAGTAAAAAAATAGCAAAATCAATCAACGTAACAAAGTACGGGTGATTTTTTGATGAAAGAGGCGAAGCGGATGTTTACACCAGAGAATTTACGGAAGACCTTAGAATTATTCAATGAAAAGATCCAAAGTAAAAAAGACTATTTAAGTGAACTGGATACGCCAATTGGAGATGGCGACCATGGAAATAATATGGCTCGGGGAATGGATGCGGTCATGGCCGCCGATCTTTCCGGTGACTTGCCTGCTATTTTCAAAGCAACGGCGATGGCTTTGATCAGCAAAGTGGGCGGGGCTTCGGGGCCCCTTTATGGAACGGCGATGATGGAGATGATGAAGGCCAGTAAAGAAAGTGCCGATCCTAAAATCTTGCTGACGGCAGCGATTGCCGGAATCAAAAAGCGGGGAAATTCGGAGGTTGGCGAAAAAACTATGCTGGATTTGTGGGTACCTGCCGTAGATAGTTTAAATAACGGTACGTTGGATTCAGCAAAATTAACAGAATTTGTCGAAAAAACCAAAGACATCAAAGCGACAAAAGGTCGGGCATCCTATGTTGGTGAACGCTCCATCGGTCATATCGATCCTGGCGCAATGTCATCGGCGTATCTCTTCGAATCCATGCTTGAGGCAGGTGTTTTTAATGAGTAGAGGAGTAGTTTTAGTTTCCCATACGCAAGAAATTCCAGCAGGCTTGAAACGTTTGATCGGTGAAGTCGCCAAAGATATACCGGTAACGACGGCTGGTGGGTTGGAAGATGGTGGAATCGGAACATCGATGGAACGGATTTCACAAGCGATTGAAGAAAATCCTGCGACGGAGTTGTTGGCTTTTTATGATTTGGGCAGTGCCAAAATGAATTTGGAAATGGCGATCGAAATGACTGAGAAAAAGGTCAAACTTTTCGACACGGCCTTTGTAGAGAGTGCCTATACTGCGTGTGCGTTATTAGCAGCGGGCGCGGAAGAAAGTGAAATCGAAAAACAATTAGCAGAATTAAAAATCAAGTAACTATTTCTAGGAAAGAGGGTCTGTTAACGCAGATACCTCTTTTTTTAAATAATCCGATTATTTAGAAATTATTTTTTTGTTTTTTTTCAATTAAAAGAAAAACACATTCTATTTTCCCAATATGGTATGATTTTTTTAGGGGGAATGAAGATGGAAATGATTAAAGAAGAAACTTTACAAGCAGAACTAGTGGCGATTCGTCGTCACTTGCACCAATACCCAGAAGTCGGAATGGATTTGCCGGCAACGAAAGAATTCGTTTGGGAAAAATTAATCGAGTACGGTTACGAGCCAAGAGAATGCGGCAGCATGGGGATCAGCTGTACGGTTGGTCAAGGGCCACGCGTCTTTTTATTACGAGGTGATATGGATGCTTTGCCATTAACGGAGGATAATGACTTACCGTTTCGTTCAGAAAATGGCGCCGTACATGCTTGCGGTCACGATATGCACACGACCATGCTATTAGGGGCCGCGAAGCTTTTGAAAGAACGCGAAGCAGAGTTAACCGGTGTCGTAAAATTGCTTTTCCAACCGGGGGAAGAAATCTTGCAAGGGGCAAAGGATTGTTTAGCAGGCGGCATCTTAGAAGATCCTAAAGTTGATGCTGGGGCAATGCTCCACGTTTTTCCATTTGAGGATTTGCCGCTGAAAAAAATTATTGTAGCGCCGAGTGGTACGTTTATGGCTAGTGCCGATTGGTTTGAGATTAAGATTGAAGGGGTCGGAAGTCATGGTTCGATGCCGGAAGTTGCGATTGACCCAATCAATGTCGCCACCAAGATTTACGAAGCGTTACAAACGCTGTCTGCCCGCGAGATTAGTTCAGCGGAACGCTTTGTTTTAACGATCGGTGAGTTTGTGGGTGGGACACCTGGCTCATCCAATACGATCCCGAATTCGGCTTACATGAAAGGAACTTTGCGGACCGTGAAAGAAGAGGTTCGTCAGCAAATCAAAAAACGGATGGTCGAGATTTCAGCAGCCATCGGTCAAGCCTTTGGTGCGAAAGTAACCGTTGATTTTACGAATGGTTGCCGTAGCAATGTGGTTGATCCAGCGGTGACGGAAGCAGTTAAAACCGGATTGGAAACCGTTTTTCCTGACAATCTTTTGCAGCAATCACCGTTAGTCGCGCCAATCATGAATAGTGAAGACTTTGGCGAGATCAGCCATCGAATCTCTACGACAACGATGTTTATCACTGCTGCCGAAACGGAATTGATGCTACACAATCCAAAAATTGTTTTTGATGAGTCTATTCTAGCTTTTGGTGCAACGGTCTATGTGGAAGCGGCACTGGCTTATTTAGAAAGTGTTTAGGAAAATGGGGAAGGGCAAGCTTAATTCTTCGTTGCTCCTAATATTTTTAGGATATACGTGTGTCTATCTTGACAAGAATGTCATTAGTTTATCGGTGATCCCCATCGCACAGGATTTAGGCATCAATGCGGGCCAAAAAGGATTGATCTTGAGTGCCTTTTTTCTAGGGTATACACTTTTTCAAATTCCTTTCGGCTTCTTAGGAAATCGTTTAGGCAGTCGAAAGATCATGACTTTTGCGGTTTTATTGATCGGTGTCTTGATGATTTGCTTGGGTTTTGGTTTTTCACTGCTGTATTTATTGGTGATCCGGTTTGCGGCCGGCTCGTTTGGCCATGCGGGTTATCCCTCAGCAGTTAGCGCCTTTGTGACGCAAGAAGTCGCACCTGCTAAAAGGGCTTCCGTTCAGTCTGCAATGATTGCTTCTTCCGGCTTTGCCGGCATCGTGGGTCCCTTATTAGTCGTGCCCCTACTAACTTTAGTCGGTTGGCAGCTGACGTATTTCTTTTATGGGCTAATCGTTGTGGTTATTGGCTTGCTGATGCTTAGAGGCATTCCTAAAACGGCCGGGCAACCGCTCGTTAGCGCGAATCAGGCCAATATTTCTTTTGCGGAAGTGCTCAAAGATCGAAATGTCTGGATCATGGTGCTGGCGGCTTTTTTCATCAATGCGGCAGCTTATGGGATGACCGGTTGGCTGGCTTCTTACTTGGTGGATGAGTTTCATTTGACGATGAATAAGATGGCACTTTTAAGTGCCTTGATCGGTTTCGTGATGATGATCAGTGCAATATTTGCCGGATCAATGATCGAACATTATTTCAAAAAGCATGAAAAGCAGGTGATTTTTGTGGCTGCGATATTCGGCGGGGCGGGAGCTTTGCTATTGGCCCGGAGTCATTCATTGGTTTTGAGTATGCTCTTTTTCGGTCTAGCCGTTGCGGCTGCGGGAATCGCTTTTGCGACGTTGATGAGTTTACCGGTGAAATTGTTTGATGAACGAGAAGTTTCTACCAAGTATGCCATTATCAATGCAGTCGGTGTATCCGGCGGGTTCGGTGCCCCGATGATCATTGGCTGGTTGGTCAATAAGAGTGGGACTTATAACGGCGCCTTTACTTTTATTGCCCTAGTCTTTGTTTTGGCGGGAACTTTTTCCCTGATTATTCAGACAAACGAACAACAAGAGCTCGGAGAACTGGAACAATAAAAGTTAGGTATTGGCAAGAATCGATCATTAAAAAATTTCGGATACAAAGAAAGCCGACCATTCATTTTGATGGTCGGTTTTTTTGGGGCGAACAATCATGGATGCGTTTATCAAGGTACTTTGTACAGTTTACTTCAGAATGTGGCCTTTTGCATGGGTCAAATTCTAAAATTTTGGAAACCGCTTTTTCATCAACCACTATATATAGTGGTCTAATTCTGCATATCACTAAAATGATACAAAATCTAGACTTTACTTCAAAAAAAATTAGGAGTAGTATGATCAAGGATTTGAAAGAAAAAATTTAGTTTTGTAAGAAGGGACGGATGAAACGATGTTATTAATCGCTGGCACGATCGGTGCAGGGAAGAGCAGTTTGACGGATATGTTATCACAAGAAATGAACTCAAAACCATTTTATGAAAATGTAGATGACAATGAAGTGCTGCCGTTGTTTTACTCGAATCCAGAAAAATATACGTTTTTGCTGCAAGTATTCTTTTTAAATAAACGTTTTTTAGCCATGAAGGATGCATTGAAGCAAGCCGACAATGTCTTAGACCGGACGATTTACGAGGATAGTCTGCTGTTTCATTTAAATGCAGATTTAGGTCGCGTCAGTCAGGCTGAGGTACTGCAATATGATAATTTATTGAACACGATGTTGAAGGAATTAGAGCAGGTCGTACCCCAGAAGCGCCCAGATCTATTGGTGTATATCAAAGTTTCCTTTGACGTAATGTTGGAACGGATCGAAAAACGCGGCCGGGAGTATGAACAAATTGCCACGAATCCAGAATTGTATGAGTACTATCGCCAAGTCAATCAGCGCTATCAACAATGGTATGAAAATTTTGATATTTGTCCGAAGATCCAAATTGATGGCGACCAATATGATTTTGTGGCCGATCCCCAAGCCTCAGCGGCGGTGATCCAGCAAATCAAGCTGGAGACGGCTAAATTGAATCAGTTGGCATTAAAACCGGCGAACTACTATTCAGCTGGAAAGATTGAAAAAGGAATTTTTTAATCTTTCCTTTTTTCAAGATAAAAAAAGAACGACTGTTTTATAGAAGGAGCCAATTATGTTAAATTATTTCAAGTTTTTATTGCACCAATTAAAAGGTTGGCCGCAACAAAATTATTATTTATTTTTCTTTAGTCTCGGCTGTCAGCTTATGACGTTGGTCAATCAGCCCCTCACGTTATTGACAGTGATCACCTTTAGCGGAACGACTTTAGGTGTCCTGTGCATTTTATCCATCAACGCTGCGAAATCGGTCAATGGGATTTTAGGTATTATTTCGGCCATCTGCTTTATTTATGTCGGCTTTTCAGCCAAAAATTATTTAAGTATCGGTGAGCAAATCGCATATATGCTTACCTTGGATATTCCCGTATTGTTGAGTAAAGAATGGAATCATAACATGGCCTCAAAAATCCGTCAGTTTAAAGGGAAAACCTGGATCGTGGCGATTGTCAGCACTGTCTTGGTTTATTTTGTTTCGGGTTATTTGATGCAACGCTTTACCGATGATCCGCGTCCGTGGATCGATGCGATCGCTTTTTCAATCAGTTTAAGCGCCGGGATCATTAGTTTTTTACGGTACAACAATCAATATTTCTGGTGGCTGGCTTCAGGGTTGGCGCAAATGGTTTTGTGGTATGTCTCTTTCATCCATGGATCCGCCAGCTTGGCGATGTTTGTCAACAGCTCGGTCTATTTGATCAACGATGTCATCGCCTTCACCGTCTCTCCTTGGTACAATCAAAAAACACGGGCGAGAATGCAGCAAGTGGAAGAAGAATATTATCATTTGAGTCATTGATCCATCAGCTCGGCTTAAGTTATTAAAATTTTTGAGACTTTGTGTTAGTTGGTTCTCGCTGGTGAAAGTCGGGTGAGAATGAACCTGCGCAAGGTCTTTTTTAGGATTAAAGAGAAAAGTCCTTCATTAATAACAGGATGAGAACTAAAAATTTTTTAATTGACAATGTGTCTAAAAGACTTATAATAAGCAAGTCGATAGGTCTAAAAGACTTATTCTAATTCGTCGAAAGGAGGATAAAATGTACGATTTATTACTGTTAGGTTCCTTGATTACCGGGGACAAAACCGGCTATAAATTGCAAAAAATTGTCGGATCCGCTTTGCAGCCGATGCGTAAGGTTTCGAGTGGAGTTCTGTATCCTTCATTAGAAAGACTGGAAAAAGATGGATTGGTCACTTCTAGGCTTTATGAAGAAGGACGAAAAATAAAATTATGGCACATCACTTCAGAAGGTGTAGCTCGTTTTATCGAATTGATGAAAGAAAAAATCCCCTCTGACGCAAAGCGCAATGATATGATTCATTTTAAACTTCGTTCGTTGGATAGTGTCACATTGGCGGATCAATTGGCTATTTTGAATGAATTCAAGCTGTTCATTGAAAAAGATCTAGCTTTTTATCAGCAGGCACAGGAAGATATGGCCGCCCACCAAGAACGTTTTCCGGAAAATGCGGAACGCTTTCGAATATTGGCAGAAGCTTACGAGCTGGATATCCAAATGGCCCAAACCAAACGAACATGGATCAATAAACAAATCGCTGATCGCAAACCAGCGAAGGATCAACAAGATTGATAGAGAGAGTGATAACAAATTATGGAAAAATCTTCAAAAAAATGGTTCTCATTAGTCGCCATGTCTTTAGGCGTTTTTATGGGACTCTTAGATGTGACGGTCGTCAATGTCGCACTACCAACGATGCAAAAGGCCTTTGATGCCCCCTTTACTCAATTGCAATGGGTTCTAAATGCGTATACGCTAGTATTTGCGGTGACGTTATTGATTGTTTCCAAGATGGGGGATATGTACGGTCGTAAAAAAGTCTTTTTAGCCAGTTTGATTTTGTTCGTGATCGCTTCAGTCGTGAACGGTTTTGCCCCTTCCTTATTAGTTTTGGATCTTGGTCGTGGCGTTCAAGCGATCGGGGGAGCCGGCATGATGTCGCTATCGATGGCCTTAGTCGCTTCCAACTTCGACGGGAAACAGCGGGGCTTGGCACTAGGTATTTTAGGTTCAGTGATTGGCTTGTCGTCAGCTTCGGGTCCGTTAGTCGGTGGTTTATTGGTAGATGCATTTGGTTGGGAATCGATTTTCTTTATCAATTTACCGATTGGAATCATCGCAGTGTTAATGACGATACGTTTTGTAAATGAAACGCCGAGTTATGGAAAAGATCAAAAAATTGATTTTATGGGAATGCTGTTATCAGCTGCGGCTTTATTCAGTGCTATTTATGGCTTGATCCAAAAAGAGACCCATGTCAACTGGGCTTGGACAAAACCGGCAGTCGGTGGCTGGCTGCTTTTAGCAATTATTTTATTGGTGTTATTTATTTTCGTCGAAACCAAAGTCAAAAATCCGATGATGAATTTAAAAATGTTCAAAAATATCAACTTCATCGGTTCAGTTTTAGTCGCCTTTGCTTTAGGCTCTGGGATTTACGCCTTCAATACGTATTTGACGGTCTTGATGCAAAATTATATCGGTTGGTCGGCCTTTGATACGGGGATTCGTCAATTGGCGTTATCCGTTTGGTCATTGATTTTAGGACCCGTTGTAGGAATCTTAGGCAATAAATTCTCAAAAAAATGGATGATCGTTGCCGGCTTATTAGTCAGCGGTGTCGGTTTCATCTTCTTGATCGGCCAATTATCGCCCACAATGGGTTATGCTCAGCTATGGCCAACGTTAGTCATGATCGGTATCGCGAATGGGATCGTTAATCCGGTCTTGAATTCGGCTGGGTTAGAAGGCGTAGCGCCTCATGAAATGGGAATGGCTTCTGGTCTCTTGAATGTCTTTCGGCAATTCGGAACGAGCTTTGGGGTCGTGATCTTAGGGATGGTTGAGTCCAATCGCTATGCGGATGTGGTCAATCAACAGGCAGCTAGTCTCCATTTACCGGCGAAATTAACCAATGGTTTAATCAATGCGGGGCCTTTTTCCGGTCATCAAATTGCTTTTTCGGAGGCTTTAAGCAAAGCTCCCTTTGCCCATGAGTTGCAAAAAATGGTGGTGAACGCTTTTGATCAAGGATTGATCCAAATTTGTTATGTAGCCGGCACGATTGTCTTGGTCGGTGCAGTCGGAGCGGCATTCTTTATGCGTGAAACCAAAGAAGTCGTTGAATAAAAATAATAGCGAAACAGTACTTGTTTTCCAACAAGTACTGTTTTTTTATGCTTTAGCGAACGTCGGGATCAATCGTTATTAGAGGTGCGGATTGACTTTGTTATGAAGGAATAATTTCAAATCCATACCCCCGAATATGTTCTTTCAGTAATTCTAAATAGTTCTGAGCTAGCGGACTCAGCTCAAGCTGTTGTTGTTTGATCCAGCCTAATGTGATCACATCATCGTGTTCTAAAGGAATCGCGACGATTTTGTCATCGTTTAATTCGCTACTGATTATCCCAGAGCTGATGGTATAGCCGTTCAATCCGACCATTAGATTAAAGATCGTGGCACGATCGCTAACTTTGATATTTTTTTTACGTTCCCAAGTGCTGAGAATTTCTTCTGAGAAATAGAACGAATTATTTTCCCCTTGTTCGTAAGATAAGTAAGGGTAGCCTTCCAGATCAGCCAGAGTTAAGGATTTGTTGGCGACTAAGGGATTGCTACGGCTGACAAAAACATGGGGTTTGGCTTCAAACAAGGGCGTAAAAACTAGATTTTTTTCTTTGAAAAGCTTTCTTAAAACTTGCTGGTTGAAGGAATTCAAATAAAGCACGCCCAATTCACTTTTGAAGCTAGTGAGATCATCCAGGATATTCTCCGTTTCAGTCTCTCGCAACGTAAAATTATATTCCTCCGCACTTACTGTTCGCAATAGTTCCACAAAGGCATGAACGACAAAGGCGTAATGTTGGGCCGAAACGGAAAAATTTTGTTTTCGGAGGGGTTCATTTTTGAATTTTTCTTCTAAGAGATTGACTTGATCTAAAATCTGCCGGCAATAGATCAAGAATTCTCGTCCTTCCGCAGTCGGTAGAATCCCTTGTTTGTTGCGGATCACTAATTGGACGTGCATTTCGCTTTCCAGTTCTTTTAATGCGTTAGATAAACTCGGCTGAGTTAAATACAACGCTTTTGCCGCTTCATTGATTGAGCCTTTTTCAATAATTTTTTCAAAATAAATTAATTGCTGTAAACGCATCTAATCCCCCCTTTTTTCAATAAGTATAATCGAGGTTATAGTTTTAAGCTATAACAGGTTATTACTTTTTTCAGTTATTCAAGGAAAAATCTCCGTGGTAATGTATACCGTAATATAACTGAAGGGGGAAGAAAGATGAAAACAACGATTATTGGATTTCCTAGAATTGGTGAACAGCGAGAGTTAAAGTTTGCTACTGAGAAATATTTCCGCAACGAATGGACAGCGACAGAATTGGAAGACTTTGCCAAGGAGCTGCGGAAAAAACATTGGCAATTAGTGAAAGCCAGCGGGGTGGAGGAGATTCCCAGCAATGATTTCTCTTTTTATGATACGACACTGGATACGGCGTGTTTACTGAATATCATACCGCAAGAAGTTGCCGAATTGAATTTGACTGAAAGGGAGAAGTATTTCGCTTTAGCCCGCGGTTACCAAGGAGAAAAAGGAGACATCAAGGCGCGGCCAATGAAAAAGTGGTTCAATACCAATTACCATTATATCGTGCCAAAATTTGAGCAAACGACGAAAATTTCTGTCACCGGTACGAAGATTTTCGATGAATATTATGAAGCAAAGGCTTTAGGAATCGAAACACGTCCAGTGATTTTAGGCCCATTTACGTTAATCCAGCTCAGCGAGTTCGAAACCGGAACGGATCGAGGGACAATCATCTCCGATCTAACGAATGCTTACCAAGAAATTTTACAGCGTTTCGAGAGTTTAGGCGTAAAATGGGTTCAATTGGATGAACCTGGATTAGTGAAGGATTTAACCCCAGAAGAATTAGCTGAATTCAAGACGATTTATCAGGCATTATTAGCAAATAAAGAAATCAAAGTCTTGCTGCAGACGTATTTCGGTGATATTCGTGATGCTTATGAGACGGTCATCGATCTGCCTTTTGCTGGAATTGGTTTGGACTTTGTTGAGGGTCGTAAAACTTTGGAATTAGTGAAGCAGGGCTTTCCGGCAGAAAAAGAATTGTTTGCGGGGGTAGTCAACGGTAAAAATATTTGGCGCAATCATTATCAAGCAACGATCGATTTATTACAGGAAATCAATCCCGCCAAACTTGTTCTGACGACTTCTTGTTCATTGTTACATGTTCCATTTACTACGGCAAATGAAATTTTTGCGCCAGAGATCAATCAACATTTTGCTTTTGCTAAAGAAAAATTAGCAGAATTGGTCGATTTGGCTAATATATTAGCAGGAGACGAGGCACAATTAGCGGCCAATCAAGCCCTGTTTGCGCAACCCCGTTTTAATGAGAATCAAGCGATTCAAGCAAAAGTCGCTGCTTTGACGGCAAAAGACTATTTGCGGGAGCCAGTCTTTGAAGAGCGCGAAAGTCTACAAAGAGCCGCCTTCCAATTTCCGTTACTGCCAACTACCACGATCGGTTCTTTCCCGCAAACGCGAGAAGTCAAGCAGACGCGAGCAAAATACAAACGTCACGAAATCAGTGAAGCGCAGTACGATGCTTTTATTGCGCAGCAGATCGATGATTGGTTGAAATGGCAGACGGAGATCGGTTTAGATGTTTTGGTCCATGGAGAATTTGAGCGAAATGACATGGTGGAATACTTTGGTCAAAATTTGTCGGGCTATCTTTTTAGTAAAAATGGTTGGGTTCAGTCGTATGGCACGCGCTGTGTGAAACCACCGATCATATGGGGGGATATCGCTCGGGAACAGGCGATCACAGTTAAATGGTCTACTTATGCTCAACAGCAAACCAAAAAAATTGTTAAAGGGATGCTAACAGGTCCTGTCACGATTTTGAACTGGTCATTTCCACGAGAAGATATCAGCCTCAAAGCCTCCACTTTGCAGATTGCTTTGGCGATCCAAGAAGAAGTTTTGGATTTGGAGAAAAATGGAATTCGCGTAATTCAAATCGATGAAGCGGCTTTACGGGAAAAATTACCATTGAGAAAAAGTGATTGGTATACTGAATATTTAGATTGGGCAATTCCGGCCTTTCGTTTAGTCCACAGCAAGGTCCAACCGACCACCCAAATTCATACTCATATGTGTTATAGCGAATTCACCGATATTATCCCAGCGATCGATCAAATGGATGCAGATGTGATTTCTTTTGAAGCCTCACGTTCGAATCTCGCAATTTTAGATGAACTAAAACGGCAGCACTTTAAAACCGCCGTGGGTCCAGGTGTTTATGATATTCACTCACCACGAATTCCAGCAGTCGCTGAAATCAAACAAACGATTGAGAAAATTTTGGCGAAAGTACCGTTAGAAAAAGTGTGGATCAATCCTGACTGTGGCTTGAAAACCCGTGGAATTCCTGAAACTACCAAGAGTTTGAGCCATATGACCGAGGCGGTGAAACAAGTCAGGAAGGAGTTATAGCTGATGACTAGTACTCTATCTTTTGAAGTCTTTCCCCCAAATACGCAAATTGGAACCAGTAAATTGTTCAAGACACTGAAAGAGCTGCAACAGTTAAAGCCAGATTTTATCAGCGTGACCTGTAGCAACAACCGGCAAACGATCGAAGAGACGACCTTAAAAGTGGCGGACTATATTCATAACCAGCTGCAAGTCCCAACGATCGCCCATTTGCCAGCGGCCTATTTGCAGAAGGAACAGGTGGCGGCCTTATTACAGCAACTAGATCAAAGCGGGATTCATCAGATTCTCGCTTTGCGGGGAGATATTTTACCAGAACAAACGCCGAAGGAAGATTTTGTTTATGCGAGTGATTTGATTGCTTATATTAAAGACATAGCGCCCCAGTTTCATGTCAGTGGCGCCTGCTATCCCGAGATACATCCAGAATCAGCGAATCGCGTCACAGATATCAAACATTTGCAACAAAAGGTTACTGTAGGTTGTGAACAGCTGATCACTCAATTATTTTTTGATAACGATTTGTTTTATCAATTTCAAGAATCGTGCTATTTAGCGGACATTAAAGTGCCGATTCTCGCGGGGATCATGCCGGTGGTCAATCGAAAGCAGGCTTTGCGGCTGGTCAAGACGACTAACACCAAACTCCCGCGGAAATTTCTCGCAATTTTGGAAAAATATGAGCACGATCCAATCGCCTTAAAAGAAGCAGGCTTGGCTTATGCGATTGATCAAATCATTGATCTAGCAACGCAAGATGTTGCTGGCATCCATCTTTATACGATGAACAACGCTGAAGTAGCGAAGCATATTTGGCATCATACGAAAAATGTTTTAAATGGACAAGTTAAGGTAGGCTAAATGTCACTTAGAATCGTAAACCGCTAGGAATTCGACCTATTGGTTTACGATTTTTTTGCTGTTTTTGGCTATTTCCGATGAGAGAAGGTTCCTGCTGCAGAGCAAAGATATCCTTTTCACAAGGAGAGGTTAAATCGATAAAAGTAAAAACTACTATTAATTTCAAGAAAAGGCTTTACATTTTTCGAAATTAAAGGTATATTGTACTCAAATAATAAAAGTAAAAACGACTAAAAGGAGTTTTATCAATGACAACCAATTTTGATTCTAAAGAATACCTAGGAAAAGTCGATGCTTGGTGGCGTGCGGCGAACTATATCTCTGTCGCACAAATGTATTTAAGAGATAATCCTTTATTGAGAAAACCATTGGAAAAAGATGATGTTAAAACCCATCCTATCGGTCACTGGGGAACGATTGCCGGTCAAAACTTTTTATATGCCCACTTAAATCGGGTTATCAATAAGTATGATCTAAATATGTTCTATATCGAAGGACCGGGTCACGGTGGTCAAGTGATGGTCTCAAATTCTTATATTGATGGCAGCTACAGCGAAATTTATCCAGAAATCACCGAAAATGAAGCTGGGTTGAAAAAATTATGCAAGATGTTCTCATTCCCTGGCGGAATCGCATCTCATGCGGCACCAGAAACACCGGGTTCAATTCATGAAGGTGGCGAATTAGGTTATGCTTTGTCTCATGCAACTGGGGCTATTTTAGACAATCCAGATGTGATTGCTGCAACAGTCGTAGGAGATGGGGAAGCTGAAACGGGTCCTTTATCTGCTGGGTGGTTCTCAAATGTTTTCATTAATCCAGTCAACGACGGAGCCGTTTTACCGATTGTGTATTTAAATGGCGGAAAAATTTCAAATCCAACAATCCTTTCGCGTAAGAGCGATGAAGATTTGCAAAAATATTTTGAAGGCTTAGGTTGGAAACCATACTTTGTTGAAGGTACTGATCCTGAAAAAGTTCACCCAATCATGGCTGAAACATTGGACAAAGTGGTTACTGAAATCAAAGATATCCAAGCGAAAGCCCGTCAAGGCAAAGCCGAAGATGCTGAAATGCCACACTGGCCAGTCATCTTGTTCCGGACTCCAAAAGGTTGGACCGGTCCAGAAACATGGGACGGCGAACAATTAGCGGGAACTTTCCGGGCGCACCAAGTGCCAATCCCAGTAGGTTCAGAAGATATGGAACATGCAGATAAACTGGTGGATTGGTTGAAATCATACCGTCCAGAAGAATTATTTGATGAAAATGGAAAAATTGTTGAAGAGCTAAAAGAAATTTCACCTAAAGGCGACAAACGGATGTCAACCAATCCAATCACCAATGGTGGGATCGATCCTCAACCAATGAAGATGCCTGATTGGAAACAATATGCGATTGACACCACTACACCAGGTGCGGTGATGGCGCAAGACATGATTATTTTCGGTCAACAAGCTCGTGATATGATCACTGAAAATCCAACGAATTTCCGGATCTTTGGTCCAGATGAAACCAAATCCAACCGTTTGAACAAAGTCTTCGATGTGACGAATCGTCAATGGATGGAACCAAAAAATAGCACGGACGAATGGCAATCTTCAGCGGGTCGTGTGATTGATGGTCAATTATCTGAACACCAAGCAGAAGGTTTCTTAGAAGGCTATGTTTTAACCGGTCGTCATGGTTTCTTTGCCAGCTATGAATCATTCTTACGGGTGGTTGACTCTATGTTGACGCAACATTTCAAATGGATGCGTAAAGCAAGTGCTCATGCTTGGCACAAAAAATACCCAGCATTGAATTTGATCGCAACTTCAACAGTGTTCCAACAAGACCATAATGGCTATACCCACCAAGATCCAGGTGTGTTGACACATTTAGCTGAGAAAAAACCAGAATTTATTCGGGAATACTTGCCAGCAGATGCTAATAGTTTGATGGCTGTGATGGATAAAGCAATGCAAGACAAACAAGTGATTAACTTGATCGTTTCAAGTAAACATCCACGTCCGCAATTCTACTCAGCAGATGAAGCAGAAGAATTAGTGGAAAAAGGCTTGAAAGTGATTGATTGGGCCAGCACGGATAAAGGGGAAGAACCGGATCTTGTGGTAGCTGCAGCCGGAACTGAACCAAACTTGGAAGCTTTAGCAGCGGTATCGATCTTGAACAAACAATTCCCAGAGTTGAAGATCCGCTTTGTCAATGTTGTAGATATCTTGAAATTACGTCACCCTGATGTTGATCCGCGTGGATTATCTGATGATGAATTTGATGCAATCTTTACAACTGACAAACCAATTCTTTTCGCCTTCCATGGTTATGAAGGAATGGTCCGTGACATCTTCTTTGATCGTCACAACCACAATGTCTTGATTCATGGCTATCGTGAAAACGGCGATATCACGACACCATTTGATATGCGTGTCTTCAGTGAATTGGATCGCTTCCACTTAGCGCAAGATGCTGCGAAGGCTGTTTATGCTGAAAAAGCTGCGGACTTCACGCAAAAAATGGATGAAACACTGCAATATCACCATGATTACATCCGCTCAAACGGAACCGATATTCCAGAAGTTGAAGACTGGAAATGGGAAGTTTTGAAATAAGTCTTTGAAATAAATACCGTAACTTCAAAAGCCTAGATCACTGATCTAGGCTTTTTTATGCCTCATCTGAAAGAAATACCTCGTAGCTCTTCAGATTGTTTAGTTCCAAGCTAGTAGTGACTGAAGCTACCATTTTTTACTAGGGCTATCGTGTGTTCTTTTTACCTAAAAATGCAGCCTCCCTTTTTTGAAGCGGAATTGCTGAATAAGCGAGTAAAGTAACCAATCGCAATTAAAATATTTGTCATTTTATTTCACAAATAGTGCGTGCAATTTGTTTTTGAAAGCGTTATTCTAGAAATGGAAGAGAAATCTAAAAAAGTAGGTGCAAAGATGAAAAGTAATCCATTAGAAGGAAAAATAGCGACAATAAAGTTTGACTCTGGTTTGGAATTTCGAATTGATTTTTTAACAAATAATCAATTGCGCTGGACTTCGACACGGGAAGAAGATGCTGGTGCTAGTGACGTGGAGACGATTTATGTGGCTGATTATCCAGGAGGAATTTATTCGGTCGACTGGGTAGAGGAGTCGGGTCTGTGTGTCTCTTATACGATCGATACTGCCAATCAATATGTAAAAAGCTTTATGACCTTTACCGATGAGAATTTTCGTGGGGGCCGTCGACCGTTTACTCACGAAGGACCGTTTCATTTTATTTTAGAAAATGGCGAGCCTGATCCAACGCCGGTGTAATTTTTTAATAGCTCTATTGGACACCTGTGATTGCCACAGGTGTTTCTTTATAGTTCAAAGGGAGAAGACAACAAAAACTCCTAAAGTTGTCAAAAGGCATAGCCTGTTTAACAACTTTAGGAGTTTATTAGGAATCAGAAAAACGCTTAGTAAATTCGGGCTTTCTCAGTGGCTTGTTGCTTAATCAGTTCCAAGAAAGCTTCTTTGTCCATTTTAGTGATTTCTTGTGAGCCGTGTTTTCTGATTGAAAATGGTGAGCCATTCATTTCTTGATCCCCGATGACTAAAACATAGGGAGCTTTTCTTAATTCGGCTTCACGAATCTTTTTACCTAATTTTTCATTCCGAAGATCTTTGGCAACGCGGATGCCATTTTCTTGGAATTCATGATAAAGCTCTTCGACGTAGGCTTCATTATTTTGCGAAACCGAGAGTAATTCGACTTGTTTTGGTGCGAGCCAAACAGGGAAAGCACCTGCGTAATGTTCGATCAAGATACCTAAGAAACGATCCAGTGAACCAAAGACAGCGCGATGGATCATCACCGGACGAACTTTTTCGTTGTTGCTGTCGATGAAACTTAAGTCGAATTTTTCCGGCATTTGGAAGTCTAATTGCACGGTTGCGCATTGGTGACTGCGATTCAAGGCATCCTTGATGTGAATATCGATTTTTGGTCCATAAAAGGCTCCGTCACCTTCATTGATCGTATAAGGATAATCCAATTCTGCTAAGACTTCTTTTAATGAATCCTCAGCCTTGTCCCACATAGCGATTTCTCCCATAAAATCGGCTGGACGAGTAGAAAGTTCGACCGCATACTCGAAGCCAAAGACTTTATAAACTTCATCGATAATTTTTAGAGCCAATGAAATTTCCTGTTTAATTTGATCGGGACGGACAAAGATATGGGCATCGTCTTGACAGAAAGTCCGTACCCGCAACAGACCATTCAAAGCACCGCTGAATTCATGGCGATGGACTTGACCGAATTCCGCCATTCGGATCGGTAGGTCACGGTAAGAGCGGACCTCGTCTTTAAAAATCAAGCAATGTCCCGGACAGTTCATCGGTTTCAGCGCATAGTCTTGATCATCCACTTTTGTGAAATACATATTTTCTTTGTAATGATCCCAATGTCCGGATTGTTTCCATAACCGCTCGTTCATGATTAAAGGCGTTTTGACTTCAGTGTAATCATATTTTGCCTGCAACTCCCGCAAGAATTTTTCTAGTTCGTTGCGGACAATTTGGCCATTTGCTAGATAGAACGGCATTCCGGGAGCTTCTTCAGAAAACATGAAGAGTTTCAATTCTTTACCTAATTTTTGATGACTGCGTTTTTCGGATTCCGCTAAAAAGTCTAAATAATCCGCTAGTTCCGCTTGAGAAGCAAAGACCGCACCATTGACGCGTTGCAGCATCTCATTTTTGGCATTTCCTTGCCAATACGCCCCTGAGACTTTTAACAATTTGAAATCTTTGATCAGATGGATATCCAACACAAACGGCGCTTTTGAAAAGTCAGCGACCTCACCAAGTCGGTAAATACAGATGTCTTCTTCATCAGCGAACTGGGCTAAGCGGTCTAATTTAAAAGGATTTTCGTTAAAAATCGCTTTTGCTTTAGCTACACTTACCCGTTGCGGTTGAATTAGCCCACCTTGTTTTTGCAGTTTTTGCATATCTTGCTCCAGATCCTTTAATTCTAGGACACTTAAAGATTGAGCTAAACGCATATCCACATAGAAGCCTTGGTCATCCAACTGGATTTCCGCCGGTAAGACCTCAGGGTAACGTTGTTTGATTGCTTGGATAAATAGCAAGCCTGAACTTCTACGTAAAGCGGCGAGTCCTTCGTTAGAGGCTTGGTTGTAAAAAATAATCTGGCTGGCTTGCTTAATCGGAGTTGATAAGTCGACCAACTGTCCGTCAATTGCGCCAATAACAGCATCTTTTTCATGTTCTTTCGCCAATTCATACAAGGTGGTTCCTGCCACCACCATTTGTTTACTGCCATCTGCAAGGATGATTTCGATTTGATTGTTTGCCATACTTATTCAACTCCATTCATTTAATTTGATATATAAAAAAACACGCCCCTAAAGAAGGGACGTGTTTGATTAACGTGTTACCACCCATGTTCCCAAGAAAGAAAGTGCAACTAATTTCTTGGCTCATTGTGATGCCTTAACGAGCATCATTCGATCAGTTTTTGACTGATTGCTTGAAGGGAGTAATGCCTGCATCTTTGACTAGAAGCTTACAGCCGATGGCTTCATTCTCTGAAAGTCGTTGATTAGCAGGATCGTGTCCTTCGCTTTGCGTTTTGCTTGTTTACTTATTGGGGCAAGAATACTCCCATAAAAATAAAAAGTCAAGAAAAGATGTAAAAAAATTTTGTGAATTATCCGCAAGGTTGGTACCGGTCAGTAAAAATCATTCCAGGCGAGTCAACGGAAAGTGGCGACTAGTTTTTAGAAATTTTGTTCCTTCGTCTGGACTTAGGTCCATAAATAAGTAATGGCATTGCGAAGGCTTTGAAAGCCCTTTATATTGAGAAAAAAAGGAGGACGAAAGATGTTTTGGCAAAAGAAAAGAAAACTTTATGCACCAGTTGATGGAGTATTTGTTGCGTTGCAAGATGTTGCGGATGAAGTATTTTCTAGCGGAATGATGGGGCAAGGAATGGCGATTGAACCAACCGCTGATACGATCGTTGCACCGGCAGATGTGAAGGTTATTAGCGCTAGTGACACGATGAAGCATGCATTGGGGTTGCGCCTAAGCAATGGCTGCGAGTTATTGATTCATGTAGGGATCGATACTGTTTTACTGAAGAATCAGGGATTTGT
This sequence comes from Enterococcus pseudoavium NBRC 100491, assembly GCF_001544295.1. Classification (GTDB taxonomy): domain Bacteria; phylum Bacillota; class Bacilli; order Lactobacillales; family Enterococcaceae; genus Enterococcus_A; species Enterococcus_A pseudoavium. The sequence continues at coordinate 49,895 of NZ_BCQF01000010.1, forward strand.
TCCTTTAGTTGAGGAAGGGGCGAAAGTAAAACGGGGAACGCCGTTACTAAAATTTGATCCGCAACTAATTAAGCAAAACGGTCTGAAGCAAACGGTGATGATGATCGTAACCGAAGCTAAAGATCAGCCCATCGAATGGCTCCCAAACTTACAGGAATTGACGGGCGGAAAGACAGCTGTATCGCTCCTTAAATAAAAAGTTTGTTATTGTAAAGAAATTCATTATTTTTTTTAGAACCTACAGTTGGACCTAGGTCCAAAGGAATTAGAAAGTATTGTAACCGATTCCGAATATTGTTAATCTGAACTCAAGAGATACGTATACTCAATAAAAGAAATGGAGATAGAAAATGAAAAGTAAATTTTCACAGACGATGCAGGACTTTTCTAGAGCGGTGATTGTGCCGGTCAAATTCATGGCTGTAATGGGTTTGTTTTTAGCTTTTTCTGTTATTTTACAATTAGAATTTATGCCTGCTGCACTGCAAACCTTCGGTGGCTTGATTAAGACAATGATGGACAGTATGTTGAACAACTTAGCCTTGATCTTTTGTGTGGGAATCTCAGCATCGCTTGCGAAAAAGAAAAAGGTAGAGGCTGCACTCATCTCCTTGATTGCCTTTCTATTTTTCTTAGCTGCGAACAATGCTTGGTTAACCTTAACCGATCAATTGGCGAAAGCAGGTGAAATGGGACTTTTTGGAACAGGACAGGCGGTTGTCTTAGGATTTCAAGTCGTTGATATGAATGTTTTTCTAGGAATGTTAGTCGGTTGTCTCGTTGCCTTTATTCACAATCGTTTTTCTGATAAGGAATTTGTCGATTTTCTCAGTATTTATGGAGGTTCGCGTCTTTCCTTTATGATTTTAATCCCGGTGATTTTAATTACGGCGATTGGAATGAGTTACATTTGGCCGGTGGTGAATGGGTGGATTTCTTCCCTATCAGGCTTCATTTTGACAACGGGCCTATTGGGTGTATTCATTTATTCGTTTGGTAATCGTTTCTTGATTCCGACTGGCTTACACCATCTATTATGGATGCCGTTTTGCTTTACTGCACTGGGAGGAACCGCAACCATCGGTGGTCAAGTCTATAACGGTGCTGCAAATATTTTTTACGCTGAAATGGCGAATGCAGGAACGATAACTAGTTTAGATCCATCCTTGCGCTTTGCAACCTTTGGCTTTGTAAAAATATTTGGTTCAATTGCTGTCTCTTTAGCATTGATCCATTGTGCAAAGAAAGAGCGAAAAGAAGAAGTGAAGGGGATGATCCTGCCATCGATGTTTGTTGCCAGCGTTGCTGGGATCACCGAACCGCTTGACTTTTCTTTCTTATTTGCCTCTCCGTTGTTATGGCTGGTTCATAGTTTATTAACCGCAGTCTCAGAAACGATCCTTTGGGGTGTGGGTGCTAGAACCTATATGCTTTATGGATTGATTGACACCGTGGTATCTAACTCAGTCTTTAGTCCATCAGTCACCCGTTTTTATTTAGTGATCATTGTGGGAATCGTGATGTCTGTTATCTGGTATTTCGTTTTTGTCCTATTGATCAAGAAGTTGAATCTTAAAACACCTGGGCGTGAAGACGAGCTGACAGAAGAAATCGCTTTGGCACCGGTGAATGGTGAAGCTTCATTGATGGAGAATGATTTTGATTTGGTAGTCGCAGGCTTAGGTGGGAAAGAAAATATTGAAAGTATTTCTAACTGCTTTACGCGGTTGCGGGTGACGGTTAAAGATGAAAGTCTGGTGGATGCTTCCCAGTTAGAGAAAATATCCCAACAAAAAGGGGTTGTTTTAAACGGGACCAATGTCCAAGTAATTATCGGCATGGGTGTTCAAGGATTCAAAGAAGATATTTGTGAAAAATTAGGAATTATCGAATAGTAAGTTTAAAAACGAAAGGAAGATATTGATGGAATTGAAAAAACAGTCTGTAGTCATTGCCGGTGGAGGAAGTACTTATACTGCAGGGATCGTGATGATGCTCATTGAAAATCAGGACAAATTCCCATTACGAAAATTAAAATTTTACGATAATGATGCCGAGCGTCAAGCAGTTGTTGCGAAGGCTTGTGAGGTGATTGTTAGAGAACGGGCGCCAGAAATCGAATTCTCAGCAACGACCGATCCGGCGGAAGCGTTTAGCGATATTGATTTCGTAATGGCACACATCCGGGTGGGTGGATTGTCCATGCGGGAAAAAGATGAAAAAATTCCGTTGAAATACGGTGTAGTTGGCCAAGAAACTTGCGGACCTGGTGGGATGGCGTATGGGATGCGTTCGATTCCAGGGGTAGTGGAGTTAATTGATTACATGGAGCAATATTCTCCTGATGCGTGGATGTTGAACTATTCAAATCCGGCAGCAATTGTAGCAGAAGCAACTAGACGGATGCGTCCGAATGCGAAGATCATCAACATTTGTGATATGCCAGTTGCCATCAAAAAATCGATTGCTGATATCGTTGGATTGAAAAATGAGAGTGAAATTGTCGATCGTTATTACGGTTTGAACCATTTTGGTTGGTGGACCGAATTAACGGACAAACAAGGCAATGACTTGATGCCTAAGTTAAAAGAACATGTGGCTAAATACGGCTATGCGGCGGCTGCAAGTGAAGGCAATCCGTTATTGGAAGAAAACAGTTGGATGGATACTTTCCAAAAAGCTAAAGATGTTTATGCCGTTGATCCGACAACAGTTCCAAATACCTATTTAAAATATTATTTATATCCAGATTATGTCGTCGCTCATGCTGATCCAAACCATACCCGAGCAAATGAAGTGATGGAAAATCGTGAAAAGAAAGTATTCGCTGAATGTGAAAGAATCGCAGCGGCTCAAACAGCCGAGGATACTACGATTGAAGCGGGAGAACACGCAGAATTCATCGTTCAATTAGCGGGAGCCTTAGCTTACAATACGTATGAACGGATGCTATTGATTGTCAAAAATGAAGGAGCAATCGCTAATTTAGACGACGATGCCATGGTTGAAGTCCCTTGTATCGTAAGCAAACGGGGGTATGAACCGCTATGTATGGGTAAGATTCCGCATTTCCAAAAAGGGATGATCGAACAGCAAGTCGCGGTCGAAAAATTAGTTGTCGATGCCTTTGAGGAAAAATCTTATCAAAAATTATGGCAGGCGATGACGTTATCTAAAACAGTTCCTTCTGCCGCAGTGGCTAAGCAGATCTTAGATGAAATGATTGAAGCAAATGGCTCTTGGTGGCCTGAGTTAAACTAATTTGCTGCTAAGCACAAAAGAGTATGGATGATTGAAGCCGATCATTCATACTTTTTTTGTGATTGGATACAAAATCGTGTTAGGTTAAAATAATAATAGGAAGGAGAGGGGCAGATGTTTTTTTCTGATATTGTCAATCAACACTATGAAGAACTAAGTGAAGTCGACATTGAAATGGTCAAATATATCAATGCTCATCTAAAAGAAATGACCTCGATGAGCGCAAACGACTTTGCGAAAGCCTGTCATTCTTCAAAATCATCAGTGATTCGTTTTACTCAAAAATTAGGTTTTACAGGGTTTAGCGAGTTACGGAATTTTTTGAAATGGCAAAACAATCCGCAAGACAGCAGTCAAGCAACCGCGTTTAAAAATCGGATTTTTTCCGATGCTGATCAAACGATCAACTATCTCAAAGACAATCACTGGGAAACGGTTTATCAAGCTTTGGATCACAGTAGGAATGTCTATTTATTAAGTACGGGAGTCACTCAGCAAAATCAAGCGGCAGAGCTACAGCGTCTATTGTTATTGATCGGTAAACCCGCTCAGATGATCCCAGCCAGCTCTCAGTCGAATGAATTTAAGCGAATTATGGAAAATATCACTGAAGAGGATCTGATTTTTGTCTTATCCTTGTCTGGAGAAAATCAACATCTTTTTAATGTGTTGAATGTTTTGGCTACGCATCACTCAACCATCGTATCGATTACTAATATGCAAAATAATTTATTATCAGGACGAGCAGATTACGCCCTTTATGCATCAAGTAGCCGTAGTCCTAATCCGGCTGACTGGTGGCTACAAACGGCGTCGTCGTTTTTTCTACTGATTGAAGCCTTTGCCTTTGGTTATGTCGATTATTGTCGTAAAAAAGAAGAAAGAGCGCCCGAAGTAGATTAACAAGTTGCTATTAGAAAAAAAGCTAAGTATACGGGACCACCCCATACTTAGCTTTTTTCTAATGTACATGACACGCAATTTGCTGTTCTTCTAAAATCGTTTTAAAGTAATCCAACTCTTCGGTGTGTAGTTGCGGAATATCTTTCATTTCATATTCCCGATCCAAAAAAGTATATTTTTGCTCACCAAATTGATGGAAAGGAAGCAATTCAACATTTGTAATGCCTAGTTCGTTAAATAATTTTGCGAATTCTTTGGCATTTTCACGACCATCATTAAAGTTCGGGATGACAGGGATCCGTACCACCAAGTGTTGTTGCAGTTCCAAGGCTGTTTTCAAATTGTTTAGAATCGGTTGCAAAGAAACACCGGTTCCAGCCTTATGTTCCGTTTCAGCATGATGCTTGACGTCAAAATACAAGAGATCAACTTGCTCAATAAATTTGCGAAAGACATCATTGCGAGCAAAGCCGGTCGTTTCACTAGCCGTATGAATCCCCTTGTCCTTTAATTGACGCAACAGTTCAGTCGCAAATTCCGCTTGGTAAAGGACCTCGCCGCCGGATAAAGTCACGCCGCCGCCGGATTCTTCATAAAAGGCTTGATCTTTCATGACTTCGCGAATGATTTCATCGATTGTTTTGTATTCGCCAACAGTGGTGTGGGCCTTTTTTTGCTTGTCCCACATTTGCTCCGGTTTGCCCGCTTGAGATTCAGGATTTGAACACCAAAAGCATTTCAATGGACAGCCTTTAAAAAAGACAACGGTTCGAATACCAGGTCCATCATGAAGACTAAATTTTTGAATATTAAAAATACAAGCTTCCTTGTTCATGATCATTCTCCTTAGTGATTTCCTTTTTTGCTTCGTCACGTTCTACAGGTTCATTTTAACAAAAAACAGACCTTTCGTAAATATAATTAGTTACGAACGTAAATTTAATTAGTGATTGATTGTTGCCTTCGTCATTGTATGGTAATCTATCTTTAACAAGGAGTGGATCGGGATGTCTAGAGAAGAAGAGATTATTTCAATCGTGAGTCAAAAGAAGAAAATCGAAGTCAATGAACTTTCGAAATTATTAAATGTTTCAAAAGTAACGATTCGGAAAGATTTAGATCGGCTTGAAGCAAGAGGGTTGCTGCATCGTCAGCATGGTTTTGCTTTGTTAAATAATATGGATGATATCAACTATCGCTTGGCACAGAATTATGATTTGAAGCGAAAAATCGCATTAGAAGCCAGCAAACTAGTTACTGATGGTGAGGTAATTATGATTGAATCGGGTTCCACGTGTGCTTTGTTGGCGGAAGAACTAGCTTTCAATCGTAACGACATTACGATTATTACGAATTCTTGTTTCATTGCATCGTATGTTAGAAAAGCCGATTCAGTCAAGGTGATCTTGATTGGTGGCGAATATCAAAAGGAATCACAAGTCAACGTGGGGCCGCTAGTCAAACAAGTGATTAGCGAGTTTTATGTCGATAAGCTTTTTGTTGGGATCGATGGTTTCGATCAACGACGGGGCTTTACCGGCAGTGACATTACCCGTTGTGATACGACTCGTACGCTAGCCACCGCGGCCCAGCAAACGATCGTCTTGACCGATTCTAGCAAATTTAGCCAAAATGGCGTGGTTTCGGAGTTTGCTTTTGATGAGATTAGTAAAGTCTACACCGATGCAGGGATTTCTGAGGAAGTATTGAACTTTTTAACTGAACAAAAAATTAATGTAACGACTATCTAAAAAACTGGCATGAGGAACATGAAACGGATAAAAATCAAGGGCTAAATCAATGAATTTTTAGCGAGGGTTTCAAACAGGGAAGTGTTATACTGAGCGTATGATAAATGATTAGGTGTAAACAGCTGAAGGAGGCCCTCATGAAGAAAGTTCTTTGGATTTACTCGCTAAATGTTGCCGATGGTGGCGGACCGATTGGTTATGCGGTTAACACTGTGGGAATACTGACTAAAGAAAGGCAGGCCAAGCTGCAAGGGGAATTGGGACCGGCGATTTCGTTGCAATTTATTAGTTATGATATAACCAGCAAGGCTGTTCCCGCGGCTGATTTAATTATTTTTAACGATCGAGATGCAATCTATCTTAGTGAAGCCGTTAAGAAAAATGGACTAGCGATTTCTTATCGTGATTTGTTCTTAGGAAATGAAGAAAAAATTGTACAGATGATCAAAGCTTTTTTTTGAACTACCGAAAAATTAGGATATAAATGAATGGAAAGTGCACAAATGTGCGCTTTTTTTTTAGTTTATAAAAGTTCGAAATTATATTGACGGGAATTGCTTAAACATGCTACGATTAATTCGAAAGAAGACGTAAATAGTTTCGAACGAAATCGGAGGAATAATAATGAGTATTCAAATCAAAGAAAGAGAAAATGCTGGCAACCAACCCTATTTTGGTCATTTAACTAATCGCATGAACGAATACCGTGAATCAGTCTTGAACAAAAAACCTTATATTTGTGCGGAGCGGGCGTTATTAGCGACAGAAGCCTATCGGGAGTATCAAAATCAACCAAGTGTTATGAAACGAGCATTAATGTTAAAAAATATTTTAGCAAAAATGTCGATCTATATTGAAGAGGAAACGATGATCGTCGGCAATCAAGCAGCTTCCAATAAAGATGCACCGATTTTTCCAGAATATACGATGGAATTTGTGTTGAATGAATTGGATCTCTTCGAAAAACGCGATGGCGATGTTTTCTATATTACAGAAAAAACCAAAGAAGATTTACGTTCGATTGCACCATTTTGGGAGAATAACAATTTACGAGCAAAAGCCGGGGCCTTGTTACCGGAGGAAGTTTCCGTCTTTATGGAAACAGGCTTTTTCGGAATGGAAGGCAAGATGAATTCCGGCGATGCGCATTTAGCGGTGGATTATCGTCAAGTCCTAGAAGTCGGCTTGGCCGGCTATCGCCAACGGACGTTAAAAGAAAAAGCGAATTTGGATTTAACGCTTCCGGAAAGTATTGATAAATATCATTTCTACAATGCGATTTTGATCGTTTTGGATGCAGTGCAAACCTTTGCGGAACGCTATGCTCAATTGGCTCGCGAAATGGCTGAAACAGCAACCCCAGCCAGAAAAGCAGAGTTATTAGAAATTAGTCGCGTTTGTGAGAAAGTACCGAATCAACCCGCCGAAACGTTTTTAGAAGCGATTCAATCGGTTTGGTTCATTCAATTAATCTTGCAAATCGAGTCAAACGGTCATTCATTGTCTTATGGTCGTTTTGATCAATATATGTATCCTTATTTAAAAAATGATCTAGCGAAAGGTACGATTACGGAAGATCAAGCCGTTGAGCTGTTGACGAATCTTTGGATCAAAACATTGACCATCAACAAAGTTCGCAGCCAAGCCCATACTTTCAGTAGTGCGGGTTCACCCTTGTACCAAAATGTAACGATTGGTGGTCAGACACGAGATAAAAAAGATGCGGTCAATCCACTTTCTTATCTGGTTTTACGCAGTGTGGCCCAAACGAAATTGCCGCAACCGAATTTAACGGTTCGATACCATTCAGGCCTAGATAGTCAATTTATGAACGAATGTATTGAAGTAATGAAGATCGGTTTTGGGATGCCGGCCTTTAACAATGATGAGATCATTATTCCGTCATTTATCAAGATCGGTGTGACCGAAGAAGATGCGTATGATTATAGCGCAATCGGCTGTGTTGAAACGGCTGTTCCAGGGAAATGGGGTTATCGTTGTACGGGAATGAGTTATATGAATTTCCCTAAAATTTTGATGATTGCCATGAATGATGGGATCGATCCGGTTTCCAACAAACGCTTTGTGAAGGGGTATGGCCACTTTAAAGAGATGAAATCCTTTGAAGAATTGCAGGCGGCTTGGGATAAAACGGTTCGGGAGTTGACACGGATGAGCGTGATCGTAGAAAACGCGATCGACTTAGGTTTGGAACGAGATGTTCCAGATATTTTGTGTTCAGCATTGACGGAAGACTGTATTGGTCGCGGGAAAACCTTAAAAGAAGGCGGCGCCGTCTACGATTTCATCTCAGGCTTGCAAGTGGGGATTGCTAATTTAGCCGATTCTTTAGCCGCTATTAAACAGCTGGTTTTTGAGGAAGAACGTTTTACGCAAACAGAACTGTGGGATGCTTTGATGAGCGATTACGCAACCGAACGCGGCCAAGAAATCCAAAAAATGATCTTAGAAGATGTGCCAAAATACGGTAATGATGACGACTATACGGATCAATTGGTCTGTGAGGCCTATGACAGCTATATCGAAGAAGTTAAAAAATATCCAAGTACGCGTTTTGGCAGAGGTCCAATCGGCGGGACTAGATATTCAGGAACCTCATCGATTTCAGCGAATGTCGGGCAAGGAAAAGGCACGATGGCGACGCCAGATGGTCGGAATGCCTGGGTGCCACTAGCGGAAGGCTGTTCACCATCGCATAATATGGATAAAAATGGACCGACTTCGGTCTTGAAATCTGTCTCAAAATTACGAACAGAAGAGATTATCGGCGGTGTTTTGTTAAATCAAAAAGTTAATCCGCAGACTTTAGCCAAAGAAGAAGACAAACAGAAGTTGATTATGCTGTTGCGAGCCTTTTTCAATAAACTGCACGGCTATCATATTCAATATAATGTTGTCTCACGGGAAACATTGATTGACGCGCAAAAGAATCCGGAGAAACACCGGGATTTGATCGTGCGGGTCGCTGGCTACTCAGCGTTCTTTAATGTATTATCAAAAGCGACTCAGGACGATATTATCGAACGGACCGAGCACGTGTTATAAGTAGAGAAGTGCTTGAATTCTAAAAAATGGTCCCTCGATAAGGGATACGTATTTTTGGAAATCTCGATCAAGTTATAAAAGTATTTGATAAAACAACAGCTAAAAGCAGGAGCGCGAATAAAAACGTGCGCCTGCTTTTTTTGCTGAAGGGATTAAAATAAAAATAGTTGTCAAAGTAAACTAATCGTAGTAATCTTTATTTAGTTGCTAAAGTAAACTATTTGTGGAGGTGTAAACGATGGAGACAGGCGATATACGAAAGTTCAATCGCTATTACACACGAATTTTAGGCGTCTTCGATCAAAAAGTCTTTGACTTGGATTATTCGATGAGCGAGATGCGGATATTAGGGGAGATCGGCCGGCACCCCAGCATTACTGCTAACGAATTAACGAAGTATTTGAATATTAAGAAAAGCTATTTGAGCCGGAAACTGAGTAAATTGGAAAAGAATACATATATTTATAAAATGAAAGATCCCAATGATAGTCGTAATCTCCATTTATTTCTGACGGAAAAAGGAAACGCTTTGAACGAATACGTTGAAGAACAGTCCGATCAGCAAGTAATCGAGTTACTGGAGCCTTTATCAGATGACGATTATCAAGAATTAGTCGCGGCGATGGGGACGATTGAAAAAATTTTATATCAAGTCATCCCGAATGAATTAGAAGAATAAAAAAAGGAGTGAATCAAATTGTCAGAAATAAGAATTATCCCTTTTGAAGAACAATACACAGACCAAGTGGTTGATTTGATCTTGCCGATTCAGCAGACTGAATTCGGAATTGAAATTAGTCTGACTGATCAGCCAGATCTCTTGAAAATTAAAGAAGAGTACATCGATCGTGGGGGAAACTTTTGGTTGGCGCTTGACGGTGAACGGGTCGTTGGCACGATCGCTTTAGTGAAGCTGAAAAATCATAATGGGGCCATCAAAAAAATGTTTGCCGCAAAAGAATTTCGCGGCGAAAAACAAGTTGGGAAGAAATTATTGGATACTTTGGTGGACTATTGTAAAGCGCAGGGGTACCAACGCCTTTATTTAGGAACGGTCGATGTGCTGAAAGCCGCACAACGCTTTTATCAAAAAAATGGCTTTGAGCACTGGCCTAAGTCGCAGATGCCCCAAGATTATCATTTGATGGATGTCGACACGGTCTTTTTTAGGCGTGATTTGACCGCTGAATAACGGTTATTGATAATCCAGTGATATAAATGATTTTGGCAAGGTCTGCAACTTGAGTTTTTCTCTTGAAATGACGAGCATAAAAAAATTAGTTGTTCATTTTTCGTAAGCATTTCTTTGGATCAGGCGCTATAATCTAAGCATCGAGTTATGACGAGGAGCGAGGCAACATGATTACGTCAAAGCAAAAACAGGAAGAATATTACCGAGCGCTGAAAGAAAAGGATCGAAATTATGAAGGAATCTTTTTTGCCGGAATAAAGACGACGGGGATTTTCTGTCACCCGACTTGTCGAGCTAGGAAACCGAAATTTGAGCATTGCGAGTTTTATGAAACGGCTGAAGAAGCGTTATTAGCAGGTTATCGGCCTTGCAAGCTTTGCCAGCCGCTGTCCTTTCCTCGGGAGCTTCCGACAGAGGTCCAGTTCTTGGTGGATGCAGTCGAGGAACAACCGGAAAAACGTTGGACAGAAGCCGATTTTGCTGAATTTGGCCTGAATTCAGCGACCGCTCGCAGAAAATTCAAAGAAATTTATCAGATGACTTTTATGCAATATGCGCGGGCCCGAAGAATGGGGTTAGCGTTTAAGGAGATCAGTCAAGGGGGCAAAGTGATTGATCAACAGTTTGAAGCAGGCTATGAATCCGCCAGTGGATTCAATGATGCCTTTACTAAAATTATGGGGAATCCCGCGAAAAAAGTGACCCTTCGACCTTTAAGTGCCACGTTTATTTCAACGCCAATCGGTCGAATGCTGTGCTTAACGGACGATGAGTTCTTGTATTTACTAGAGTTTGAAGACCGACGGGGCTTAGAACGGGAAATTGAGCAATTACGGACAAACTATAATTTTCGGATAATTTATGGCCAAACGACGATCAGTCAGCAAGTTTCAGAACAACTAGCTGAGTATTTCAAAGGGGAGCGTCACGAATTCTCATTGCCTTTATTTTTGGATGGTTCGGCTTTCCAAAAAGCCGTCTGGCAGGTTTTACTGACCATTCCTAGCGGGGAAACGGTCAGTTATCGTGAGATTGCCTTACGCTTAGGAGATAAAAATAAAGTGCGGGCAGTCGGCCGTGCCAATGGCAGTAACAAACTGGCGATTGTGGTTCCTTGCCATCGAGTAATTGGCAGCGATGGGAAGCTAACTGGCTATGCCGGTGGCTTGAAACGCAAACAATATTTGCTGGACCTAGAACAAAAATAGTTAAAAAGAGCCTTGGCGTACGCCAAGGCTCTTTTTCTATAATAGATACGTCCGGTCAAAGGTGATGGTGAGTTTGGCGGGCGAGTTTTCTGTAATGAAGCGTTGACTAATCTGATCTTGCAATTCCGAATTAGAAACTTTTTTTAATTCCGCCGGGACGACTAAATCGAAGTAAATCGTTTCCGGGGTCGTTGTTTTGTCCACCCGCAAATCATGAAAACGTAAATGGGGATCGATATTTTTTAGGATTTTTTTCAATTCCGGTGCGACGCGTTTGAAATCCGGATCATCTAAGGGATACGGATCCAAGTGACATACGAGATCCACGCCGAGATTTTCTTTCACATCGTATTCAATAGCATCAATGACTTCATGGGCATGGGGCAAGCTCCAGTCTTGATTGACCTCGATATGGACGGAAGCAAAGATGCTGTTGGGGCCGTAACTATGGATCAACAAATCGTGGTAGCCGATAATATCCGAATAATTATCGAGATGCTGACGAATCGCCTGCACTTCAGTATCTGGCGGACGCACCCCCATCAGATCATTGATAAATCCGAGAATCATCTTGATCCCGGAATAAATGATGTATAAAGCAATCAAGAAACCGATATATCCATCGATCCGCCAGCCGCTGAACCATTCGATCACGGCTGAGATCAAGACGGCAATCGTAGTGTAGACATCATTGATACTATCTTGAGCGGTGGCTTTCAGGGTGTCAGAGTCAATCTCGCGGCCGAGCCGGCGATACATGAAGGATTGCCAAAACTTCATTAAAATGGATAAAATCAAAACAATATAAATAATCGGCGAAAGTAATACGCTGCTTGGTTTTAAAATTTTCACAAAGGAGCTGTCTAAAAAACGCACACCGACGTAGGTCACTAAGATCGAAATGACAAAGCCGCTGATATATTCAAAGCGTTCATGACCATAGGGGTGGTCTTCGTCGGCGGGTTTGCCGGCAATTTTGAAGCCCGCTAAGGTAATGATCGAAGAGGCAGTATCGGATAAGTTATTCATGGCATCGGCCATGATAGAGACACTACCAGATAAAGAACCAATGAAAAATTTTGCTATAAAAAGCACCAAGTTTGAAAGTAAACCTAAAATACCGGCGAGAATACCGACACTGGTTCGTTTGTTTCCCTTGGAACGTTCGGTAATTTTGTTAATTAAAAAAGTGAGCATTAAAAATCATCCTTACTAAATCAATTTGTATTAGTATAACTGAAAATGAGAAAGAGCAGAAGTAAAATTGTTTTAAAAAAGGTAAACTTCAAAATATTTAAAGTTTACCTTTTTGTCAATGCGTTTTTTAATAAAAAAATAGGGCTTATCTCAGCTAATTAAAATGAAAGCACTTTATAATAGTTATATACATAAATAAGAAAAAAAGGGGAAAATGGAGGGGCTATTATGCAAAGTCAGGTAGATATAACTTTATGGAATATTCAAACAAGCAATGTTGTGACTGCTTTAGAAGATTTTATTGAAGACTGGAAAGTATCGAAAAACAGTGATCTTGATGAATACTTACGCAGCTATCCTGGTTATTTCAAAAGCGATGAACCAACGCGGGAGGCTATTCGATTAGTATTAGGCTATGGGAAAGAATTGATGGATGGGACGCGCGACAATGTCGGTTTTTATGAAAATAAAATCTGGCGAACTGAGAGCGGTGAAAGTGTCCGCATGACTCATTTTCATGAGCGAACGATCTCAGGTTTGATGCAAACGATCATTAAAGCAAGAGGATAAGCTAAACCGGGACCTAGACGGCTGAGTGTCTAGGTCCCGGTTTTTTTGTGGCTCGTCGCCTGCAAGCAAAGAATTTGATTCAGTATAATTACTCGATTTGATCGCTTTTTTTTGCGTATGTTTTATTAAATAAAAAAGTTAAACAATTCAGGGGTTTTGTCTAATAGTCATAATGTTTTAGTAATCGGAAATAGTATTTGAAAATATTGTTTTGTTAAATAATTGTAATCATAAATGTTTACGATGAGTCTGATAAATCACCGATCCAACAATAATTATTGCAATAATTTTATCTAGATTGACCGGTTTTAACAACTTTTATTAGTGTTTTAGAAGATTTTGTGAATATATGTTGACTCTTTAGACACAATCTGAAATTAATGATATTATAGTAGATGATTAAGGAAAATATTATATATAGTAATATATTTAGAAATGAGGGATCCGTGTGAAGTACAATAAAGTAGTAAGTCTACTAGCGCTAGGGACTTTGACAGCTCCGACTCTTTTAGCTTCACAACAAGTCTTTGCTGAAGAAAGTAGTACCGTTGCTAGTAACTCGGCTACGGTTTCTTCAAGTCAACAGTCGACTGAAAGTTCTGGTACGGAAAGTACAGGAAGTTCTGAAGAGCCAGTAATCCAACCGCATAATTTGTTAGTAAATGGTAATTCGCTTATTAATAATAGTTACACTGATGAAAAGGGAAATAGCATTGCTTTCCAACCAGTCTCTGAAGAAGGCTTGGTTGCTGGAACAGAAGTTCATTACACTGTGACATTGGCTGATAAGTTTGAGCTAAAAGAAGTGATTGTAACGAGTCAACAAACTGGGGCTGTAATATCAACCAGTGGAGATGGAAACAGTAAATTTACGATGCCGGACTCGGATGTAACCGTTCAGTTTAATGTAACTGAAAAAGCCGAAGAAAAGCCAACACCTGAACCAGAACCAGTTCCGGAGCCTGCACCAAAACCGGAGCCGAAACCTGATCCAAAGCCAACACCGACACCGGAAAAGCCAGCAGGGAATAATACTGGCAATAATTCTAATCAAAGCAAACCGAATTCAAATGGCCAAACGAGCCAAAATAGCAAAAAGCCGGCGGAAAACAATTCCGCTCGCCAACCGCAAGCCGATTCGTCAAGTGATGTTCGGGTACCATCCAATCAAGCAGTGCCGACCTTTAGCAACGATGTACAAACAGCGATTGTGCAAGAAGCCTATCGTCATTTGGGTAAGCCATATGTTTGGGGAGCCAAAGGGCCGAACGCTTTTGACTGCTCAGGTTTAGCCTACGTGGTTTATGCGAATACCACTGGTCATAACATTGGCGGTTGGACTGGGGATCAGCAATATGCTGGGACACAAATTCCCGTCAGCCAAGCACAGCCAGGTGATTTGCTGTTTTGGGGCGCGCCAACTAGTGTCACGACCCATGTCGCCATCTATATCGGCAATGGTCAATACATCCATGCACCGCAACCAGGGGATGTGGTGAAGATCGGCAGTATTAGTGCATTTGCGCCGACTTTTGCGGTACGAGTAAATGTTGCAGGCTTAGCAAAAGCCACCGGTTCATTATCAAATGCCTTTGGTGAATATAGTCCAAGTCAACCATTTATTTTTAATAAAAACCAAACGACGGATCAGTTTATTGAAAAAATCGGTGAGACGTCTCGTGAGGTCGGACAAAAGAATGGGATCTATTCTTCTGTGATGATTGCTCAAGCAATTTTGGAAAGTGGTTCGGGCAATAGCAGTTTAGCTAGTGAGCCAAACTACAACTTATTTGGTATCAAAGGAAAATTTGAGGATCAAAGCGTTTCTTTCAGAACTTTAGAACAAGATGACGCAGGGTCTAGTTTCCAAATTACCGCTGAATTCAGAAAATATCCTTCTTATAAAGAGTCATTAGAAGATTATGCAAAATTACTGAAGCAAGGAATCTCAGGAAATCAGGATTTCTATAAGCCCGCTTGGAAGGATCAAACGGAATCTTATAAGGATGCCACAAAGTATTTGCAAGGCCGCTATGCAACGGATAAGCAATATGCTGAGAAATTAAATGCGATTATTGAAGCCTATGAGCTCACTGAGTTCGACCATGCTAAAGAGGTTAAGGAAGAACAGACAGGGCCAGAAATTAGTGCTACGAATAAGAAATTTGATACAAGTGATCGAATCCAATCAAAATTGATTGCCAGTCTGATTAATAATCCGCGGATTCCGCAGATGATGTCAACTAAGCATTTTATTAATCTTTTCCGAGCTGAAAGCTTGATTGCCTTAGCAGCTTCCGCTTTGCCGGCGAAGAAGATCACAACGGAAACATTACCAACTGCTTCTTCCATATATATCACGTTAAGCAGTGGTCTGTTAGCGGTTATTCCGCCGATGAAATAATCACCGGACACTAAAAGCCCTCAAGGAAGGTTCCTTGATGGCTTTTTTACTTTCAAAATGCTTTAATTTGTGTAAAAATGGAAACGGATTCGGTCGATTAAGTGGCAACTTAAAAAGAAATAAATTCACAAGCCCCTCTATTTGGGAGATTTTTTTAAAAATCTGAAAAAAAGGAAAAACGAATTGAAAATCCTTTTTTTTGTTTTTTTAAGTTTAGGAGTGAAAATATGAAACGAAAACAGGACAGTCTGAAAACTAAACAGCGGTTGTTGGAAACCGCATTTCAAAATTTCTTGGAGGTTGGCTTTGAGAATACATCTTTAGAAAAAATATCAAAAGATGCGAATGTCAGCCGCGGAGCAGCCTATTGGCATTTTAAGAATAAGTCGGAGCTTTTTGGGGAAGTAGTTTCCCAGACGATTGAACAAATCAAACAGCAAAAAAAAGTGATCATGCTGGATGATACATTGAGTTTTCAAGAAAAAACCGTGCGGATACTGACTGTTCCATCTCAAAATCAGCCCGTCTTCAAATTTTTGCAGCAGTCATTGAAGACTTTAGAAGTTTATCCGGAATTTTCTGAGCTGTTGAAGATTTTTGGTGAGACACGTGGGCGACTCTATGCATTCTTTTTAACTGGACTGAGAAAAGAGGGGCTAGGTGAGAAGGATGCTGCCGCGGTTGCAAGTCTGCTCTACAATTATTTTGAGGGAATGTATAGTTCGGGAACACCGCAAGAAGTAACGCAAAACTATACGCCGGCCGCCATTAGTCGCAGTATTTCAATTATTTTTAAAAATATTTAGAAAAATGGAGAACTTGTTCGTAGCAGCCTTTTGCGGACAAGTTCTCTTTTTCACTAAATTGACAGCGCTTACAAGCGAACGTATATTGAGTTTAGAAGAAACATACACTAATGTATGTAAAAATGAAAGGGGTAAAAGCAAATGACAATGCAGGAAATGGTCCAACAGGCACGTGAGGCAATGGAGAAAATCAGCGGGTACGATCAAGCGCAAGTAGATGCCATGCTTTTTGCAGTTTCTAAAGCGGTTTTTGATCAGGCGGAGCCTTTAGCGAAGTTAGCAATTGAAGAAACGAGGCTAGGTCGTTTAGATCATAAAATAGGCAAGAATCAAGGGATGGCGACCAATATCTTTGCTAGTATGAAAGGCAAAAAATCGGTGGGTGTACTCAGAGAAATTCCTGAAGAAGGACTGATTGAAGTAGCTCACCCAGTTGGGGTAATCGGTTCCGTCACACCGACCACCAATCCAACTATCACACCGCTGGGCAACGGCTTAATGGCGCTAAAAGGAAAAAATGCCATGATTGTTTCACCCCATCCACGCTCGAAAAAGACGACAAAAGAGACGATTGAACTGATGCGGGAAGCCTTAGTCAGTGTTGGAGCCCCTCGAGATCTATTGCAAGTGATTGAAGAACCTAGCATTGAATTGTCGCAAGAATTAATGCGCTCAGTCGATTTGATCGTCGCGACCGGCGGACCAGGGTTAGTTAAAGCGGCATACTCCAGCGGACATCCGGCTTATGGGGTGGGCCCAGGAAATGTCCAAGCCATTTTAGATCGTGATTTTGATCTAGCTGCAGCAGCAGAATTATCCGTGATCGGCCGATCGTTTGATAACGGGATCGTCTGTGCGTGCCAGCAAAGTTTGATTTATCCGCAAGAAAAAGAAGTTGAGCTGTTTGAACAATTAGCTGAGAAAGGTGCGGCGGTTATTACTGATGAAACGGCATTGAATCAATTAAGAGGGGCACTTTTTATTGACGGTCGAGCGAATCCTGATCTGATTGGCCAAGATCCTGAAGTAATCGCGGCTGCAGCGGGAATCGAAATTCCGGCAGATAGTCAAATTATTGCCGTGAAAGTGACAAAAGTCGGCGCAGACGAATGGTTCTGTAAAGAAAAAATGGCGCCGGTTTTAGCATTGAAGAGCTATGATACCTTTGAAGAAGCGGTTGACTTTGCGCGGGAAAATCTATTGTTAGAAGGCTCAGGCCATTCGGCGGGCTTATTCAGTCATTCCAAAGAGCATCGCATCTATGCCGGCGAAATTTTACCAGTCAGTCGCTTGGTGGTGAACCAGCCCACGATCGATGCTGGTGGTTCTCCGGTGAATGGCTTGAACCCAACCGTCTCTCTAGGCTGTGGCTCTTGGGGAAACAATATTATTTCGGAAAATTTGACCTACACTCATCTGATCAATATTTCTAGAATCGCCATGCCGATTGCTCCTAAATTTTCAGGTAATCCGTGGGAATAGGTGAAAACGATGGGGAAACTTGAGGAACTATTAACCAATTTCACTAGTGTTGAGAAAATCCGGATCGGCGTTGTTTGTGCAAATGATGAAGTCAGTATTCGAGCGGTATTCAATGAAAAGTTGCAAGCTTTTTTAGAACCAATTTTAATTGGTGATGAAGCAAAGATCTCGGCGATTTTAGCTAAAAACGGCTACTCGGCAGAGATTGTTGCGGCTGAGACGGAAGAAGAATGTGCCTCGATCGGAGTGGCGCTAGTTCGCGAGCAGAAAATTGATTTTTTAATGAAAGGACATATACAAACGCGCACCTTTTTAAAAGCGATCGTGGATCGTGAGAAAGGGATTGCCGATAATTTGCTGAGCCATGTCGCACTAAATGAGATCCCGGCGTATCACAAATTGTTGCTGACAACCGATGGCGGGATGGTGACTGCACCGACAAAAGCAGAAAAGAAACAATTGATCCAACACGCCATCGAAGTGATGACTAAAATCGGGGTGGATAAACCGAAAGTTGGGCTATTAGCGGCGGCTGAAAAAGTCAATCCCAAAATTGCTTCAAGTGTGGAAGCGGAAGCCATCATGACAGAAATTCAGCAGGAAAGCCCTGAACGTTGCTGGATTGACGGCCCCATTTCATTGGATCTGGCTTTAAGTCGGGAAATCGCAAAAATCAAGCAGTACCATAGCCCTGTTGCAGGGGATGCAGATATTCTCGTCGGACCTGATATCACCACGATGAATGTTTTAGGCAAAAGCTTGACTGTTTTGGCGAATGCTAAAATGGCGGGATTAATCATGGGGGCAGAAGTGCCGATCGTAATGGCCTCACGAGGATCAACAGAAGCGGAAAAAGTCTATTCGATAGTAGTTGCCATGTACTGTAGCAGGAGGGGGTAGCCGATGAAAATCTTAGCGATCAATCCCGGTTCGACATCAACCAAAGTTTCTTACTATGTCGACGGTGAGATTATTAAAGAACGAAGTATTTCCCACTCGGCGGAGGAATTAAGAGATTTTTCAACAGTCATCGAGCAAATCGCCTTTCGTCGTGATATTTTATTCGCGTTTATGAACGCGGAGGGAATCGATCCACAAGAATTAGACGCGGTGGCTGGACGGGGCGGCAGTTTACCACCGGTTGCGGCTGGTGCTTATGAAGTCAATCAGGCAATGCTTGATTATTTGAAACACGTCACCAAAAATGAACATCCGTCAAACTTAGGGGCCATACTGGCGCATGAAATCAAAGAGCAGGGCAATCCTCGGACTTTGGCATTGATTTATGATCCCGTCTCGGTCGACGAGTTGGAGGATGTTGCTCGAATTTCCGGTTTAAAGGGGATTGAACGGCAGAGCCTCGGCCACGCCTTAAATATGCGAGCGGTGGCAATGAAGGTGGCACGAGAAGAAGGCTTGGATTATCAGAAAGCAACACTGATTGTCGCTCATTTAGGCGGGGGGAATACTATCAGTATTCATCATCACGGCAGGATGATCGATTTGATCTCAGATGATGAGGGTCCTTTCTCGACCGAGCGGACCGGTGGTCTTCCGTTGAAGTATTTGATGCCTTTGTGTTATGAGCATTCTTTAAAAGAAATGCTAAGGCTTTATAAACGAGAGGGTGGACTGAAGTCTTACGCTGGAACTAGTGATGCAAGAGCGATCGAAGCTCGGATTGCAGCCGGCGATCAAGCTTTAAAAACGGTGTATGATGCCTATATCTATCAGATTGCCAAAGGGATCGGAAGCCTAGCGACCGTCACCAATGGAATCGTCGATCGCATCGCCTTGACTGGTGGAGTCGCTTATTCAGAGCTTGTTGTGGCGGAGTTGACCAAACGGGTCGGTTTCATCGCGCCAATCATTGCAGTTCCGGGTGAACACGAGATGATTGCTTTATCAAAAGGGGCAGAACGCGTGGTTTTAGGCGAAGAAGAACTGAAACAATTCCATTATCACTAACGATAAATACTTGATAAAAATAGTTCAAAATGGGAAAGGAGCAACACGAATGAAAATCAAAGCAGCATTAGTAAAGGAAAAAGGCGCCCCTTACGAAATTACCGAATTGGAATTAGCTGAGGTCGGCTCAAAAGATGTCTTAGTAAAAATCGTCGCGTCGGGCTTATGTCGCTCGGATTATGGCGAAAGAAACGGTAACAGTATCAACTTCCCGAATGTTTTAGGCCATGAAGGTGCGGGGATCGTTGAAAAAGTTGGCAATGCAGTCACCTCAGTCAAACCGGGGGATCATGTGATTTTATCTTATGCTTACTGCGGCGAGTGTAAACACTGCGTGGAAGGTCATCCATCGTCTTGTGAAAAATGGTTTACGGTCAATAATCTTGGCAAGAACCCGCGGGGAGAATTTATTTTACACACAGAGGAGGGGACAGAAGTTAATAACTTCTTTAATCAATCTTCTTTTTCAACCTATAGTCTGACTGAAGAATCGAATGTGGTAAAAGTAGCCAAAGATGTCGATTTACGTTTATTGGGCCCATTAGGTTGTGGCTTAGGGACTGGTAGTGGCGCCGTATTAAGTGTCTTGCAACCAAAAGTTGGGGAAGGCATCGCGGTTTTCGGAACTGGTGCGGTCGGTTTTTCGGCAGTTATGGCCGCGAAAATCGCTGGTTGCTATCCAATCGTGGCGATCGACATCAACGATCAACGTTTAGCCAAAGCCAAAGAATTAGGCGCAAGTCATATTTTCAATAGTAAGGAAGAAGATCCTGAAGCGTTCATCAAGGAGTTAACTGAGGGCAGAGGGTTAGATTATGTAATCGATTCGACTGGTGTCGGACCAGTCATGACCAAAGCTCTCCATTCAGTCAGCAATTCGGGAACCTTTGTGCCGCTAGCAGTGACCCAGAAGAATTTTGAAGTCAATACCTTCTTTGATCTAGTTTTTGGTAATAAAAAGGTTCGTGGTGTTTTGATTGGGGATACGATCGCTAAATACCATTTGCCCAATTTGATTGACTTTTACAAACGTGGTGAATTCCCATTCGATCAATTTATCAAATATTACGATTTCGAAAACATCAATCAAGCGGAAGCAGATTCGATTAGTGGGGATGTGATCAAGGCAGTTGTAGTAATGGACAAAGAGTATCAGCCACCCAAATGATAGGAGGATGCTAAAATGAAAAAAGGCGATATTCTTTGGGTTCTAGCATTGCTGTGCTTAGTGGGTTTATTCGTCATCCCGGCAACGCGCGAGCTGATTCTAGCCGCCAGTGGCGCACATCCATATCTGGGCGGTTTCGTCCAGTTTGCCATCTTAGCGACGCTAGGGGATCTTTTCGGCAAACGTATCGTGACTGGCGAATACAGCTTTTCCACCCAAGTCTGGCTGCGGGCGCTTGTGTGGGGAATGATTGGTTGTATGGTGACACTCGTGTTCCCAGTCTTTATGGGTGGCGCAGGCTTGGCTCAGGCAGGAAACCTGTTGCCTTTTGCCGGGGTCTCGCTTGTTCAGGCTTTTTGCGGCAGCAGTATTATGAATTTGACCTTTGCACCGGCGATGAATACCTTTCATCGAATCATGGAATTGTGGATCGAAACATCGGCAGCAAAGGAGCCGGTGAGTTTGAAAGGGCTGATCGGAAAAATTGATTGGACCGCCTTTGTGACCTTCAATTGGTTGAAAGTCGGGATCTGTTTCTGGATTCCGGTGCATACGATTGTTTTTCTTTTACCGGAAAACATCCGTGTGGTGGTGGCCGCCTTTAGTTCGATCGCACTAGGAATCATTCTTTCCTTTGCGTCCAAAAAAGGCAGTGCTTCAGTAAAAATGTCTGAAAAAGAAGTCGTTTAATAAGAAAAAAACAGCCTCTGTCCACCTAGTGGACAAAGGCTGTTTGCTTTATTGAATTTTATCTAGGATCAACTGGGCACAGTCAATCTGGTTAGGAATATTGCCATCTTCATCTTTGACGCGCCAGATATCAGGGGTGATTTCATCAACCACGTACATTTTTCCAGCAGCATCATAACCAATTTCAATTTTGAAATCAATTAAGGTCAAGTTCATTTCGGCTAAAGCATCTTTAAGAACCGTGCCGACTTTGGTTAAAATATCTAAGGCTTCATCGAATTGCCCAGGTTTTAAAATATCTTTCATTTGGCACAAACGATCGGTAATCAAGGGATCACCTTGTTCATCGTCTTTTAAAGTAACTTCCAAATATGGTGAGTCGAAAAGCAAGCCTTCTGGCAAGGTAAAGCGGCGGCACATACTGCCGGCTGTGAAGTAGCGTAAAACAAATTCTAAATTTGGGACTGTCAACTGGCGAACCTTCATGACACCTTTTTCGATATCTGCATCTAAATAGTGAGTAGGGATGTCATTTTTTTCCATCAGCTCAAAAAAGTATTTGGAAACAGTCAAGCCGACTTTTCCTTTACCAGCGACACTGCCGCCGACCGTATTGGAACCTGGGTCAAAGACGCCATCTTCACCAGTTGCGCTGTCTTTGAAGAATAAGTAGACTTCCTTATTTGCTTCATCTAGTAAGACTGTTTTTGTTTTGCCATCGTACAATTCTTTCATGTTTTCCTGCTCTCTCTGAAATATCCAGTGTTTTCAAAAATAATAACACCAGATATTTTTACTGTCGATGATTTTTCGAATTTTAATATAAAAAATCTGAATAAAGTTCGGATTTTGCTTAAAAAATATTTTAAAATAGAGCTTGAATTCAAAAAAATATTTTTTTTGTTCATATTTCAGTGGGGGTACTTTTGTTCACTTTTTAATTGAACCGACTTCATGCTATGCTATATCGAAGAGCAGGATGTGAAAAAATTTAAAGTTATAAGTAAAGAAAGGAGCAGTGAAATGTACGAGATCAAAGATTTGTCAGGTGTAGAGTTCCCAAAGATCGCCGCGTGTATGCGGGAAGCTTTTTCCGATTACTATGTAAAAATGGAGCTGGGAGATGAGGTGCTCAATCATCGTTTTCAGAGTGAAAATGTCCAGTATGATTTATCCTGCGGGGCCTTTGTCGGTGATGAGCTAGTAGCTGTTTTACTGAACGCAGTGGGAGAATACAATGGTGAAAAGGTGGCCTTTGATGCAGCGACAGGAGTCGTTCCGGCTCATCGGCGTAAAGGGCTTTATTCCAAAATGATGGATTTTTGCATGAAGTTATTAACGCAGCACGATTTTGCCTATTATGGTCTGGAGGTGATCCAAACCAATGCGCCAGCGGTGGCGACATACAAAAAAATGGGCTTGGATGTCATTAAGGAATATGCTTGTTTCCGCGGAAATGCAAAAGATACCGCAGAGGGAACAGAGGACTTTCAAGAACTGCCAATCACAGAGTTTCCGCTGGATTCACTGTCCCCATTGCAGCATGACGCGCCTTCGTTTGAAAATCGAACCGAAATTTTACAGGCATTTCCCGCTGATTATCTGATTATGTTTATAGGGTCTGCGGAGGATTGCGATGCGTTTATTATTTACCAAAAGGATAATGGGCACGTGAAGCAATGGGGCAGACGCGAAGGAAAACTGAGGGAATTAGGACAATTGATGGTCAATCTAAGTGAACGCTACCAGGATGTTCGGCTGCATAATATTAATTTTACTGATCAAGCATGGATCGAAGAGTTGGAAAAACTAGGCTTTGATCATTTTTGCGATCAATATGAGATGAAAATGGATTGTTAAAGAAGAGGTTGTGACAAAAGTGGTCAGCTTCAAGAAACTTCAGTTTATTTTCGAAGAAGCTATTGGAACGTCATTATTCGAAAAAAAGGGAGGTGTGACAAGGCTTATGTCACACCTCCTACTTTTATGGGTTGATATGTAACTCCATTTCTGGTGCATTGACGATCGTGTCTTTCACCGGACAGGTTTTTTCGATAAATTCAACAAAGGCTTGAATTTCGGCCGCGCTGTTTGCGGCGTCGATATAATAGTTGGTCGTGATTTTTGAAAAGCCAACTTTTACGTCTGGATGCCCTTTTAAACGTTCAGAGTCAATTTCACCTAAAAGTTCGACCCGCATTTTTTTCAAATGAATCTGTTTTGGTTGATAAAAAAAGCGCGCCACCATCATTTTACAGGCTCCTAATGAACATAGCAGAGCTTCCAATGGGTTCATCGCGGCATTTGTGCCACCGACATTTTCCGGTTCATCGATCATAAATTCAAAGCCACGAGCGGAGCATTTCAGCTGGAGCCCACCTAAAGAGGTTACTTCAGCTTTTAAGATTTGTTTAGCCATTAAACGTCCTCCCTATTTAGTTCTATCATACGCCATTTTACTAATAAATTTAAATAACTTGTGCATTTTTTCTCAACATTCTGCTTTTTTTAACTTTTCATTGAAAATTATCTGAAAATCTTGTATGATACCTTTACATTATGGCTTCTGCCAAGAAGGAAGGAACTTTATGAAATCGGACTTATTTATGGAAATTGAAGAAACAACTGGGATTGAAAATGCGCAGAATGTGAAGAATCATTCAGGTTTGATGTCTCAGATTGAGTATTCTATTAGAAAAAAAATTGATTTGTTTAATTCGAGTTTGCCTCGTTATGCAGTACGTTCAATGTTTGCTTGTTTATTTTTAGCGTTAGGAACAGCTATTGCTTTTTATATCGCCATTCGTATGCAAGAAGCCATTCCAGGTTTGGAAAAAATGGCCTATGCTTTCATGTTTAGCTGGTCGTTAGTGATGATCCTCTTTATGAATGCAGAATTAGGAACGTCAAATATGTTATACACCACAATTGGTGTTTACAAGAAAAAAATGTCCGTATCTTTCGCCTTCAAATTATTATTCACTTGTATTTTATTCAATCTAATCGGCGGTGTCCTTTGCGGCTACTTGCTGTCATTGACCGCGTCATTTGGTCACTTAGAACCAGAAAATTATATGTTTACCGGAATTGCTGCGAAGCTGACCAAATCGACCAGTCAGATTTTAGTCGAAGGGATGTTCGCCAATATCGTAGTCAATACCGCTGTTTTAGTCAGTCTGCGGATGAAAGATGATGCCGCTAAAGTTATGGCGATTATCTTTATCATTTTCATCTTTGCTTTCTTAGGTTTTGAGCACGTGATTGCCAATTTCCCAGCTTTTTCACTGGCGTACTTTGCTTCTCATGGAACGATCGCTGAAATGACGGCTGGAAACATTGGGCATAATCTATTTTTCACCTTGATTGGGAATTTTATCGGCGGTGGCTTGGTCATGGGACTGGGCTATGCTTGGCTGAACAATACGGATTCAAAATATGTTGACTAAGCATCGGGGATTCCTCTCCGATGTTTTTTTATAATGGAAAAGGAGTGTGTGTGATGGAGTTGTATTCGAGTATTTTTACCCGGAAGTCGACCAGAAATTTCAAAGCGACACCGTTATCAAAGGAGCTGCTCAATGAAATGGAGGCTATGCTTGCAGGGCTTAGGCCGCTTTTGCCTGGAGCAGAAATTACTTATCAATTAGTTGGACCGGAAGGCGTGAAAGGGCTCGGTGTTCCCAAAGCTCCCCATTATCTTTTGATTTATGGCAAAGAGCAACCCTTAAGAGATGCTTGCGCGGGGTTCATGTTTCAATATGTGGATTTATTTTTATTTTCAAAAGGTTATGCGGCCCGTTGGTTGGGCATGTTAAAACCTAAAGCAGACAATCAAGATTACATTATTGGCTTGGCTTTTGGTGAGCCGGCGGAACCGAGTAGTAGAACCGCAACCGAGTTTGAGCGCAAGACACTCAAGGATATTTCTGAAGGCAAAGATGCCCGGCTCGAAGCGGCCCGGTTAGCACCTTCTGGCTTAAACGGTCAGCCGTGGTATTTTATCGTAAATAACGGAGCAATCTTTGTTTATCGTCAGAAAAAGATCAAAGGCTTGCCGGGAATGATCTATAAGCTGACGGAATTAGATGTCGGAATTGCTCTTTGCCATTTGGCAGTAGCTAGTGAAGCAAAAGGCCAACCGTTTGAATTTACGATCAGTAAAGGAGCACCGGCTGCTCCAGACGGGTATCTCTATTTAGGAACGGTAAAATAACCTTAACCGGCAAGCGCATAGCACTTTTGCGGGCTAAGGTTTGAGGAGCTTATTCAGATCTAATTGCAAGACTTCTTTCATGACGTGGGGTGTTTTTTTACGATAAGCCGTTGCTCCGCTTTCAAACAGGACCAATAATTGTTCTTCAGCCACATAGATCTGTTCCAAATAAGGTGGGGTCGTAAGGATTTGACTGGCTTGCGTCAAATCAGAAAAGTCAGAAGTCGTCTGAATATCAAAAATGATGATTTTCCCCGGCTGATTGCCCCAAGATTGAGCGAGTAGGAGATAATTTTGATAAAAAGTTACTCCTTGAATTTTTGTGGGAAGCTTCAAACTGCCATAGGGCGATTGGATCAAGGATCCGTTTCTTGGGTTGAAAAGATTGCCCGCTGGGTCAAGGGGATAGCAGATGATCTGACCAAAGCCCCTTAAAACAAACGACGCAACGACTAGATAGCCGTGATCATAAGTCAAGGCCGAGGCGCGGGGCAATTCTTTCAAACCAACTTTTTGCTGGTAAGCAATCGGCGGTCCAGCTTCGGAATAGGCTTCAATTTCTGCAAGGGATAATGCGGCCACCGCCGCATGCTTGCCCGATGAATTGCTGAGCCAAATTTTTTGCTGCTGGGGATCATAAGCCAAGCCACCTGCATGAGGCAGATCGGGCAGAATGACCGTCTTGATTTTCCGACCGCTGTTTCTGTCTAGAACATAGATGACAGAGTGATGTTGATGGTCGTGGCAGTAAGCAGAAATCAGCAAATATTTTTCTGTTAAGGTCATTCCTTGAGGCGTCATAGCAGAGCAACGCTCCACTTGCTGACTTAGATTCAGGCTGGAGACTTGTTCTAATCCAGGGATGGGAAAACTTGTTTCCCCGGCAGCCTCAAAAAAAGCTGGAAAGGCCTGCCAAGCACTTCTACGATCAAAAAAAGTTCCGGTTAAAAAGAGTCGCAACCAATTTCTAAATTTAAAAAAAATAGGTTTCAAGGAATTCACCTCCAATATCCCTATTCTAGCAATTTCCAGCAATTCCGAACAGTCAAAGGGAGCTAAAAGAATCTTTTTTTAGTAAAAAGCCGTTGACAGGGTGAAAAAAAACGCGTAGTATTCTAAAAAAATAAGTGTCATACAAAAGAGAAGTAACATGAATGAACCTTTTCAGAGAGCTGGTGGGGCTGTGAACCAGCAAGGGATTTTATGCGAATGGACTTTTGGACGAAGTTTTGAACCAGTAGTAGGAACTTCCGGGAACTCCCGATACAGAGTAAGGTCGTTGTTGGACGACTGAATGAGAAATGCCGTATTCGGCATACCATTGAGGTGGCACCGTGGATCATCCGCCCTCAAGTCGAGTTTATTTCGACTTGGGGGCTTTTTTTGCGGCTTCCACCTAATTAAACGAAACGACGGTCAGGAACAAAAAAAATTTAAAACTACCAAATCATAAACAAGAGAAGTAGTTAGGATTGAGAAAATCACAGAAAGTTTCGCTTGCTGAGAAGAAACATTTTTTCCCTAATGAATGGACTTGTTAGAGCGTGCCTGAACAAAAGTAGGGCAGGCCGGGAGCTCCCGTTATTGAGTACGATCGTTGTTAGACGATTAGAGCTGCTGTTTTCGAACAGTTAAAAGAGGTGGTACCGTGCTATTTGCGCCCTCAAACCAAAGTTTATTTTGGTTTGAGGGCTTTTTTTGTCAGTATTCACAGAGTCGTTCCACTTCACACGACAAAAAGCATGGCTGTTTGCGTTTTTTTAAAACGAACCATTCAAATGAAAGCTCAGGGAATCTGCCAGTCAAAGCTATAGAAAGGAGTTATTTTTATGAAAAAAATAAAAAAATTAGTCCATCAAAAATTAGATCCGATCAGTCTTTATTATTATTTACAGGGAATAGGTACGTGTTTATTTGAAAGAAAATCAGAGACAGAGGACTATGCGATTATCGCTTTTGCCCCCGTCAGATTGCTACGTTTTCAAAATGGTGAATTTGACAATGGCAAGGATAGCTATCCTTGTGAGGATCCTTTGAAAGAATTAGAGAAATATGTACTGACCGATAAAAAAAACTCTTCGGATCTGCCATTTCAGAGTGGGGCATTAGGCTATGTTGGATATGACGTGGCGGCTTGCTATGAAAAGATCGGGGACATCCCTAAAGATGAATTGCAGATTCCTGATTTGCAATTTTATCTCTATGAATCCTACGCGATTTTTGATAAGCAACAGCAAACAACCACTCTCGTCACAGAAAATAGCTACAGCGGTTGTTCTGAAAAGCAGTTGGCTCAGCGATTGGAAGAAATTGAACAAAAATTGGCGCAAAAACTGTCAATACCGGCGCCAACCATTAGCCCCCTTGACTTTACCAGCAATTTTTCACAAACAGAATTTGAAGCGATTGTTCAGCAAGCCAAGAAAAAAATCAGAGAAGGCGATCTTTTCCAAGTGGTTCCTTCCCAGCGGCTTTCGGCAGCGTTTAGAAGCGATCCATTTAGCTATTATCGTCAGTTGCGAACAAACAATCAGTCAGCGTACCTTTATTATTTTGCATTTCCGGATGTGGAAGTGATCGGTAGTTCGCCGGAAAGTTTGGTGACCGTTCAAAATGAACTAGTCACCACCAATCCGATTGCCGGAACACGCAAACGGGGAAAAACCATCCAAGAAGATCAAGCCCTTGCGGATGAATTGGCTCACGATCCTAAAGAACTCGCGGAGCATCGGATGCTGGTAGATTTAGGTCGGAATGATTTAGGCAAAGTTTCTATACGCGGCTCAGTGACAGTCCCCAAATATTTAACGATCGAACGTTATCAATATGTGATGCATTTGGTTTCTATTGTCACCGGGAAATTAAAGCCGGAGCTCACAGCGATGGATGCGTTGAAAGCTACTTTGCCGGCGGGAACCGTCAGCGGTGCGCCTAAGATTCGCGCTATGACACGGATCTATCAATGGGAGCCGGTTAAACGTTCGATTTATGCTGGGGCAATCGGGCTGCTGGACCAGACGGGCCAAGCAGATTTTGCTATCGCAATTCGGACGTTGGTAGTGAAAGATCAAAAAGCCCATGTTCAAGCAGGAGCCGGGATTGTCTACGATTCTGATCCTACAAGTGAATATTATGAGACGTTGCAAAAGGCCAAAGTTTTGCTGGAGGTGGGAAAATGATTTTACTGGTGGATAATTATGATTCTTTTACCTACAATCTGCTTCAGCTTTTGCCAACAGAGGTCAAGATATTACGCAATGATGATCCTGAATTATTCCTGCAAGCAGCAAAAGCAGAAGCCATCGTACTGTCACCAGGACCAGGACGACCGGCGGAGGCCGGCAAACTGGAAGCCTTGATCCAGCGTTTTTATCGCAAGAAGCCGATCTTAGGCATTTGTTTAGGCCATCAGGCGATTGGTGAAGTTTTCGGAGCTCGAATCGTTAGCGCTCCGAAGATTATGCATGGCAAACAGTCGACCTTAACCGGTGATCAGAAGCAGCGAGTGATGCGTTACCACTCCTTAGTGATCGATCCGCAAAGTTTACCGCCGGACTTAGAAGTGACCGCCGAGACAGACGGCTGCATCATGGCGATTCGCCACAAACGCTATCCGGTATTCGGCCTTCAGTTTCATCCAGAATCAATCGGTACCGTAAACGGAGCAACCTATCTAACAGATTTTTTACAGAAAGCAGGGATTTAAATGCAAAAGCTATTTGAAAAAGTTTATCGCGGAGAAGACCTCTCGGTTATAGAGATGCAACAGCTGGGCAAAGCGATTTTTGAGCAGCAATTATCGGACAGCCAAATCAGTGGATTGTTAGTAGGCTTAAAAGTCAAAGGTGTGGCGGCTGAAGAACTAACGGGTTTAGCTCAAGTCATGCAAGGGAAAGGAACACCGATGTTACAGGCACCCACGGGGGTGATGGATAATTGCGGCACCGGTGGCGATCATTCCCATAGCTTTAATATCAGCACAACAGCGGCCTTTGTATTAGCTGGCGGTGGGATCCCGATGGCCAAGCATGGCAATCGCAGTATATCCAGCAAGTCAGGCAGCGCCGATGTGTTAGAAGCATTAGGGATTTCATTGACGGTCAGTCCAGAAAAAATTGATTATTTACTGCAGGAAGTCGGCATTGCCTTTCTCTTTGCCCCAACGCTCCACCCAGCGATGGGGGCTGTGATGCATATTCGTAAAGAGCTAGCGACACCAACGATCTTCAATTTGCTAGGACCGATCATTAATCCCTATCCCTTAGAGCATCAGCTGATGGGAACCTATGCCGGCGATTCGTTAGTGGAAACGGCTAAAACATTAGGACAGTTGGGCCGGAAACGTGCAATTGTTGTCCATGGTCATGGCGGTATGGATGAAGCCAATTTAGCAGGGAGGACCGAGTGTGCCCTCTACCAGTCAGGAGTTGTTGAAAGATTTTCGGTTGAACCGGAAGCGTTCGGATTTAAGCGGGTACCACTAGCAGGGATTGTGGGTGGTTCGGTTGCTAAAAACAAAGACATCTTACTTTCTGTCTTGCGCGGAGTTCCCTCAGCATATTACGAGACCGTATTATTGAATGCCGGCTTAGGATTTTTAGCTAGCGGTCGGGTAAAAACTCTAGCTGCGGGGATCGAAGACGCTGAGCAATCAATTCTTTCCGGTGCGGCGTATGATCGGCTCCAACAGTTGATCGCGAAACAACAGGAGGTGGCCTAATTGGATTTTTTAACGACGATTCTCCAAGAAAAAGAACAGGAAGTAAAAAAGCTGACCCCAGTCCAAGTACAGTCTGTTAAAAAACGCCCCTCTTTTTATCAAATTCTACGGGAGCAGCCACAAAAGATTCATGTGATTGGTGAGATCAAACGAGCTTCGCCGTCAAAAGGTGTGATCAACGAGACAGCTGACATCCTTGAACAAGCCAAAAGCTATCAACAAGCCGGAGTCAGCGGAATCTCGGTTTTGACCGATCCGTTTTTCTTTAAAGGCAGTATCAACGATCTGGCCGCTGTGGCGCAGGTTGTTGACGTCCCGCTATTGTGTAAAGATTTTATCATCACTGAAAACCAATTGGAACGTGCTAAAAAAGCTGGAGCCAGTATCGTGCTACTAATTGTCGCGGCACTTTCCACTACACGATTAAAGGAATTATTTTTCACAGCTCAAAAGCTTGATTTGGAAGTTTTAGTCGAAGTTCATGATGCAGCGGAATTGCAAAAGGCTCAAAGATTAGGCGCCAAGATTATTGGCGTCAACAATCGCAATCTAAAAACCTTTAACGTAACCTTAGAAACAAGTTTGGCCTTAGCTCAGCCCGAAGATGAGCGAATTTATATTAGTGAATCTGGTTTTCAAACAGCCGAAGATGTCGCTAAAATCAAGAAATCTTATCATGGCATTCTAGTCGGCGAGACGTTGATGAGAACGACTGATCCGGCAGAAAAGATCAAAGAATTGCGGGTGGCTAGAAAATGACTCAAATCAAGATTTGTGGGTTAAAAAAGCGTCCAGCCATCGCAGCAGCAGTTGCCGCGGGGGCTGAGTATCTAGGTTTTGTCTTTGCGGACAGTCCTCGGCAAATCACGCCAGAAGAAGTTCAACATTTGACATCTGATCTGCCTGAAAAGATCAAGAAAGTCGGCGTCTTTGTTTCGCCTACCAAACAGGAAGTAGAGGAAACGGTTGAAATCGCTGGTTTAGATTTGATTCAAATTCATGGGGAAACTGAGCTGACGGCACTTTCACGTCCAATCATCCGGGCTTTTAGTAGTGAGGAGCAAGGAAAACTTGTTTTGCGTGATTATCCCTATCTTTTGTTGGATGCTCCGCCAGCTAAGCTGATGGGTGGCAATGGCCGCACCTTTGACTGGCAATTAATTGATCAAAGCCAGTTGATAAAAGAGAAACTTTGGTTGGCAGGAGGACTTACTCCAGAAAATGTCGGCGA
The DNA here is from genome assembly GCF_001544295.1 of Enterococcus pseudoavium NBRC 100491. GTDB lineage: Bacteria > Bacillota > Bacilli > Lactobacillales > Enterococcaceae > Enterococcus_A > Enterococcus_A pseudoavium. Next base: position 81,725 of record NZ_BCQF01000010.1, read on the forward strand.
TGCGATGCGTTTTTTTAATCCACAAACTGTCGATGTTTCCAGCGGAGTCGAAACGGCAGGGGAAAAGGATCTAGCCAAAATTCAAGCCTTTTGTCAGGCGGTAAAAGCGGCAGACGAAAAACTTTTAGAAACAACCAGGAAGACAATAACAGGCGGGTGATTCAGCAAATTTAGCAGAATGACATTCAGAGCAAGGGCAGCAAACATTTTAAAAGATGAGTACTTTAATACGAATGAGGAGTGATTTCATGTATCAAGAACCGAATCAGGCCGGCTTTTACGGGGAATACGGGGGCAAATTTGTCCCTGAGACATTGATGTACGCGGTACAAGAATTAGAAGAAACCTATGCAGCCTCAAAACAAGATCCAGCTTTTCAACAAGAACTGGATTACTATCTAAAGCAATATGTTGGACGGGAAAATCCACTGTATTTTGCTGAACGGTTGACCAAAGATTTAGGCGGCGCCAAAATTTATTTGAAGCGGGAAGACTTGAATCATACAGGGGCTCATAAAATCAATAATGCCTTAGGACAAGTGCTGCTGGCTAAAAGAATGGGGAAACAAAAGGTAGTGGCAGAAACTGGAGCAGGTCAGCACGGGGTGGCAACAGCGACGGCGGCTGCGCTTTTCGGGATGGAATGTACAATCTTTATGGGCGAAATCGATGTGAAACGGCAAGCATTGAATGTTTTTCGGATGGAATTGTTAGGAGCAAAGGTCGAAAGCGTGACTTCCGGCAGTAAAACGTTGAAGGATGCGGTGAACGAAGCTCTACGTTACTGGGTCGCAACGGTTGAAGACACTCATTATGTGATGGGGTCTGTCTTAGGACCACATCCTTTTCCTGAGATTGTCCGTGATTATCAAAGCGTGATTGGGATCGAGACTCGTAGACAGATCTTAGCAGCAGAAGGCCGCCTGCCTGATTTAGTCATGGCTTGTGTCGGCGGTGGCAGTAATGCGATGGGAATGTTTTATCCCTTCATTGAAGATGAGGCGGTTCGCTTAATGGGAGTAGAAGCTTCAGGGCGTGGTCTGGATACTAACGAGCATGCGGCTTCGATCAATAAAGGCAGTGTCGGGATCTTGCATGGGGCTAAAATGCATTTATTGCAAGACGACGATGGCCAAGTGTTAGAAGCCTTTTCGATATCTGCTGGCTTGGATTATCCGGGGATTGGCCCAGAACATTCCTTTTTACATGATCTTGGTCGGGCCGAATATGCGGCGATCAATGATGAGGAAGCGGTTGAGGCCTTTCACTATCTATCTCGCTTGGAAGGAATCATTCCGGCACTGGAAAGTTCCCATGCCCTAGCGCAAGTCATGAAGGTCGCACCAACGATGGAAAAAGAGCAAATCATCGTGATGAATCTTTCGGGGCGCGGGGATAAAGATGTCCAACAAATCAAAGAACGAATGGAGGCAGCTCAATGAAACCATTGACTCAAACGTTAAAAAACAAAGCAGCCAGCGAAAAATTATTTGTTCCTTATATTATGGCTGGTGCCCAAGGATTAGATAGATTACCAGAAGAAATCGAGATGTTGATTGCGGCAGGAGCGGCCGCGATTGAATTAGGCGTTCCTTTTTCTGACCCCGTCGCTGATGGACCAACAATCCAAGCGGCTGGTTTACGCGCTTTTGAGCAGCAAGTGACGCTGGAAAAAATCATCGCGCTCTTACAGGAAGTCCATTCAACGGTTCCCTTAATTTTAATGGGCTACAGCAATTCTTTTTTCCACTATGGAATCAAAAATTTGGCTGAAGCGTTGGCAAAAACAGATGTCCAAGGCTTAATCATTCCTGATTTACCTTATGAGCATCGGGATTTAGTCGTAGGGGATTTAGGTGATTTGGCGCTATTGACCTTGGTCTCTTTGACGAGTCCGACCGAACGGATTGCAACGTTAACGAAAGAAGCAGAAGGATTTATTTACGCCGTGACAGTCAACGGTATTACTGGATCCGGACAAAGTTATCGCGATGATTTACTGGCTCATTTAGCACAAGTCAAAGCTTTTAGTAGGATTCCCGTTCTGGCGGGTTTTGGCATTTCTACCGCCGATCAAGTAAAAAAATTTCAGCAGGTCTGTGATGGAGTGGTCATAGGTTCAAAAATCGTGCAATCATTGGCCGAACAAGGGACTGAACAAACCGGCAAAATGATTAAAGAAATTTTTCAATAGGATTTCGTTTGGTGTTTATTTTTATTAGCGTTATACTTGAGGTACCATGAAAGGGAGAGTGTTTCAAGTATGACAAACAAAGTAAAAGGTTCATGTACCACCGTACTAGTCGGAAAGAAAGCATCAATTGATGGCTCAACTATTATTTCAAGGAACGATGATGGGCATGAAGCGTTAGACCCACAACGTTTTGTGGTGGTTCAACCAGAAGATCAGCCAAAACATTACCAAGCGGTCATCAGCGGCGTGAAAGTCGAATTACCAGACAATCCATTACGCTACACATCAATGCCAAATTCAATTTTAACGAATGGCATCTGGCCAGCTGCTGGGATCAACAGCGAAAATGTTTCGATGTCTGCCACCGAAACCATCACAACCAATCCTCGAATCCAAGGACTAGATCCTTATGTTGAAGGCGGTATCGGGGAAGAAGATATTGTGACTTTAGTTTTACCTTACATTCACAGTGCCAAAGAAGGCGTGGAACGTCTTGGCGCTTTATTAAAGGAATACGGTACCTATGAACCAAATGGGATCGCTTTTGCCGATCACGACGAAGTTTGGTGGTTAGAAACGATCGGTGGTCATCATTGGGCAGCCGTGCGGATTCCAGATGACGCTTACGTCGTTGCACCAAACCGAATGAATATCGATCATTTTGATTTTGATTCAGCCGATACCTTGTGTTCTGACGACTTAAAAGCGTTGATCGATGACAATCATTTGAATCCTGATTTTGAAGGCTACAATTTGCGCCATATTTTTGGTAGCTCATCGATTAAGGATACTGTTTACAACAATCCACGGGCTTGGTATGGTCAAAAATATTTCACTCCAGAAGTGGAACAAGACATTATGGGACAAGATCTACCCTTTATCTGTCGAGCTAATCGCAAAATCTCAATCGAAGACGTGAAGTTTGTATTGAGTTCCCATTTTGAAAACACGCAATTCGATCCTTATGGTGACGGTACGGAAGCAGAGAAGAAATTACTGCGCCCAATCGGGATCAACCGGAACCATAACGTGCATATTTTACAAATCCGCAACAATGTTCCTGAAGAAATCGCTGGGGTTCATTGGTTAGCTTATGGAGCGAATACCTTTAATACGGTCGTACCATTTTATGCCAATGTTAACGACACACCAGATTGCTATAAAAATGCGACTGGCACATTCGATTTGAACAATATGTACTGGTTGAGTTGTGCGACAGCTTTACTAGGCGATACGGACTATAACTATTACGTTGATTTCCGTAACAGCTTTGAACTTGAAGCTATGTCAGCCTATCATGTGATCCAAAATGAAACCGACAAAGCGGTTGCTGATCAAAGCGATGTTCAAAAATTCTTGGAAGCAGCTAATGAAAAATTAGCGCAAGAATCCTTGGAACGTCAAACGCACTTGTTTGGTAAAATGGTCATCTCTGGCTCCGAACGAATGAAATTACGTTACAATATGAATGACTAGTCAATAAAATAAGAAGAGCTTTCCGTTAACGCGGAAAGCTTTTTTTGTTGCGCGGAAATAAGGCTTTAAATGAATGACTATTTTAAAGGACTATAAATATCGCAAATAAAATATTTTCAAATAAAACTCCTAATTAGCAAAATGCTTGGCAAGCCGTAGTTTTAAAAAAATAATACTAGGAGTAAGCAAAAGTAATAAAAGCAAAAAATCTTTTTAAAGACTTCTAAAAGTCCCTTGGATCATTGTAGCCATTGTCCAGTTCGCTGTGAAATGGTGGGTAATTAGGGTTAAAACCAGCTAACTATCGGTATAGTTTTTTAAAAGATCTCAAAAAGACTCTGGATGATAGTGAAGATCTTATGCTGATGCCCCTGGATTACCAGTATAAAGATGAAAAAGGATTCTCGTGAATGATTAACCAGAACACTACTCACTAGAAGAGGTCTAAAATGCTCGCCCCAATTTATCTACAAAATAGAAAGTTATGAGAAATAGTAAAATCTCTTATTAAATAGCCCTTTTGAGCCCTTATAAATAAAAACTTTAGTTATTTTGTGAGCGTAATTTATCATATTTAGGCTTTTTCCCGTTAATTTGTAGGCAAATAGCAGATGACTATTTACTTAGGAGGAAACGGAAATGAGTACATATTTAAAATTTATAATGGTTGCAGCGCTTTTTGTTACGACAACTATTACTTCTATGTTTGAAACAGCACCAACGAATGCATCAGCTACACCTAGCCAAACAACGTTGAAAGATGGCTCTCGTAAAGCAAAAAAAGCGACTGAATCCACTTCAACAAGCACAACTAAAATAGCGGTTGACCAAACAACTACTAGTAGTTCTGATGTTGTAGAAGATGCAATCTCTTCAAAAACACCTGATCCGGTACCGGCAGCTACCGATGCTTCAGCGATCAGTTCGGCAGTTGCCCAAGAGGAAACCGTGGACTCGGTTGAAAATGAAACGCCATACGAAGTGGTGGTAGAGGAAGGACAGACGACTACCAGTGAAACGATTATTTTCGCTGAAGAACCAGTTGCTGAAGTGGAAAATCCAGCTCCAGCGCCAACGGTCATTCAACCAAATCAATTGAAAATTAATGGTCAAATGATTTCGTATTCTAACGCGGGGCAAGCTAGCGGACAAGCCATTATCGATGCGAATCACAACCAAGTAGCCACTTGGGGTGGGGCCGCTGTACAATCAGGCACAGATGGAGCAAATCAGGTTACATCCTACACAGTGACGCAAATTGTAACCGTCGACGATTCAGGAATGGCAGCAGATGGGACCGATTATTGGAATCAAATCACGGGTACCGGTGGTGGTGAACGGATTACCTTGCAAACGTGTATCAATGATGACTACAATTTGATCCTCTTTGCCAGCAAATAGAAAAGAAGCGTTCCATCAAGAGGTTATCCTTTCGATGAAACGCTTTATTTTATTGATTCATTATTTTTTTAGAAAAGTAGAGCTCTTTGGCTGTCTTAACTTTAATATTTCCTAGAGCTTTTAAGTGTTCACTAGAAACTCTTCGCTGGATAGCTACAATAAAATTCAACAGATTTTCCCGATCTGAAGCGGAAAAGAAATTGTTTACGATCAACACATTCTCATTTTCATAGCCTTTGATGGGGTTGTTGCTCAAAACGATCCCATATTGGTTGAAGCGCTCGAAATCTTCAGGGCCCAATGAAATTACCGGTTCATTAAAAGTCTCAACGATGATCCGCTTATCGTAATTGGCAATCAAAAAATCTCGTAACATCTTTGCGTGTTTACTTCCTAAATCACTAACTATCAAAATCGAAACTTTCGCTCTCAGCTTTTCTAAGTGGATCGGCAAGTGACTCCATTCTTTCATAAGTAAGAAGAATACACTGTTTAACCGAATTTCCGTCCATAGCTCGGGATTTTTCTTTTCGATATCTTGCAGATGGCTTTTTACTAGGGTAGAAAAAATTGGATAAACTAGCTGAATCTCCCGCGAAAACTTTTGATGCTTATCAAATAGCATATTTTGGCGATAAGGATAGAAATTGTGTTCTACATACCAAGACATCATGGATTGCATAATTTTTCGCTTATCCTCACGTTCGATGGGAAAATCAATCGAACGGGAAATATTTTTTAAAAAGTTTTCGATTTTTCGGTTAATTCGGATGATTTGCTCTGGATTGTCCCAATTATAAAATTCATGAAAGACCGTTCGGCTGATCTCTTTATACCATTTTTCCGGTAAGTCAAAGTCGGTTTTCGCTAGTAGATGCTCTGCAAACGGGCGACTATAATCTAACACCTTATCAAGGGTATCATCTTCTTGTTCATACACACTTTCCGGCAAATAAAAGCCTTGGTGCATGCGATTCAAGGTGACCATCAGTAAATACGCCGCCTCTTGGATCTCGCGATCATCCATCGAAACATCGAAATCAGTGGATGTTCGCATGATGAAGCATAACGTATCCTCGTGATCCAAAGTGAAGGGCCAATGGTTCACACCGTAGGCCTCTGTAAAATATTGCTGGTAAAAAAAGCGGACCCAGCGTTCATCAGGTCCCGTGATACGAAAAGGTGAACGCTCCAGGGTAAGACCGCGTCGTGTTAAAAAGTCTTCCAGTGCATTGACCATTCGATAAAACGAAGCCTCGCTCATAAACAACTCATTGATCCAATAATCCGCGTCTTGATGGGATTCATATAGCATTTTTTCAACAAATTGAAATTCAAGAGAGTCTTGATAAATCAATCCGTAAACGTTTCCTAATTTATTCGATGTAAGATTATTTAAACGGACACCTTGAAATTTTGAATATTCAATATGGATGAAGTCTCCCCAAAATTCATTGATGTAATCAATATCTGAGATCAATGTTTTTACAGAACATTCGACAACTCGGGCAGCTTCTTTGGCTTCACACCAAGAAGGCAGTTGATCTAAATATTCAACAAATTGGAGTCTTCGATAAGTAGAGGAGTTAATTAATTGTTTCATAGTTGCCTCCTTAAAAAAATAGTATCCTTTAATCATAATTTTACCGATTTTTCACTAAAAAAGCGAGCTATTTAGTAAGAAGAATTTTAAACAAGGGCGGTAACTTCATTGATTTCTAGAAATAACGCTCTAAATCAAAGATTTTCTGTTAAGCGCTATGATATGATAGAAAAAAATGAAGGAGTCCATGCCTGTGATTAAACTAGACAAAATAACTGCGCCAAAATTAGATCAAACTCTTCGACCAATACAGCTGACAGATGAGACGTTTTCTGCGCGTAAAGCGGGATTAGTGGCAAAGATGCAAGAAGAAAATTACGATACCGTGATAATTTACGCTGATTTAGAACATGGTGGCAACTTTGAGTATTTCACCGGTTTTGTTCCTCGGTTTGAAGAGGCACTTTTAATCGTGCACCAAACGGGAGAAGCCTTTTTAGTCTTAGGCAACGAAAATCTGAACAAGGCGGCTCATGCCAGAATCAAGGCAACAGCCGTTCACCTACCACATTTTTCACTACCTAATCAACCAATGGCAGCGACCATGAGCGTACCGGAGATTTTAGCTCAAACCAAACTTGCGACAGCTAAAACAATTGGTTTGATCGGCTGGAAATATTTCACGAGTCAATCCGAAGATAATACTGGATTGTTCGATTTGCCATATTTTTTAGTGGCTAGTTTAAAACAAGCCGCACCTGCTGCTGAATTTAAAAATGCTACGGGTGTATTGATTGGTGAACAGGGCTTGCGCCGAACGAATAATGCCAACGAGATTGCTCATTATGAATTTGGTGCTATGCTGGCAGGAAATGGGATCTTACAGGCTATGGATCAACTAGCAGTCGGTAAAAGTGAAATGGAAATTGGTGCGTGGCTGAATGATTTGGGTCAAACACCGAGTGTTGTCACGATCATGGCAACTGGAGAACGTTTTGAAAAAGCCAATTTATATCCCTCAGCCAAAAAAATCCAACTAGGGGATCGGATTTCAATGACTAGCGGTTATAAAGGTGGCCTGCAAAGTCGTGGTGGTTACGCGGTCAACACTGCCGCAGAATTGCCTGAAGCCGAGAAAGATTATTTAGATCGCGTAGCAATGCCTTATTTTAATGCCGTCAAAACGTGGCTAGAAACTATCACGATCGGAATGACTGGAGAGGCACTATACCAAACGATTGAAACGGTCTTACCTAAAGCAACTTATGGCTGGCATTTGAATCCAGGCCATTTATGTGCTGACGAAGAATGGTTGGCGTCACCGATCTATCCTACTTCAAAAGAACGCATTCAAAGCGGGATGTTGTTCCAATTCGATATCATTCCTTCAGTCGCAGGGTACGCCGGTGCCAGCTGTGAAGGTGGGGTCGTCTTAGCCGATCAAGCGTTACAAGCCACAATGAAAGGGGAATATCCTGATATGTGGGCCCGCATGCAGGCTCGACGTAACTATTTGATTGAAGAAATCGGAATCCAGCTTAGTGAAGAAGTCCTACCGATGTCGAATGCAACCGCGTATTATCGGCCATTTTTCTTGAATAAAACCGCAGCTCTGACCGCCAAATAAAGAAGGGCAGGTGCTCCAAATTAAACCGATTTTAAAAGACAAAGAAGAATTTCCGACAATCGAAACCTTGGCAAATTATCTCTCAAGCCAAGATTTAAAACTCTATCAGCAATTTCTCGCAGAAATTCATGAACGATCTTTTAAGGAAGACTGGAATTACTACAATGATGGAAAAAATTGGTTGGCTAAAATCTTATCTAAGAAACGAAACTTGGGCTGGCTCTCAATTTGGGAAACTGGCTTCAAGTTGACTGTTTATTTTGGCGAACGGTTGTGGGTAATATTTTCTGACAGCGAATTATCCGAAGAACTTCAGAAATACACGGTGGAGATTCATCAAAATGGAAAATTAATCGCCGTTATGCTTTCAATCAGTGATTCTGATAGCCTACAAATGGGATTGAATTTGATCACTTTTAAAAAGAAAGTCAAATAAGAAAAAAGATTCGTGTCACTAGGCATGAATCTTTTTTCTGATGTAAAACGTGATCAGTTGAAAAATATTATTTAATAGACTAAAAGAAAACCTCACAGGAAACAATAGTGGCCCGGCATTGGGCTGATTACATATTCATCTTTCTAAAAAATGTACGTTTTTCGGAAAGTTGAGTATAATAAGATTGGCTTGATTTAAAGATACACGGTATTTAAAGTAAATTAGCTGTTTTTTAGCCATATTACGGGTTATTCTTTACCAGCCATAACGGTTGATGATCTAAAATGGTTGCACTATATTGCTTTAGTTAGCAATCCGTGGTCGCTTGTTTAGCTGTAGTCAAGAACGTTTTAACCGCTGCAAGCTACTTTTATCATGAATGCTGAGTTGATCACTCAAACTTTGTTGCAGTGATTAGTTATTGCGCTTGTTATCAGAAAGATCAAACCAACAATCGCGCTTAATTCAAAAGTTGGTTTATTTCTAGCGACCAATTGTCTTGCTGATTTTTGATTCAGCGTTGAAATTATCAAGTTCAATCTTAGTTTACATAAAATGTTTATGCTTAACTTTCATAAAAGATAAGTTTTTTCGGAAATATAAAATAACAGATGATAATTTCCAAAAGCTCTTGTATCCTCTATTTAATCGTGATGTTTTAAGAAATAAAAAAACAAATTCGTTGACAAATTGGTATATTCCAATTATAATTGATTTAGGAGCTCCCTACTCTTCTATCGAGTAATTGGTATATACAGGAAGGTGATTTTATGTTAAAAGAACAAGCCAATGAAAAAATCGATCAGCTTCTTGAAAAAATGCCTCCTTTTATTCAAGAATTTGTTGAAATAAAGATTGCGGATGAATACTCCCCTAATACCATTCTTGAGTATTTACGCAATTACAAGCAATTCTTTCAATGGCTGATAAAAAATAACTATGTTCCCGAAAAAAGCAGCAAAGAAATTTCCATCAGTTCCTTAGATGCTTTGCAACTGCGTACGGCGACGCAATACAAATCCTATCTCTTGCGCCGAAAAAAACAAAATACCCGTCAGCTTAATCAAGATGGAAGCAAAAAACAAGCAACTGAAACTTTATCCAAAGTAACGATCCAGCGAAATATTACGGCTTTAAAAGTCTTGTTCAAATATTTAGCGGAAAGCTCCAACAACAGTCAAAACAAACCGTATCTCACCCACGACATCATGCGCGAAATCGCGAATGTCTCCGATCGGCAAACCTTGCAAGCACGGGCTGATTTACTGGAAGAAAAACTTTTTTTAGGTGACGATACTGAAAACTATCTCGAATTTATTCGTGATAGCTATCCAGAAAAGCTCTCTCCGCAAGCCATGAAGTATTATCGTCGCGATTGTGAGCGCGATCTGGCAATCAATGCCCTGATGCTTGCTTCTGGCTTACGACTTTCCGAAGTTGTCAGTATTAATCTGGCTGATCTTAATTTTGAGCAAAATCGGGTAACGGTTGTCCGCAAAGGAAATAAAACGGATTCTGTTCGGATCGCAGCCTTTGCAATGGAATATCTGGCCAATTATTTAGCGATCCGTGAAAGCCGTTATCACCCCGATAAATACGAATACGCCTTCTTCCTTACGATCAGTAAAGGCAAAGCGAAACGAATCACCGGCTCGGCAATTGAAAAAATGGTGGAGAAATATTCCACGCAATTCAAAGTCCGGGTCACGCCCCATAAGTTGCGGCATACCTTAGCGACGCGCTTGTATCGCCAAACCAATAACCTCGTCTTGACCGCTCAACAATTAGGCCATAGTTCAACGACTACGACCACTTTATACACCCATATCGAAAACGATGAAACCACTGATGCCTTGAATTCATTGTAGATTGAAAGAAGCTCCGAAAGCCTGTTTAACGCTTTCGGAGCTCTTTTTGCTGATAATTGCTGTCATTCATTTTCAAACGTCGGGGCATTCGACGCTTCTAATTGCAACCTTTAGATTCGTCACTTCTCAACCATACTGAGCGACAAATTCATTAACCGTTTCTGCAAATTCTTCTGGACAGCTTCCAATTGCAGGATGACCGGGATTTTCAAATAGTTTGAATTGACCATTTGCCACTTCACCGGCAATTGCTTGGTATTCTTTTTCAATATTCGCCCGCAACTTTCTATCTTTTTTTGTCGCCGTTAATAGGAGTGGGACTTGTAAAATTTGCAGTGAATCGAAAAATAATTCTTTTCTAGAGACGATCATCCGCCATAAACACTCGGTATCTTGCTCCACAACTTTTCGCCAATCGTCACCAATGCACCAATGATAAAATTCCGAAGCTTCTGGATCTTTGACCGTGGCTGAACGTTCAGCCAGCAGCGCCCGATCAAAGTCTTCCCGGAATGTTCGTCCATCAAAGCTATCGGCGGTGACGGTGGCAATCAAATCTGGCCGCAGAAAAGCAGCATTGATCGCCACCCAAGCTCCGCCGCTAGTTCCGACTAAGTTCGCTTCTCTGATCTTCAAATGTTCTAATAAAGCAATCGTTTGCCAAGCCTCATCTTTCCAAAGTTCTGTTGAAAATTTATCTACGCGCTCCGATTGACCATAGCCTAAAAAATCTAGCAAAATCACTCGGAAATCCTTATAGAGCGGTAGCACTGGCCGAAATAATTTCGATGATGAGGTATTTCCGTGCAAAAATACGAGTGTTTTCCCTTCGCCGATGGTCTCAAAAAAAATTCGCTTGCCGTGATAATGAAAGAAACACATCACAATCCCCCCTGGATATTGTTCTTGTTACTAGTATAACAAGGTTGAACCGCAAGATTTCCTAAAGTAGCCAATAAAAAATTTATGAAATTAAAAAATTTTGGGTTTATCGTTTTATGAAGGGAAAGAAACCACTATTGAGGAGATTTAGTTAGTGAGCTTTTACAGATATTTCTTTTGCGATATTTTTAGTCCGTTAGTAACGGGATCGTTCTTGCATTCCCCTGAAAAAGCCGGATTTCACCGTATGTAAAAGCTTTTTTACTATTTTTTTCTCGCAGGTAAACGGAATTTGCTTTATGCTAAAAGAAAAAATAAGCATAATTGAGGTAGTTAAAAATGGATGTTGGAAAACGCTTGAAGATGCGTAGAAATGAATTGAAGTTGACCCAAGACTATGTGGCTGAAAAATTAGGCATCACCCGCCAAACGATCTCGAATTGGGAGAATGGCCGCAGTTATCCTGACATTGAGCGAATCATTCGTTTGTCAGAGCTTTATGAGTTGTCTTTGGACGAACTGTTGAAAGGAGATCAAAAGATGGTCAAACATTTGCAGGAAAATACACTGGTTACTCATTTTTTAAAGCTTTTCATCGCGATGCTGACAATTAATTTTCTCCTGATGCTGGTCTTATTAGTCAATCAAACGCTCAACGAAGTTTTTCTGTTAGCTATTTTTGCGTTAATTAGCATCAATACCTTCGCCCTTTTTTATCTGATCATCAAAAAAATTTAGGAGTGGATCGTCATGAATCAAACAATCATTATGAGCGTGTTAATGCTGCTGCTGGTGTTGGCGAGTGGTTGCTTGTGTTATTACATTTTTTCGCTAGTGATGATGGATGCTAAAAGCCGCGGCATTAAAAACCCCAAATTCTGGTCGCTGATTGCCGCTGGAGGGCAACACGGCGAAGGACTGCTGGTTTATCTTTTTACTCGCCGTCACACGACGAGCCGGATGAATACCGCCGAGACTGCCCAATTTCTTAAGATCAAAAGGAAAATCTATTGTTTGCTAGCCGTTCTCTTTTTTCTCTTTTTCTTATTTGTGCTAGTAATCTTCCGCTTCAATTAAAAA
>NZ_BCQF01000011.1 GCF_001544295.1 Enterococcus pseudoavium NBRC 100491
TTTTCAGACATTAGAAATTATTTTGCATTGTTTTCAATGATCTTCACGATCACGTCAACCGCTTTTTCCATTGTTTGCAATGAAACAAATTCAAAACGACCATGCATATTTTCTGCACCCGCAAAAATATTTGGTGTAGGAATTCCCATAAATGAGATCTTAGAGCCGTCGGTACCACCACGGATTGGTTCAATGATTGGTTTAACATCGACTTCTTCCATCGCACCTTTAGCAAGCTCAATCACACTCATATCTTTTTCGATGATTTCACCCATGTTGTAATATTGGTCATACATGTTGATCTCTACGCGTTCTTGATCAAATTGACTATTCATTTTTGCTTGAATGTCAGTGATCATTTGTTTGCGTGCTTCGAATTTCTCACGATCGTGATCACGAATGATATAAGTCATTTTTGCTTCTTCAACGTTTCCATCTAAAGCCAATAAGTGATAGAAACCTTGACGGCCATCAGTTTTTTCGGGACGTTCGTCTTCAGGTAATTGGTTATGGAAATCAATTGCCATTTGTAAAGCATTAATCATAGTATTTTTAGCTGTCCCTGGATGGACATTTTTACCATGCATCGTGATTTCGGCTTGGGCCGCACTGAATGTTTCATATTGTAATTCACCGATTGGACCACCGTCCATCGTGTAAGCGAAGTCCGCATTGAATTGTTTGACATCAAATTTATCTGCACCAATCCCAATTTCTTCATCCGGACCAAAGCCGACCCGAACTTCCCCGTGTTTGATCTCAGGATGCGCGATCAAATATTCCATTGCTGTCATAATTTCAGCAATTCCTGATTTATCATCAGAACCTAGCAATGTTGAGCCATCGGTTGTGATTAATGTTTGCCCTGTATAATTTTTTAAGTTAGGAAAATCTTTAACATTTAAGGTATATTTTCCATCTGCATCTAATTTAATTGTTGATTCCCCGTCATAATTTTCAACGATTTGCGGGTTAACTCCTTCAGCGTTGAAATCTGCTGTATCCATGTGAGAGATAAATCCGATAGTCCGCGCCTCTTTGTCAAGATTACTTGGCAAAGTTGCGATCACATAACCGTTACCTTCATTATAAGTAATTTCTTTCATACCGATTTCTTCTAACTCTTTCATCAGCTCATGAGCAAAAGCTACTTGTGTTTGAGTTGAAGGTGTTGTAGTACTTGTCGCATCAGAACGAGTTTCCGTTTTGACATAGTGTAAAAAACGCGGTAATAAATTTTCGTACATCTTACTCTCTCCTTTAGTGCTATTTATTTAAATGAAAAAGGATTGGTGGACGCCTCAGACACAAAGAAATCAACGTTCCAGCCTTCTTCATTTTTCCATTGATTAAATAGAGCCACCATTTTTTCTTTACAAAGCGACTCAATATAGTGTCCTGGATCAATCACTAGCATCCCTGTCTCTTGCATATCGTGAGCGGTATGGTAATAGACATCTCCAGTAATATAAACGTCAGCATCCGCGGCCAAAGCGTTGCGGTAAAATTTCTCACCGCTACCACCGCAAATTGCGACTCGTTTTATCTGCTCTTTGGCTACTTGCGGATAAACAACCCGCAACCCCTCCAAAGCAAAGACTTCTTTTACTTTGGCGATAAATGCTTCTGTTGGCATCGCCGTTTTTAGATTTCCAACACGGCCAATCCCATAATTTTCAGCTAAATTATCTAGCTGATAAATATCATAAGCCGGCTCTTCATACGGGTGTGCGGCGAACATCGCTGCCACCACATCCGCCTGATTCATTTCTGGAAAAATCACTTCGATTTTGCTTTCTTGGACTTGCTCTGGCGTATTGGCTGAACCAATCGTAGGATTTGCTTGCGCAGTTGGTGTAAAGCGCCCTGTCCCGTTTACCGTAAATGAGGTTGCTTGATAATGGCCTTGCTCCCCAGCGCCTGCTTGAGCCAGTGCTTCCCGCATTTTCTTAGCAGCGTTTTGTGGCACATAAACGGCCATTTTTTTCATCTTCACGGTATGAGTATGAATCAAATACTCCGTATCTAAAACGCCTAATGCTTTACAGAACCAATCGTTTAGCCCATTAGGAATAATATCCATATTGGTATGAGCGGCATAAACTGCAATGTCATGTTTGATTAAGTCAGCATACATCTTTGTCTGAACATCATCTGTGGTTAAGCGCGCAATCGGTCGAAAAATCGGCGGATGCTTGACGATCAATAAGTCAATCTTCTTAGCAATCGCTTCGGCCACCACTGCCGGTCGAACATCTAAACTCATCATAATACGCTTCACTTCCTTGTTCAGCGTACCAATATGCAGGCCAACGGGGTCTCCTTCTTCAGCTAGCCATTCTGGACAATATTCTTTAAAGCGTTGGATAAAATCATTCCCCTGCATCCGCAAGTACCTCCTTGATCCATACAATTTCCTCTGTGACTGCTTCAATTTTTTCAGCGACGTCTTGATCACTTTGGTGCAAACTAGCTAAGATACGTTCACTTTTGGCTAGTTTGTGCTGCCATTTTTCAATAAAAATCGGATTTTTTTCCTGCATTAACTGAGGTCCGAAAAAGAGATCCTTGGCTGAATACTCTGGTGTAGTCAATGCTTTTTCAGCAACGATCAACTCATAAATCTTATTATTCTCGGCGATGATTGCTTCCGCAACGATCGTATAGTTTTCAACAAATAACCATTGACGTAATTGGCGCTCTCCGACATTGGGCTGTAAGATCAGCCGCTCTTTGCCAGATAACCGATTTTTTTCCTTGCCTCGTTGTAAAATATCGCGGATTAATACGCCGCCCATTCCACAAATGGTTATCGCAGATATTTCATCAGCTAATTCCACGGCTTCCAGTCCATCAGCTAAACGGACATCAATTTTATTTTCTAAACCATTTTTTGCCACTTGCTTTTGAGCGGATTTATACGGACCAATGACTACCTCACCCGCAATCCCGTATGAAATTTTATTTTGCAACATCAAAGCTACCGGTAAATAGGCATGGTCAGAGCCAATATCAGCCAACCGAGCACCTTGTGGGACATATTCCGCTGCTTTTTGTAAACGAAGAGATAAATCTTTTGCGTTCATTTTTTCACATCCTAGAAGTTATTATAGCACTACTTAAAAAAAGCGCCCCTAAAAAAGTGCTAAATGACAGCGCTTTTTAATAGGGCGTTTGTTTTTTTCTAACAATTTTTTCGTTTTTTAACCATTTCGGCGATTTTCACCAATCAGCCAAATCTCTTTGCTTAAATAACGAATCCGTTCCATAATCCGTTTGGCTTTGAGCGGTTCTTCATCGCCTCTTTGTGTAACGGCTAAATGCTGCTCCAGTTGATCCATATTAAAGTTTGAGGAAAAGAAAGTTGGTAGCTGCTCTTGCATCCGATATTGCAAAATAACGCCTAAAACTTCATCGCGAATCCAGGCACTCATGGAATCAGCACCGATATCATCAATCATCAAAACAGGTGAACGTTTTACCTCATCTAGTTTTGGTCCAACTTTATCATTGGAGATAGCCTGCTTCATTTCACCGGCAAAGGTTGGAAAATGCAGCAAGGTCGTTTGGAAACCTTTGACTGCCAGCTCATGGGCCACTGCACCAAGCAAATATGTCTTACCGACTCCAAAATCACCCACTAAATAAAGTGCTTTGAGAAAAGCTTTAGGGTTTGCCTCATATTGATTAATAAAATCTAGCGAGGCTTCCAGCGCTTCGCTACGACCAGAGGTCACTTCAAATGTACGGATCGAGGCTTTCCGAATATCTTTTGGCATATCCAAAGAATTTACGCGGTTGCGAATTTCCTCTTCCCGTTTTAAGCGCAGTAATTCATCGGTCGGAACATACGTTACATCGATAAAATGAAAATTTAAACTTAATTGTGGCTCATATCCTGGAGCAATCATCGTTGGATCATCCGCTAGAAATTTTTTCTTTTCTTGTACAAATTCATACAATTTTGCGAATGATTTCTCGATATCTGCTTGAGTCAATTTTTCTTTATGCTCTTCAATAAACTGACGAACTGCTGGATCGGCTAAAACCTCTTCCATCATTTGGCGGTAACGACCGTCGACCCCGCGACTTTTAATGATTCGGTTTAATTCTTTTCCTACATCTTCCATTAATCGTCACCTTCTTTACTTAAATATTCCGCTAGCTTGCGGTTCAATTCTGCTTCTTTTTCTGGCGAGAGCTTAGTTTCTTTCGGCGGTTGCTTAATATGTTCAGGCAAAAGCTCTTTACGGCCTCCACGTTTTTGATAACTTGGTCGACTTGTTTGAGGTTTACGAACTAATTTTTGATTATTTTCCCGTACATGAGCAATCGCAGCTTCTGGTGTGTTTATTTTCTTTTGAGCCCAGTCATTGGCGATCGCATTTAAGTAATTCGCATTGATTACGGCTTGATTTTGGATCACTAAAATGTAATTGATAATAATATTAATGACACTTTTGGGAATTAGATTCCGACCAATCAACTCTTCCAACAGACGAACCTCGGTATTGGTCTCGAAGCCGCCCTTTTCTCGCTTAATCGCACGTAAAAAAGTAACTGGAGCAATTTTTTTGCTTTGTTCAATAATCTCCCGCTCTTGGGCTGAAAAGTCAGCATTTACCGGTGCATTTTTAGGCACGGCATCCACTGGCGGTGCCGCGACCGTTTTAGGCCGTTTTTCCTTATTAATTAGTTGACGTAGGTAGGTGAAATTTAACCCGGAATTTTCACCGGCAGCCGCTTTTGCGACATATTCGGCTAGATCCAATTCGTTTAGTCCATAAAGCGTTTGAAAAGTTTTCAGCTTTTCCCGCTCTTCCACGCTCAAAATCAAATTGAACCGTTTCAGCTGCTGTGTGAATAAAGACCAATCAAAATCAGATTTATCGGCAAATTCCTCTTGGGTCTTATCTAAAATTTCACTTTGACTGGCAAAAGCACGCTCGTCTAAACGATAAACTTCTCGAAAACGTTTGGTAATATTTTTAGCCGTTCCCTTATCGAAACTTTTCGGCTTAAATCGCTGGACTAATCGCTCGTAACGCCGTTTCCCTACTTTATCCATTAACAAGTAGGCCATTAACGGATCTTGGAAAAATTTCTCAGGCAGCAGAGGATTTCTTAGCTGATAAATCAAACTCAGCCCTAATTCGCTATCGTTTTTTTGATAGCTCTCCAGTAGACCAATACCTTCTAGCTGCTCACGCGCTTTGATTAAATTCATTAAACCGGTATCGATTGCCGCTAATAGATCCGTATGCATCAAGCTGGGGCTTTTCCCCTCTAAAGTAATATCACTTACGAGTGTCAGATACAGACTTAATGCACTGCTACCGATCATTGGCTGGTATAAATAAAGCAACGCATCTTGCTCACTTTGATCAAGTTGTGGCTTACCATAAACCATATAAAAAGTACTGGGTTTTAGTTCATCTGCCACGGATAGGCCTCCTAATTTCTTTACTAAACAATTCTTTTCATTAAAACGCTAGCCGCTGGACTAGTTATCGGCTCTTTTACTGATAGCCCGGCAAACTCATTTTGCTATTCTTCCTCAGTTGTTTTCGCTTTATCAACAATCTCTTGCAATTCCTTCAAGAAGACTGACATATCTTTAAACTGGCGATAGACACTGGCAAAACGAATATAAGCAATCTCATCGACATCCATCAAATCTTCCATGACAAATTCACCAATTTGGCTAGTCATCACTTCATTTTCGCCCATACTGCGGACTCTGTTTTCGACATGATCAACGATCTGTTCCATCTGCTCCATGGCTACCGGACGTTTTTCGGCAGAACGAATCAAGCCCCGCAAAATTTTGTCACGACTAAATTCTTCCCGATCACCGTTACGTTTAACTACTAATAAAGGTGCTGCCTCGATCCGCTCAAAAGTTGTAAAACGAAAACCGCAGCTCTCACACTCTCTTCGACGGCGAATTGCCCGCCCATCATCAGTTTGTCGACTATCGATCACTCGAGAATTATTATGATTACATCTTGGACAACGCATAATTTCACCTACTCTTCCTTACTATCTTTACATTTACACTTTTCTATTGAAAAGCCAACTATCAGCTAATTTTTTTAAATTTAGTAAACAATAAAAATTTATTTGTATATATAACATGAGTTTACCATAACCAGCTAGCTAAAAAAAGCGTCGTAATACTACGACGCAGATTCTTTAAGAAACAAATTTATTTTTTTTCAACCAAGTTTGGACTTGCTGGCGAGTCCTTTCTGACGACCCACAATTATCAAACAGCAGATCCGCTCTTTTTTTCTTCTCCTCTAATGAAAGCTGGCTGTTGATTCGTTCTAAAGCCGCCTCTTCAGTCAAATGATTTCTAGCCATCAAACGTTGCAACTGAATTTCTGGCGTAACATAAACGACTGCCACTTCATCCATCAGACCCTCATAATGCCCTTCATATAAGAGCGGGATATCTGCGATGACCAAGCTGCTGTTCGTTTTGGCTATTTCTATTTGAGTGACAATCTCATTGCGGATAAAGGCATCCAGCGTCTGATTCAGTAACTGTCGTTTCGCTTCATCATGAAAAATCAAATCGCCTAGTTTCTTACGATCCAAATATCCGTCATCCTGGATTATTTCAGAACCAAAGTTTTTTTCGAGCGCTCGCAGGCCTGCCGTTCCCGGCTCAACGACTTGGCGAGCAACTATATCCCCATCAACGATTGGAAATCCTTCTGCTCTAAAAAAAGCTACCACTGTCGATTTTCCGCTGGCGATTCCACCAGTAATTCCTAAAACAAAACTCATTTTTACACCTTCTTCAATTTTTGACAATGGGGACAGAGGTGCGTTCCCCGTTGAGCAACTTTGATCTTGATAATCGGCGTCCCACAGCGGGGACAAGGTTTACCAGTTTGACCGTAAACTTGTAATTCCTGTTGAAAATGGCCCGCTTCACCTAAAGCATTCAAATACGTTCGAATCGTCGTGCCGCCAGCTGCTTTGGCCTTTTCAATGACTACAATGATTGCTTCCCGTAGTTTCCGGACCCTTTGGCTGCTTAGGGTATTGGCCGGTTGTTCTGGATGGATTTTAGCTAACCACAATACTTCATCCACGTAGATATTACCTAGGCCGGCGACAACTTTTTGATTTAGCAATAATGGCTTAATCATGGTAGCCGACTTTTTCAGTTGGAGCTTGAAGTCTGTTAAATCAAAAGTTTCCTCGGTTGGTTCAGGTCCTAGTTGCAATAATCCCTTATAATTTTTAGCCGTACCTTTTTTTAATAAGGCCATTCGACCAAATTTTCGTACATCGTGATAAATCAATTCTGAGCCATCAGTAAAAATAAAACGGATGTGACTGTGTTTATCCAAAGGGGTTGCTTCTTTGAAAAACTCGTATTTTCCTTCCATCCGCAAATGAGAAACCAGCTCGTAATGAGTGAAGTGAAAAATCAAATATTTTCCCCGTCGATCCACCGTTTCAAGCGTTTCCCCGACTAGTTGTTGTTGGAAACGTTCTACTTCAGGAAATTCAACGATACGCGGCCAATAGACCTCAACTTTTGCGATTGTCTTCCCTTTGACCAACGAAACCAGCCCTTTTCTGACAGTTTCAACTTCTGGTAATTCCGGCATATCCTTCACTCCTAATTTAACTTAACTCAGCTATTTCAGCTGAAAATCAATCGTCTATTTTGCTTTGAAAAAACGGGTATGACAATCCCCTTGCCACACCCCGTTTATATTATTTTGCTTCATACCAGGTTTTACCCCAGCTACTATCCGTTACTAAAGGTACATCTAAATGAACTGTATTTTCCATGACTTCTTTGACTAGTTGATCTAATTGTGCTAATTCGCTTTCAGGCACTTCGAAAACCAATTCATCATGCACTTGTAAAAGCATTGTTGCTTGCAAATTCTCTTCTTTTAAACGTTTGGCCATTTCGATCATTGCTAGTTTTAAGATGTCCGCAGCACTTCCTTGAATTGGCGTATTGATTGCCGTACGTTCCGCAAATGAACGTAAATTATAATTACGCGCATTGATGTCTGGCAAATAACGCCGACGATTATAGAGCGTAGCAGAATACCCTTTATCTTTGGCTTCTCGAACACTTTCTTCCATATAACGTTTGACATCCGGATAATTTTCAAAATACGTATCGATGTATTCTTGAGCTGCTTTCCGGCTGATTCCTAAATTCTGTGACAATCCATAATCAGAAATTCCGTAAACAATCCCAAAATTAACCGCTTTGGCATTGCGGCGCATATTCGGCGTCACTTCATCTTCTGTTACATTAAAGACACGCATCGCCGTACTCGTATGAATATCCATCCCATCTCGGAACGCTTGCTTCAAATGCTCATCACCTGAAATATGGGCCAAGACCCGTAATTCAATCTGGGAATAGTCCGAAGAATAGATTAACCAATTTTCCGCTCGGGGAACGAAAGCTTGACGAATCTTGCGGCCTTCTTCTAAGCGAATCGGAATATTTTGTAAGTTGGGATCGACTGAACTCAAACGACCGGTTTGCGTTAAGGTTTGAATATAACGGGTATGGATTTTATTGTCACTTTGAATCACTTTTAGTAATCCTTCCACATAAGTCGATTGAATTTTAGCGATTTGACGATAGCTCAAAATATCTTCAACGATCGGAGCCTGCTCACGCAATTGTTCTAGCACATCGACTGCCGTTGAATAGCCCGTCTTTGTTTTTTTGATAACCGGTAGCTTCATTTTTTCAAATAAAATTACGCCCAATTGTTTGGGTGAATTAATATTAAACTCTTCGCCGGCTTCTTGGTAAATCTTCTGTTCGATCTCTTGTAGACGTTTTGAAAATTCACCCCGCATTGATTGTAGTGTCTGGGCATTAACGGTGATTCCGGCAATCTCCATTTCAGCTAAAATCCGAGAAAGTGGTAGCTCCATTTGATAGAATAGATCATCTTGCTGCTTTTTTTCTAACTCTTTTTCCAATTTATCATTTAAGAAATGGATGGCTTTGATCTTACGGGCTAAATGCCCGAAGAACAGTCCCTCATCTTCGGGTAACCCTTTTTTAGCACCCTTTCCATAAACCTGTTCATCGGTTTGAATTTCGGTATAACCATAATATTGAGCGACTCCCGCAATGTCATTGCTGTTGTCATTGGTATCTAATAGATAGGCCGCCAATAAAACATCAAAGTTGATTCCTTCCGTTTTGGTAATGTAACGATTTAATGCTACGTATGTCCGTTTTGCATCATAGACTTTTTTACCGTTGGCGCTTTCTAACCATTTTTTGAATTCTGGATTGTCAAATAAAGCCAGATCATTGGTGACATAAATTTTATCTTTTGAACCCCAAGCAACACCGACGATATCTGACAGATGGTAATTATCTTCTAACATCTCCACGTATAGAGCCGCATCCGTACTAAACATCTCAGCAGTAAATTCATTGACAACTTGATAGTTGATTTCTTCCAGCTCGACTTCCTCTTCTTCCACATTCAACTTGCTCAAAAAACCTTTGAAGTCCATCTCTTTAAAAAAGGGAATCAGTTTGTCTAAATCTTTTCCTTGATAGATCAATTCGTCGAGAGAAATATCGACTGGAGCATCTAACTTAATTGTCGCCAACTCTTTTGATAAAAAGGCCTGTTCTTTATCATTGATCAGGTTTTCTTTCATTTTACTTTTCTTCAATTCATCGATATGGTCATAGACACCTTCAACGCTGCCGAATTGTTTTAATAATTTAATCGCTGTTTTTTCGCCAACCTTGGTTACGCCTGGGTAATTGTCAGAGGTATCGCCAGCTAGGCCTTTCATGTCGATGATTTGCTTTGGTGTCAAGCCATCATATTTCTCTGCTACATGTTCTGGCGTATAAGATTCAATCTCGCTGACTCCTTTAACAGTGATATCAACTTTGACCTGATCTGTCGTTAATTGCGTCAAATCACGATCGCCGGATAAAACAACGACCTCAAAACCTTGATCAGCCGCTCGTTTGGCTAAAGTCCCAATGATATCGTCAGCTTCATAGTTATCCAACTCATAGTGTTTGACTCCCAATCCTTCTAGCAATTCTCGCAAATAGGGCATCTGCTCACGAAATTCACCCGGTGTTTTTGAACGCCCCCCTTTATATTCAGAATACATTGCTGTCCGAAACGTCGTATTTCCAGCATCAAACGCCACTAACACGTGTGTCGGTTTTTCCCGTTCCATCACATTTTCAAACATATTGTTAAAGGCGTAGATTGCATTCGTATGGAGCCCATTTTTATTTTTAAACCGCTCTAAAGAATTGTGCAGGGCAAAAAAAGCACGGAAAGCGACACTGTTTCCGTCTACTAATAATAATTTATTCTCACTCATGACTTCGACTCCTAGTTCGTATTAAGATATTTTTATAGAAAGTTGCCTTTTAGCGATCATGCTATTTTTTTATAGAATTCAACAAAGATTGCCAGCCATCATTACTCTCATTTAAGCAAACTTGGCTACTTCACGTTTCATTTTAACAAAGTATCAAGTGAAATGAAAAGAATGAACCTGATTTTCCACTTAAAAGCGAAAAAAATAGAGACGTCATCGCGCCTCTATTTGCTATTGCCAAAAATTCGTAAGAATGAAATAAACAAATTGATAAAGTCTAAGTACAGCTGCAAAGCCATGAAGACAGCAACACCGCTGCCGACTTGGCCGTTTGAACCGAGATAAACTTTCCGAATCATTTGATTATCGTAAGCTGTAATCCCTGACATGATCACAACCATTAAAATTGAAATAAAGAAATCCACGGCGCCACTGTGTAACAGGAAAACATTCAATAGCATGGCGATGATAATTCCTAATAAACAGCTTAGTGCTGCACGTCCGATCCCACTTAAATCACGCTTAGTAAAAGTCCCGACCAATGACATCACTAAAAATGTTGCCGAAGCAGTCACAAAGGCTTGGGTCACTGTTCCTAGGTCATACATTGCCAAGGTAACGGCTAGTGTTAAGCCGTTTAAAGCCGAGTAAACAATAAATCCACCGATAGCTAAAGTAGGATTCTTTTGAGCCTTGATTCCTAAGAAAATCACTAATGCGATCTCCGCAATCCAAATCCCCCAAAAACCTAACGGGAAATTATTTATAAAATTGGCAACTTGCGTCTGCCAAACGTTTAATGACAAATACGAAATAACTGCACTGATACCAATCCCTAAAGCCAGAAAGGCATAAATCTTGCCATAGAAACGATTCAGTCCACCAACCTGCGTTGCTTGATTATTCATTTAAATCCTCTCCTATGTGCGTCTGCGGCGGTTTAACCATCACCACAGCGTCTAAAATACGTTTTTCTTCGTTATCCGTCGCTTTGATTGCTTCCACAGAAATAGTCACGACATCTTTCATTTTATCTACTTTGATGACTTCAAATTCAAAAGTTAATGTTTCATAGTGAAAAACAGGATCAATAAAATTGATTGAGAAATTCACCACGTGAGAACCCGGTCCTGGTAAATGTTTGGAAATCGCACTTGTAATGATCCCCATCAGCATAACCGATGGTACAAGCGGTTGCTCATACTCAGTTTCTTTCGCATAATCGTGTTGGATATACAAAGGATTGGCATCATTTGTCAAACCTAAGTATAAAAGAATCTGGTTATCTTCAATCGATTCCGTTAACGATAACGAGTCGCCTTCCTCGATTTCGTCAATCGTTTTGCCTATCTTCCGAGCTTTCATATTATACAAATTCATTCCCTCCGTATTTTGTACTACCCATTATTTTAGCAGAAAGCTAGTAAAACACAAGTTTGTCTCCCTGATCGAATATTTTTTTAGTTTGTTTTGAATTGTAAAAGAAGGGCTCGGACAAATTCTGTCTGAACCCTTCTTTATAATTACAATACGCTGCGTGTCGTATTGCTTAATAAATCTTCGTATGCTCGTTCAAATTTTTGGACATCACCGGCACCCATAAAGATGACAACGGCATTTTCATGGTCCAATAAAGGCGACATGTTTTCTTCTTTGATAACTTGTCCACCTTTTTGAATCTTAGCCCCTAGATCTTCGATTTTAACGTCTCCTGCTGTTTCACGAGCGGAAGAGAAAATGTCACATAAATAAACCTTATCAGCGCGATCCAATGCTTCTGCAAATTCATCCATTAAAGCGATCGTCCGCGTAAAGGTATGGGGTTGGAAAACGGCAATCAATTCTTTTTCTGGATATTTTTGACGCGCAGCATCGATCGTTGCTTTGATTTCTGCCGGATGGTGAGCATAATCATCCACGATAATCATATCGGCCACTTTTTTCTCTGTAAAACGACGTTTCACCCCAGAGAAAGTCAGCATCTCTTCTTTGACTTGATCCATATCTAAATCTTCAAAGTAAGCAACTGCAATTACCGATAACGCATTTAAAATATTGTGTTTACCGAATGACGGTACAGAAAAACGTCCAATGAACTTGTCTTCATGATAGACATCAAAAGCTGAGCCACTCGTTGTTCGAACAATATTGCGCGCTTGGATATCATCATTTTCTGATAACCCATAATAATAAATCGGCACATCGGCTTTTAATTTACGTAAGTATTCGTCATCACCATAGGCAAAGATCCCTTTTTTTACTTGTGAAGCCAATGTTTGAAAGGCATCAAAAACATCTTCAATACTCTTGAAGTAATCAGGGTGGTCAAAGTCAATATTGGTCATAATTGAATAGTCTGGTGCATAAGCTAAGAAATGGCGTTGGTATTCGCAAGCTTCAAAAGCAAAGAAGGTTGCATCAGGGACGCCATGCCCTGTTCCATCACCAATCAAATAACTGGTTGGGGCCAAACCATTTAAAACGTGCGCCAACAAACCGGTTGTACTGGTTTTTCCGTGGGAACCAGTCACCGCAATACTCGTGTACGGTTGGATAAATTGTCCGATAAAATCATGATAGCGAACAATTTCCAGGCCTAATTCTTTGGCCCGAGCAATTTCTTCATGCGTATCAGGAAAGGCATTTCCTTGGATAATTGTCATGCCCTCTTTAATATTGTCTTTACTAAATGGCAGAATCGTAATGCCAGCTTTTTCTAAATCACGTTGGGTGAAAAAATATTTTTCGACGTCAGAACCTTGCACATCAAAGCCTTTTTCATGTAAGACTAAAGCTAATGAGCTCATACCTGAGCCTTTAATTCCAACGAAATGATAAAGTGTGTCTTTATTATTCATATAATCCTCTTCCTCATATGTACAAAATTGTTTGCGATTCACATTATCATATATAACCGCAAAAATAGCAATCTTTTATTCTCTCAACTATTTTGATCCATTCAAACTTCAATTGTCTTCAAAAATTTCAATGTTCCTTGACAACTTCCACAAGCAAAACGTTCGGTATTGATTTTCTGGCGGCGTTTGATTTCGCAGTGACATTTTTGACATTGATAAACTTGATAGTTTCTTGTCGCCAACGGAGGCGCATAGCGTGATCCACCCGTTTGCTTTAATAACTGCTTAAACTCCAGATCTTTATGCTGATAACCACGACCAGCCAGATGTAGGTGGTAATGACACAGCTCATGTTTAATGACTTTGATTAATTCAGTTTCATCGTATTTTTCGACTACTAATGGATTAAAATCCAAGTCATGAGTTTTCAAATGATACCTACCACCGGTGGTTTTTAGTCGTTGATTGAAGGTAGCTTGATGACAAAAGGGCCGGCGAAAAGACTCTTGCGAAATCTTTTCCACCAGCGCTTGCAATTCTTGGTTAGTCATTTTGATCACTTTGAACCATCGTCAAGCTGATTCGACCCTTTTTCACATCGACTCCTTCGACCCAAACAGTCACGACATCACCGACAGAGACAACATCTGTGGGGTGTTTAACAAATTTTTTACTCAGCTTAGAAATATGGACCAGACCATCTTGTTTGACTCCGATATCAACAAAG
This sequence comes from Enterococcus pseudoavium NBRC 100491, assembly GCF_001544295.1. Lineage (GTDB taxonomy): Bacteria > Bacillota > Bacilli > Lactobacillales > Enterococcaceae > Enterococcus_A > Enterococcus_A pseudoavium. Next base: position 13,966 of record NZ_BCQF01000011.1, read on the forward strand.
GCACCAAAATCAATTACGTTGCGAACCGTTCCTTGTAATTCCATCCCCGGCTGTAAATCTTCCATCGTCAGTACATCTTGCCGAAGTAATGGTGCCGGCATCTCATCCCGCATATCACGACCAGGCTGAAGTAAAGCTTGCAAAATGTCTTTGATGGTTTCTTTACCAATCTCAAGTTGTTTTTGCAAATCAGCTATTTGTAAAGCTTCAATTTTTTCAGTTGCTTCTGGTGTCCCTAACGATTGCAACGCAACACCAGCTAGTGCAAGAATCTCCTTGGCACTCCCATAGCTTTCTGGGTGAATCGCGGTAGTGTCTAAAATATTTTTGGCTTCCGGTATCCGTAAGAAACCAATTGCTTGCTCATAGGCTTTAGGTCCTAAACGCGGAACTTTTTTCAATTGTGGACGTGACGTAAAAGCGCCATTTTCTTCGCGATAATTAACGATATTTTGAGCTGTCGTCTTGTTTAAACCGGAAGCATATTGTAACAACTGAGGACTTGCGGTGTTGACATTCACTCCGACTTGATTGACTGCCGTTTCAACAACAAAATCTAGCTGTTCTGACAAACGCTTTTGAGCAACGTCATGCTGATATTGTCCGACACCCACGGCTTTGGGATCGATCTTGACCAACTCAGCTAATGGGTCCTGAAGGCGACGCGCGATGCTGACGGCGCTACGTTCTTCCACCTGCAAATCAGGAAATTCCCCACGCGCGATATCACTGGCAGAATAAACAGAAGCTCCTGCTTCGTTGACGATCACATAAAAAACTTCTTGTGTCAGCTGTTTTAGCTGCTCAGCTACGAATAATTCTGACTCGCGACTGGCGGTTCCATTTCCGATTGCGACCATTTCCACGCCATATTTTTTAATTAATGTCTGGAAAGCCGGGCCCGCCGCTTGACGTTTGGCTTGAGCCGCAGGTTTATGCGGATAGATGACTTCGATTGCCAAAACTTTTCCGGTTTCATCAACAACTGCTAATTTACAGCCCGTCCGATAAGCCGGGTCAAAACCTAAAACAACTTTCCCTTTTAACGGTGGTTGTAGTAGCAAGTTCCGTAAATTTTCGCCAAAAATGTTGATTGCTTGCTCGTCAGCTTCTTCCGTCAATTCATTGCGAATCTCACGCTCGATGGCTGGACCAATAAAACGTTTGTAACTATCTTTATAAGCTTCACGAACAAACTCGGTCGTGATAGATCGAGTATTTTCCACTAATTGACGTTCTAAGTAATCAAAGATTTTCGCTTCTTCTACGACGATCGCCACTTTTAAGATTTCTTCCTTTTCACCGCGGTTAGAGGCCAGCACCCGGTGAGAGACCATTTTATTGATGGGCTCAGCAAAATCATAATACATTTCGTAAACGCCTTTTTCATCTTTTTCGGCATTTTTAACCTTGCTTTGATATACTCCTTTGTTTCTAGTAAAGGTGCGAATCCACGTCCGAAAATCTGGATTGTCACTGATTTGTTCTGCCACGATCTCATGGGCGCCTTGTAGTGCCGCTTCTGCATTTACAATCGCTTCATTAATATACTCAGCCGCTTTGGCATAAACATCACCTGTTGAGGGGAAACTCAATAAATACTCAGCTAATGGTTCTAACCCATTTTCTTTGGCGATCGTTGCTTTGGTCCGCCGCTTTTGTTTATATGGTCGATAAAGATCCTCGACCTTTTGAACTTTCACTGCTTGTTGGATTTTTTGAGCCAATTCCTCCGTTAATTTTCCTTGTTCATCAATTAGACGCAAGACTTCTTGCTTACGTTTTTCTAAATTTTCTAAATAGTTGTATCGGTCTTCAATTTCACGAATCTGGACTTCATCCAGGGTACCGGTCATTTCTTTACGATAACGAGCAATAAAAGGCACGGTATTGCCTTCACTCAATAAATTTAATACAACATTGATCTGCTGAGGACGATACTCTGTCAATTCTTTATTCAGCAGTTGAATGATTTCTTGGTTTAAACTGTCTGCCATTTCCATTCCTCATTTCATCCAAAATCTTATCTATTTTATCACACTTCAAAAAAGATTGCTTCCGTAAGTAAATTAAACGAGGAGGCATGACAAAAGTCTTGGCACACCTCCTCGTTTTTATTGCTTAACTTTTTTCCTTTGTTGCAAAAGATTAGGCACTTCCGATAAGATTAGGCCCGTTAATGTTAATAAGATTCCACAAAAACTTTTAAGTGTCAGTTTTTCGTTTAAAATCAAAACCGAAGCTAACGTGGTCAACATCGGAATCGTATAAATATAAATAGCTGCTCGAACGGCCCCAAGGACTTTAACTGAAAAATTCCAAGTCACAAAACAAAGTGCCGAGGCTCCTACCCCTAAAAATAAAAGATTAGCCAGATTTTCGATTTGCGTAAGACGCGTGATATCAAAGTGATCGACACTAAAAAATAAAACCGGCATCATCCATAATAAGCCGTAGAAAAAGATACGTTGCGTCATGTTAATCGTTCCTTGACCAAAATCGCTGATCTTTTTGACGATCAATGAATACGCGGCCCAGCAGACTGTTGCAATTACCGCCAAGCCATCCCCCAATGGATTTACATTCAAAGCTCCGGAAAAACTAATCAGCGTGATCCCAATCATTGAACAAATAAAGCCCAAAACAAAAACTAGTGGGATTTTGCCTTGCCTTAATACAAAGCGGCTGAGCAATGCCGTCATGAAAGGACTAACCGAGCCAATGATGCCGACATTCATCGCCAAAGTAAAAGTCAACGCGACATTCTCCAAATAATAATAAAGAAAAACACCAAACAGGCCGGCAATTATATAATATTTTTCTTCGTGCCAACCGTTGAATTTGATTCGCTTGCGCGACACTGCCGATAAAATTAATAAGCCAATTAAAAAGCGGATAAAAAGAATTTCTATCGGTAAAAAGTCTTTTAATAGTACTTTCGTTGAAATAAATGTTAAGGCCCAGATCACAACGGTTAAACTAGCGGATAAATGGCCTTTTATGGTATCTGACATCGTAGCTCCTTTCTTAACGGTAGTCATTCTTCTAACACTATGCCAGTTCCTGCTTTTCTAAGCAAGCCAAAAAAGTGAAGTTTAAAAGGAACTCCACTTTTTTAGAACGATCCGCAAGGACGTTTAAAAATCCGGACGCCAAGGCCCCTTATGATTCTGAACTTCATAATCTTGAACGATTCCGTTTCTATCAAAAACGACTCCATGGAGACTGCCGCCAAAAACCGCTCCACCATCAATGCCGATTTTCCCATCGGATTGCCATAACGCAGTTGTCTGCATATCTCCATAAAGCATCGGGGTAATGGTATGTCCAAAGACGATGGTCTTGCCCGTCGTATTTTTCCCTGCATGAAACGGTTCACGAATCCATAAAAAGTCATGTGCAGACGTTTTCTGCCAGTCTTTAGTCAGATCGACCCCCGCGTGAACAAACAGGTAATCGCCCCACTCACAATAAAAAGGCCGTTCAGCTAAAAAAGCCAACATTTTTTTATAACGGCTACGGATCAGCATCGCGATTTCTGTTGGCGAATATTCCTCCGTTGCCCCTTGATGCAAGAGACTTTCCAGCGTTTCTTTTCCACCATTATAGAGATAGCTGGGAAACCAATCTTCTGGACTTTCCATAAACTCTAAAAAATATTGCTCGTGATTGCCCCGCAGATACACGGCCTGATATTTTTCTACAAGCTCCATGCCCAGTAACCAGCAATCCTTGCTCTTCGGACCACGATCATTTAAATCACCAATCAGAATCAATTGTTGCTGATCCGGCTTAAAGCTTTTTAAAATTTCCTGAAATAAATCGTACTCCCCGTGAACATCGCCAACTACAAACACTTGCTCCATCTTCAGCACTCCTTTCAACAAAGGGCCTGCTACTTACCAGAAACAACGAAATAATTTCCATCGGCATCAACAAAATTAAATACCATTTCCTCACCGATTTGAGTTAAATCACCTAATTGAACCGCGACCGTCTGCAATTTTTTATACAGCCCCATGACATCATCACTGCCAAATATCAATGCGGGTGAAGGCTCTGTAACTTCGTCATTGTTCTTTTCAATAAATGCTCGATCATAGATCACTAAATGAGTGGTGCTTTGTTCACTCATTGCGACTTCCGCCACTTGTGAACCATCTAGTTCTTCAAAACTAATTTCGACAAAACCTAGACTTTGCCAAAATTCACTTGCCTTTTTAACATCATTCGCATATAAAATTACTTTTACTTGTTCATTGAACAATTCATTCACTCCCAATTTTTTATCACGTTATTCTATCCAATCATATAGCAAAGACGAACATATTAAAAGCCAACTCGCCTTGACGTTCCCAATAATTTTACTAGAAATCCAACTACTTAAACAAGCCAAAACTTCCTGATAGCAAACCTTTTGTGCCTAAAAGCAACAAAAAAGACTTGGTTGCGCTAAACCAAGCCCTTTGTTACGAATTAATTTGCTTCAATTGAAGCATTTTCATCTTGCAAGATTTCACGATCCAGTTCATGGATCCGTTCACTGGTTACAACACCTGCAACCATACTGCCGCTGACATTGACTGCTGTACGAGCCATATCGATCAAAGGTTCAACTGAGATGACTAAACCAACGATGGCAACCGGTAAATTCATGGCACCTAACACGATCAATGAAGCAAACGTTGCTCCACCACCGACACCGGCAACTCCAAATGAACTAATCGTAACGATCGCAATCAACATCACGATAAACTTAAGATCAAAAACATTTACTCCGACAGTTGGTGCGACGATCGTAGCAAGCATTGCTGGATAGACACCGGCACAACCGTTTTGACCGATCGAAATACCAAAACTTCCAGCAAAATTAGCCGTTGCTTCATCGACACCTAAAGCTTTTGTTTGGGTTTCAATGTTCATTGGCAAAGTTCCCGCACTTGAACGTGAGGTAAAGGCAAAACTTAATGCCGGAAAAGCCTTCTTGAAGAAAGTGATTGGATTCACTCTGACTCCTAGAAGAATTAATGAATGAACCAATAATACAGCAATCAATGCGCTGTAAGAGGCCAAAATAAATTTACCTAAGTTTACAATTGCTTCGAAATCACTCGTCGCTAACACATTGGTCATTAAAGCGAACACGCCGTATGGTGTTAAACGTAAGACTAATGTCACGATGCGCATCACGATTTTATAAAGACTTTCAATTAAATTTGCGAAAAATTCTGCTTCTTTAGGCGCTTTGCGTCTTACCCCTAAAAAGGCTATTCCAACAAAAGCTGCAAAGATGACCACACCAATCGTACTGGTTGGACGTGTGCCCGCGAAGTCAGCGAAGACATTCGTAGGAATAAAAGATAAAATTTGTTGCGGAATTGAAAAGTTTTGAACCATTGTCTGACGTTCTGCCAGTTCTTTGATTCTAGCTGTTTCTGCCGCTCCTTTAGTGAAGGTGGCTCCATCAAGACCGAAAACCATGACCGCTACGATCCCGATTAAAGCAGCAATCGCCGTAGTGGCTAATAAGGTAACTAAAACATTGGCACTGATTTTACCAAGTTTTTTACTGGATTTCATCTTAGTAAACGCACCAACAATTGAAATAAAGACTAAAGGCATAACCAACATTTGTAATAATGAAATATAACCATTACCAACGATTCCGATCCAGTCCATCGCTTGAGAAATGACCTTGCTATCATTGCCTAAAAGCAGTTGTAAAATCCCGCCAAAAACGATCCCGGCACCTAATCCAGCAAAGACTCGATTAGAAAATTTCACATGTCTTTTTTGCATCTGATAGAAAGCCACAAGCAATGCAACGAATACTAAAATCACTAATACAGTGAACAGAGTTGTCATTGTATTCCTCCTTAAAATAACTTTCTATAATGACAAGTCTGTCAAAGGAAGTAAAGGTTCCCGGTAGCTATTCTTCAATAGCCTACCCTAAAACAGGACAGCGCCCTTCCTATTTTAGTGACTCGTTGATTATAACCTAGATAAAATAATCTGTCTTATATTTTGCACTGTTACATAAAAATTTTCATTGACAAATTTACAAAAAAATCCAGCAAAAATAGTTCTGCTGGATAAAAGAAACTAAATTGTTTTGGAAGAAAAATTGATTTTAACGCCCGGCTTATCTAATGTGATCTCAGTAATCTCATAAACCATTCGTTCAATCAGTCGTAAAAGCGGTTGAATCATCTCGTTAGCTTCAGCCTCAGTCAAGTCCGTTTGCTTGGTGACTTGCCGACCGATTACATGAATCACCTGTGATAAGACCCCGCCGATAATAAATTCTTCAAAGGGTAGAACAAATTCAATTCGAACCCCCATAATACTATTTTCTGACGGATAACTTGGATCCACTGCTTCCAATGGACTGAAATTAATTTGTAGTTTTTGTTCGACTACTTGATTTTTTGGAGGAATTCCATAATTGAATGACTCTACGATTTCCTTATCCCGTTCTAATCTCATTTTACACCTCTACCTCTAAAGTCATCATTTTTTTCTGAGCTACCTGCTCCTGCCAATCGCAAAAACCAGACAGACTCTGTAACTTAATTATAGCCTTCACGCTAAAAAATTTGTACCAATTCTTTTAAATTATTTATATAATATGTGGATTGAATATCCTGCTTAAAATAATCCAAATCAAAAAAACAGGTTTTGACTCCCGCGTTATTTCCAGCTTCAATATCCAACTTACGATCGCCGATCATTACGGTTTGAGCCGGATCCAGCTGATACTTTTCGATAAAATAATTAATTGCAGCTGGGTCGGGCTTCCGTGGATAATGCGAGTCGCTGCCGACAATTTCTTCGATCCATGGATCTAGCGCATCACGTTTTAACATCTGCCAAGTTGAATCGACAGTCCGATGCGTTAAAATGAAATGCCGCCCACCCTTTGCTTGCAAGCGACTTAACGTTTCTTTCGTTTCTGCAAATGGTACAGAAGCTTTGTTTTGCTGACCTTCATAGTCATGGTAAGTTTGGTCAAACATTGGTTCCGGCAGCCGCCAATCAATAATCATTTGGCGGATCGATTCCGTCTTAATTTTTTGATAGACCACTTTGGGATCAGGCTCCATTCCTATCTCTTGAAAAGTTTTCATCAATGCTTTCATCATGATTGGATAAGTATCGTACAAGGTCCCGTCAAAATCCCAAATATAATTCATAATAACTCCTTTTTAAAGTTGACATAATATTTTTATAGAACTGTTTTTCCTGTAATAGTTAAACGCTGGTCAAAGCTGTAGACTACCGGCGTCGCGTTAGGAATATCAATTTGATCCACTTGATCGGTCGGAATATTTTCCAGAAATTGAACCAACGCGCGCAAACTATTCCCATGTCCACAAACTAAAACGGTCTTTCCAGCCAATAAATTGGGCGCAATTTGGTCTTGCCATAAAGGAATTACCCGTTTGGAGGTCATCTGTAGACTCTCACCTTTTGGAATCAAGCGCGGATCCAAGTCATTGTAGCGGCGATCAAAATGGTTGTCTTTTGTCAGCGGTGGAACCTCTTCAAAATCGCGTCGCCATTTCTTGACTTGCTCTGCCCCAAAGTCTTCGATCATTTTATCTTTATTTTTCCCTACTAAAGCACCGTAATGCCGTTCGTTCAAGCGCCACGTTTTATATTCAGGTACAAAGCTAGACTGAGTTTCTTGCAAAATCAGTTGAGCCGTTTTGATTGAACGTTTTAATTTTGACTCAAAGGCTAGATCAATCAACAAACCGGCAGCATTAATTTTTTTCCCTGCGCTTTTAGCTTGCTGGATCCCTTTTTCAGTTAAATCAACATCTAGCCAGCCGGTCCAATAATTTTCAAAATTTGCTTCACTTTCACCATGTCGGACTAAAATTAGTTTCATTTAATCACCTCGTTGTTAGCATATCAGAAAAAGCCTAGTTTTAAAAACTAGACCTTTTTGACAAATTGGGTATGACAATTTTTACACGTAACTTTGATTTTCCCACGTCCTTTTGGTGCCCGCATCTTCTGCTTGCACTCTGGACACTTAAAATAGCGGTACGGTGCTTTTTTGCCTTTGAAAAAATCTTTTACCCGCGCAAGCCACTGGATAAATTTCTGATTTTCATTACTCCGGGGATAGATCTTTTTGGAACAAAACCGATAAAGAACCATACCAAAAGCCACGATACCAAGAATATAACCAATATATAAAGGAATCCAGCGGTCTAGGAGCATCATCACAGCCCAGACAATCAATAAGGCCTTATTAATTTGATCCAATCTGCCATAACGTCCTCGCATCAATTCAGCATATTTCTGATAAACTTTCGTCAGTCGCTGCAGCCAAATGTTTCCCAAGCTAATCGGCTCCTTTCATTTCAAGCATTATTTGTTAAAGATCTTTGGACCTTTACGCATATTCTTGCGATCGTTTTTTGGTGTTTCCATTTTTTTCGAACGGCCGCCACCTTGTTTTTTCTTAATTAATTCCAACATTTTTTCTTTTTGATTCATTTCATACACCGCCTTTACAATTCACATGATCGATTATACCTGAGAATTAGAATTTTTGCTTATTTTTCTCGCTAATCAGCCATTTAGTTTTTTCCAAAATAAGCTCTTTTGAAATACTTTTGAAGTTTTAGTTTTTCAAAGCTTCAATAAAAAAGAACGGAAGACCAGCTTCCGCTCTGCTGCAAATTTATTTCCTAAAACGATTTGATTTTTCTATTTCGTTAAAAGCACAATACTTTCAATATGCGTTGAAAGTACACTCTGTATCTTACTACTATAATGACGGTTGTTTATAATTTTTGAGTTGATAGATTGAATAGGTTTGTGGGAACAAATCAGCCTTTCTCAAGAACGTTAAACATTTCCCTTTGATGTTTATGAGCTAATTCTTGATTCCAGTTATTATCATTCTGTCTCATCATCTCAGTCATTATTTTTAACTTCAAACTTTGTTCAATAATTCCAGGGTTGGTGCTAGCTTTCCCAACCGGCATCGCATTGTTAAACGTTGAATTCCCTGAAACTGTAATTAGTGCTAAGTTCCCGAAACAGTTCAAATCTTCATTAGCCCATACCACCAATTCAGTAGGATGCTGTGGATAAAAATGTTCTATTGAACTTCTAAACTGGAATTGCCAGTCATCAGCAAGAGGTCTTACCACTTCTTTTCCATTATATGAATATCCGTTTCGATAAAGAAGATAATCCAAATAGCTAAATACAATTCTTTCAAAACTGAATCCAGTCGCCGTTGTGTATCCCGAAGCATCTACTTTAGTTTGACCATAAGCTTCAAGAATTTGTAAAATATCAGAATCATCATTATTTAAACAGCTTGTCAGAATTAGAGAAATCCAATGCATAGTTTTAGGTGATGTGTAGGTAATACGAAGTGCAGATTGTAATGTGCGAATTTGTTTATTTCGATTATCTTCATCGCCACCAAAAGTCCCAACGTATTTTGGCTTATTACCTTTATTATCCGTATATTTCTCAAGCTTTTGAAGTGACCATTTCCCTGTTTCTTTATAATCACGAGCATACTCACGTTTCAAAACGAACTTATCAAATAAAACACGTGACTTCAACAACATGAACAAGAAGTCCTTAGCTGAAGATTCATCTTTCCAGTTTTTTTCTAAATTGATTAAAAAATTTTTATCATCAAGGCTTGAGTCATCGTCATCATTGCTTGACCTAGTAAGTGCCGCGTTGACTTGCAATAAAAAGTTAGGAAATGAAATAATAGACTCAAAGCGTTCGTTTTCTGGTTCTTCAGAATCGTTATTAGAATCTTTTGTTTTTCCTTTTCCTTGTAGAATATCTCTGAGAGACATCTTCTCATCTACTATAACTACATCATGATAATAGGATCTTAACGAATCAAAATTTACAGTTTTAACTGACAAATCGCTCCAATCACTATTGAAGATTTTATCCCTCTTATCTTTTGGATAATTCATTTGAATATACGAATCCATATTAGAGCAGTATTCCCAAATATCATTTGCGATGGCCTTATCTTCTTTAGATTCGATTTTTGACAGAAAATTGGCCTTTGCAATTTCATGGAGTTCAAGTTGCTCGCCTCGAGTGTTCATAATTTCAAAATAATGATTTAAGTCAATCTTAGCTGGAACCTGAACACGAATAAGATTGACTTTATCCAATCGTCTAATAAAAGATTCCTGCTCGGATTTTAGTCCCATCTTTTCAAAGTAATCATCAATAATTTTAAAACCTGATTTAATTTCAGCAGATTGCAATTCATCCGTTAATTGATTAGTATCAGGCAAAGCAGATAACGTTCTATTGGATTTTTCTCGGGCTTCAAATCTTAGTGCATCCTTTGCGAATGGAATGCCTAAATATCGTTCAAGTAAGTATAAAGTGGTTAAACGCTGCTGACCGTCAATGACCTCGTAAACATTGTTTTCTTTTTGATTGACTATTAAATTTCCAAGGAAGTAGTCATCTTTAGAGCTATTAATATCCTCAATCAATTGTTCTATCTGATCGGTCTCCCAAGCATAATTTCTCTGATAAATTGGTACTTCATAATGTACATTAGAAAATATCCTTGATACCGGTATCATCTTTAAATTCTTATCCATTATTTCCACCCATTCCATCGTTTCATTAACTCATATGATGTTTTGTATTGATTATTTTGCACATCAGATTCATCCACTTTTTCCATAATTACTGCTTTTAATTCTTGAGGATCTACCATTTCGCTTAACAAATTGAACAGGTCTTTATCCTTATTAATTCGATCATGTTGCCCACGAGCATACTTATTTATCGTTTGAGGATAAACTGCCTTCATCTTTAACCTTAGCGAATAGCTCCACGTATACAATTGATGCATAATTGAATCATCAATCGCATCAAAACCAAATCTATCTGCAAAAAACATTAATGCTGCTTCATAAAGCTGTTTGATATAAATGTCCCCAGTACGTTTGTCTGGGATTTCAGATTTATTATGATTATGGTAGTTATCAATTTTATTCTTCACTTGCTCCAATAAAACTGAGTAATGCAGCGTCCATGCAAAAAATCTTTTACCTGCAATAATTGGCTGAGTTAATTGAAATTGATTTAGCTCTCCAGAACTGAGTAGTTCACTCGAACCACTTGAATTAACTTGCTCAATGAAAATATTACTCGCCTTATGATAAATAGCATAATTGTATGTATTAGCTTGTTTAATTCCCTTAAAATCCTGAATCTTATCAGATGAGTAATTCAAACCGTCACGATTTCTAAACCAACGTATAACCGGATAAAGATACGTTCTAAACAATTCTTCCAAAGCATTTTGATTAGTGTCTTCCCACTCAGATATCAACTTAATTTTTAATTCTTCAGGATCTCTTGTCATTTCTCTTAGATGGTACGACTTTAAGAGATCTTGAGGTTTAAGTGCCTTTCCACGAGAGTTCTGCGAATCAAAGAATTGGAATGCTTCTTGTTCACTATCAGTAACAATCTTTACAACCGTACAATTTTCTTTAAGATATTTTTTGTAACTAACCCTCTCGTCATCTTGCAATTCATTAACTCGTTTCTGAAATAACGTATAGTTGTTATTAATTGAGTTCTGAGAAGTCGGCTTAAACTCCTCATTCAGAAGAACTTGAAAATCTTCCCCTAATGCAAACAATAAAATGGAAAGAGTAGTTGTTCTTTGTTGCCCATCAACCAAATTATATTCATATTCCTGAGTGTTTGGATTTTTGGATTTATGTAGAATTACTGAACCCAACCGATACTCATTAATTTTAGACTTGAAAGCTTCGTAAGTATCTGTAAATAAAGTATTTGTTGAACTTGAAGACCAACGGTATGGACGTTGATATTCAGGAATTTTAAGATTCAACTTCATCAGAGTGTCGACATTGATTATTTGTAGTTCTTCTTGAAGTAGTGTCAAATCACTTACCCCCTTAATTTAAATCATTAATTCTATTATAACATGTATCTACCTTTGGAACGGTTCAGGATTAATATTATAGACAAAGAAACATGCTCACGGATTACCGCAAGCATTAACTTTTAATTTCTATATTTCAACCGCCATACTCACACCACTCTTGAAATCAACAACAATGTTCTTTTTAAAAATGGTGACCTTCTCAATCAGTCTTCGAACAAGCACTTCGCTATACTCGGTGATGACATCGTGTTCTTTTACAAATGCTTCCATCTCATCAACACGTTGTTGCAAATTAGTATTCGCTGCTATTTGTTTTGCAACCGCATCTCGTTCATCTCTTAGTGAAAATATTTGGCTTGCAAGTTCATCATAGCCCTGACCACCAATTGCCACGCTAATGATTTCAGATTCTAAATCTTTTAATTGTTTATCCAAAACCACAAGTTGTTCAGTCAATACGTCTGTCAGAACTGAATTGATGTTGTCCGTTAGCTGTTGGAGAAAAATGTCTCGATCAATTAGCGTTTCATTAATCGCTTGCAGAATTCCTTGGTGTAAATCTTTTTCATAGATTGTGCGACCACTACAGTTGTGTTCTCGTTTATCCACTCTGGACTTACAACGCCATACGGTTCCTCGATTCTTCCAATGAACTCTGCGATAAACATTCCCACAGTCACCACAAATGGTGATACCAGTTAATGCGTACTTCCCTGAAAAGCATTGGGAATTTTTATTTTTCATTGATTTACGTCTATCCAGTTCTTGTTGTGCTTGCATAAAGATATCTTTGGGAATAATTGCTGGATGACTATTTTCAACATAATATTGCTGAGCGTAACTACCATCATTCTTCACACGTTTTTTGGTAAGGAAATCCACTGTGAATGTCTTTTGGAGCAAGGCATCGCCCATGTATTTTTCGTTTCGAAGAATCAGCCGAACGCCCTCTGCACGCCATAATTTTCTTTTTCCACCCGTTAAGATACCGTCATCCATCAATCCTTTCGCAATCTCCTGCAAGGAACTCCCTTCAAGGTATTCTCGGAAAATGCGTTTAATGACTTCTGCTTCATTAGGCTCAACCACCAAGTTCCCATCCTCATCTTTGGTGTAACCGAGAAAATGATTATGGTTGATTCTAAGCTGTCCTTGTTGAAAGCGATATTGCACGCCCATCTTGGTATTCTGACTCAGGGATTGACTTTCTTGCTGTGCCAGACTTGCCATAATCGTTAGCAACACTTCCCCCTTGGCATCCATCGTATTGATATTTTCTTTTTCAAAGAACACTGCAATCTTTAATTCCTTTAGTTGCCTAATGTATTGCAGACAATCTACTGTATTTCTGGCAAAACGTGAAATCGACTTGGTAATGATGTATTCGACCTCACCGTTCTTACAAGCATCAATCATTCGGTTGAACTCGGCACGTTTTTTCGTATCTGTCCCGGAAATCCCTTCATCTGCAAATATCCCCGCAAGCTCCCAATCAGGATTTTTCTGAATGTAATCCGTGTAGTGTTGGACTTGCGCCTCATAGGAACTTGCCTGTTCTTCCATCTCAGTTGAAACTCGACAATAGGCTGCAACCTTTAATTTTGGTTTTTCTTCAGTATTATCCGCCACCAATTTCTTTGGTTTCATTGGGATGACGGTGACTTGCTTTCCAGTCATTTCATTTTGCCTCCTTAATTTTTGAATATGCATATTGAGCCTGTTTGAATGGGTCAGAATATATTTCAATTACCGCACCTATTTCAAACTGGATAGGTATCTCTTTTCTTTCAACAGGTTTTTCTTTTTGTGGTTTTCTAAGGTGTTTCCCACGTTTCTCCTGTTCCAGATGAGCTTGGTGAAATGTATCGTCATCAATAATTTGTGGGTAAATTTCTGTACCTACGTAAATTTCATTCATCAAAATGTGTTTCATTACTGAGTGTTGTTTGTTGATACCAGATTGTTTTCCTGCTTCTTTCAGACCAAGACCATCAAGATACAATCTAAAGAAATCTTGTACTTGATTTGACCGTAACTCATCTGCAATTATTGCCCCATTCTTTATGGTATAGCCGTATGGCATCGTATTATTCATTCTGGTAACCTCTCTTTCAAAATCAACCCGCATTTTAACTTAAAGCCTACTTCTTGTCGGTTGTAAACAATGACTTGATCTGCAAACCTTGAGAACAATAATTCTTCCCATTCCGTCAGCATATTACTTCGTTTCGTAAATCGATAGAGTTCTTCTAATTCAATTCTCTGTGTAGACTTTCCATTAGCTGAATTGATTATCTTTTGTTGCTCCTCTTGAAGATTTTTCAATTCCAATTGAAGTTTATTTTGCTCTTCAAATGACGTTTTTGTTGATACAATTCCAGATGCATTTAGACTTGCCAACACTTCCAACTTTTCATCAATTTCTGATGCTTTGTTAGACATCTCATCCAATGCTCGTTCTAATTCGGCAGCGTTAGACTGTTGTTTAAGCAATGGCTCTAACACTACTTTATGGGCAAATATCAACTTATTTAACATCGTGAGATAGGCAATTTTTAACTTTTCATCCGTAATGGGAAGGGCATCGCAAGAGTTTTTATCTTTCAAATGCCCCTTACAGCCCCATTGAACTTTCCTAGTGTTCCCTTTCCAATATGTTTGAATTCGTTTGTAAGTATTCCCACACTTGTCGCAAAGCACCTTCTTTGAAAAGGCATAACGATTCGTGTTTTTACCATCTTTCGTATTTCCTTTTGAAGTTGCCCTGATTCGAATAATTTCTTGTACTCGTTCATATTCTTCCATCGATACAATAGCAGGATGATTGTTATCAATACGATACATTGGAAGCTCACCATTATTTTTTCGTTTCTTAAACTGCTCATCGTTAAAGTAACGTTGAAAAATCATCGTTCCTGTATAAACAATATTATGTAAAATAATGCTCACTCCCGATGCCTGCCACTTAACTCCTCTTTTAGTTGTAATATTTGCCACATTCATTTTCGATGCAATTTGATGCATTGAAAGCCCATTGAGTGTCCATTGAAAGATTTGCTCTACCACTTTTGCTTCATCAGGGACTAAGTGAAAATCAATCCCTTTTCGACAATAGCCATATGGTGGAACACCTTTATAGTTTCCTTTTGCCATACGTTTGCGATTTGCCCACTTCATGTTCTCTGAATGTGAGTAAGATTCGCTTTCAGCTAAACTCGATAGAATTGAAAGTAATAATTCGCTTTCCATATCACTGGTATTGATGTTTTCTTTCTCAAAAATCATAGTGACACCGATTTCAGTTAATTTACGAACCAAATTCAAGCAATCAACCGTATTTCGTGAAAACCTAGAAATAGATTTCGTAAGTATCAAATCTATTTTTCCATGTTCCGCATCATTGATTAGACGATGCAAACCATCGCGTTTATCCGTTTTTGTTCCGGATATCCCCTCATCGTAATAGACACCAACGTACTCCCATTGATCGTTTTTCTGAATGTAGTTCTCGTAATGAGTAATCTGAGTTTTTAAGCTCGATAATTGTTCATCACTCGCTGTTGATACACGAGCATAGGCTGCCACCTTTAATTTAGGAGTCTCTGGCAACTTTGGTCGTTCTAATTTGTGTATCGTTTTCATCAACTCACCGCCTTTCTATTAGGTGACATATTAGCTCTAAAGTGCCGTTATATCAACGATTCACGCCATTATCCGAGATAAAAATGGTTTGAAAGTTTCCCTGTTTTTCTGTTCAATTTTTGTATATTCTTCCTCGGTGATTTTGCCTTCTACAAGCAAGCTCAGAAGGATTTGTTGAGAAATGTAGTATGCTGCCTCATTGGAATAATTGATGCTAAGTTGTTCTTTTGTTTTATCTTCCATCGCTTTTCGCCTCCTAAATCTAAGGCAAAGGATTTTTAAGAAAGTACACCCCTTCGCCTAATACATGACGAAAAAGTCAACTCCTTGAAAATCCATTTATCCTTTATGAGTTACAGGCGAACCAAAATCCTGAAAGTAAACCCTAAGCATCAAAAAAAAGCCTACAAGAATGAAACTAATCACTCTCGTAGGCTTAAAATTTGTTTCTATGAAATTAATATATAATCATCTGGTTCGGTCTTACCAGTATTCTTTCCAACAGCACAATAACCAATCGGGCAACGTGCCCAGACCCAACCATCAGCTATAGTTTGTTTTTCTGTTTTAGGGAGAGTCCATGTTGCTCCTTTATTGTACGATCCAACAACTGTGCCACTAAGGCTTGGTTTATTACGAACATTCAATCCATTTACTTGAACCACTAAAGTTTTCACGTTTGATGTTGATGAACTCGTTGGATACACTTGATTGCCGTTCGGATCATAGACTTTATAACCAGAATGACTATCTGCTGTT
Source organism: Enterococcus pseudoavium NBRC 100491 (assembly GCF_001544295.1). GTDB lineage: Bacteria > Bacillota > Bacilli > Lactobacillales > Enterococcaceae > Enterococcus_A > Enterococcus_A pseudoavium. The sequence goes on from NZ_BCQF01000011.1 coordinate 30,323, forward strand.
CGCTTAGCATTGTTCAAATCTTTATACGCACCAACTTGTGATTTGGCATCAGCCCATGATTTGCGAACACGATATAAGTCACTTGTTGGTGTACTTGGTGTTGATGAACCTCCGCCATTATTTATTGCATTTGCTTTGTCTGCAATTTCCTGTAGTTTACCAAGCAGCTGCCCCGGACATGATGTTGCTGAGAAATAGGAATGTGGGAAGATATTCTTGTTGACCACAAGTTTCCCTAAACCATATCGTTTGGCAATATCCGCACAAAGCTTAGCACTGGCATCAATGGTTGCTTGATTAATCCCCCAATTAAGTGAACCCGTACTATTACAATGTTCAATCCCGATACTTGAAATATTGGCGTTCCAATTGCCGGCATGCCAAGCAGTGTTCTGCTCGTCCACGTATGCACGAATTTCACCATTCTTGCCAATGCCATAGTGAGCGCTTGCCTCACGTGTTTTCCAAATTTCAGGCACAATATCATAATTGGTGGTTGCCATGTGATGAATAACGATCTTATCAACCTTTGCGCCACTACGTCCGTTTGAGTAATGGCTGAAACTTTGAAATCCATATTTGGTTGCTAGTGAACTAATTCCCATTTTCTTGTTCTCCCTTCTTATCGTGTAGCTGTTGTAGGATTTCTTTTAATTTTTCAGGTACAGGCATTCCAATCGCTACTGCGTTTTCCAAAAGTGAAATACCTTCATTTGAAATGTAGAAGAAAATCACAGCATCACGCAGCACATTGCCACCCTTGATAACTTCCACATCAAGCATATGAGCAATCCCTACCAGTAAAAAGATAAACACTTTCTTGGTGATCCCTTTTGCCCCGATTCGACTAGATAGTTGTTTTTCATTGATTGCACGAAGTAGCCCGGTTACATAGTCCACTACCACAAAAGTCAAAAGTGTATAAATCAACCCGTCAATTCCTCCTACATACCATCCAACTACGCCACCGCCACTAGCGATAGCGAGCTGAATCCAATTCCATGCTTCTTTCATTTACATGTCCTCCAATTGTTCTAAAATTAAATCAAACATCTCAGCATCTTTCCCTGAAATGGCGACTTCACTATTTTCAAATCCAGCAACCAATAAAGGCAGCTTGTCTTGAAGTTCATCCACGTTAATGTGGGTTTCTTCATAGAGCAAGTCTGCCTTTTCTTTGTGATATTCAGTTGCTGTTTCTGGGACGAGTGAAAATGTTCCTTCGTGTTGAACGAGATTTCCGCTTTCATCCTTCTTCCCATATTTTTGAAGTAAATCTACTTCATCCTGATAGAGTTCATCGATTTTTACTTGGATTAATTTTGCAAGCTTTGTTCGTACTCGACTAATCTTTGGTGGCAATTCGAAACCTTTTAAGAAGTTCATCACGTCCACCAAATCTTCATTTCTAATCTTGAGCATTGTCTATCCTCTCTTTCAAATCACCTACTTGAACACAAAGGTCATCGACAACCATCACTAGTAAATCCATCATATCTGTTTGATTATCGATTGGCTTTTCTGGTTCATGAATTTCTGCTGTTGTTTCAATATCTTTTACTTCTTCCATTTCTGCCTCCTAACTGTACGTGGTCATTGAGTTAAAGCTTTCAGGATTGTACCACCCACTTGCAGTCCCATTACTACTAAAGCCAGTTGGCAAAGCGATGGTTCGTCCGGCAAGCTTTTTACAGATTTCTCGAATGACACCAAAGTCCACCCACTGGCCATCGTCACCAAGCATTAAGTTTGAACCGTTAAAGGCAATCCCTGCACTACCAGTACTTGAACCAATTTTGGTATAAAGTGAGCTACTGAAAGTAATCCCACCAACAGAAATCTGATGTTGTGTTCCCACTCGGAGTGTACTTGGTAAATAAATATCATCATCAAAATGAAATCCTTTTTCCATACCAGACTGTAAAGTTCTTGAAAACCAACTAAATTTAGTGGTATAAGAGCTAGCGGATGAACTGTCCTTATGTGCCCATGTCATGTACTCCGTCCCGTACTCAAGGTCAAACACTAAACCACGCCAATCGGTATGCCCACTGATGTTATTCGCACCAATCGTCCCAACCGTTGTGCCACCACGTCTAATGGTCATCCCTTGAGAGTTGATTTCGGTCACAAGCGTGCTACCAGAATAATAGCCAATAGTCGTGCCTGTAATTCGAATCGAGCTACTTGCCGTAATTGCTGTGAGGATATTTGCTGCGAGCTTGTCTGCCGTGATAGAACTTGCGGCAATGCGACTAGCAGAAAGTGTACCTGTCGTAATCTTCCCTGCATCAAGACTGGCAATCTTGGCACTCGTGATGGCGGCATCCGCAATCTTTGCAGTGGTAATGGCTGCACTACCAATCATCGCCGAAGTAATCACCCCACTATCAATGGTTGTTTGACCTGTGATATGGACTTTATTACCAGAAATCAAAATACTTTCAGGCGAGATATTGATTTGGTTAATCACGTCACCTTTCCCGACTCGAAGGTTGATAATTTCCTTTTGCATCATAATGGCAGAATAGACAGTATTGGCTTTCGAATAGTCCTCTCGGGCAGTTGCTGAGAAAACATTGCCGTCATACTCATCAGGCTTAATGGTCGTATTCACCCGAACTCTGAGTTTCAGAACGTTACTTGGCACAGTTACTACGCCAGATGAACTCTGATAGGAAATCTGCGTATAAGCGGATTCGTCCATTGGGTTCAATGTAAATGGGCTCGTGGTCGCATTGTAAATCCCCGCATACGAGCCGTTTTTGATTGAGAAGAAAGCAATATAAACATAGTCACCAAGCATTCCCGATATTTGTTCAGGAGTGATATTCCACGTATGAATGGCATTACTTGAGTTCGTGACCGTGTCGATTTGTTGCCACGTTCCGCCCGCATAAAGCAAGACGATGTTATCAGACGTGTCTTTTCGACCATTCCAAGTGATGATGTTGGGCAGTGCTCGTCCACCCATTGGTAGCTTGTAAATCACCAGATAGTCCTCAGCCGAGGCATAAGGATTGGAAGTGACTGAACCCGTGATGGATAAAGTTTCAACTGCCTTTGAGTTGAGATAATCAACGATTGTGGCATTGTCATAAGTCCCAACCGCCAACTTTTCCACGTATTGTTTCGCAGCTGGTACATAGTCCACATAAGGCAGGGTGAAACCATAGTAATGGTAGTAAACCGTTAAGGATGACCCATCACGTCTTTGCCCGATGAGCTTGTCCCCTTCTACCACATCAATATACTCAGAGCGGATATAGTTGGTCGCAGAAATCTCCGAACCATCAGCCGTGCTTAGAGAACCTTGTTCCCAGTTCTTCACTTTGAAAGGCACACCGATTTCGTCTTGTAGTTCAGAGACTTTCAACAGCATGGTGTTTGACGTTTGTTGGATAAGGGTTTCAGCCGAGATTACTCGACCCGTTAAGCTATCCACGGAGCTTTGACTTGCCTTGCTCGCAATCTGTCCTGCTTGAACCGTCAGGCTTGCCTCAGCACTCGAGATTCTGCCAGTTAGCGAATCTACCGAAGTTTGGCTCGCTTTAGCAGCTATCTGACCTGCCTGAACGGTAAGTGTCGACTCAGCTGTCGTCATCCGTCCTTGGAGGTTGATAATGTTCGTCGCAGCCATTTCAATTTTTGTGGCATGCTGATTTACGGTAGTGGTCAGAGTTTCAGTTGCTGATTTCGCTTCAAGTGCTGTTACCAATGATTGGTTCAAGCCTTGGTCGAGAACTGCCGTTGAAGTCGTTGTCGTACTATCCGAATAAGTTGTCACCACTCTCGTCCAGTAATACTTGCCACTCGACCAAGTCGGAATGGTGTTTGACCAAGCTCCTCCTATTTGACTGGTACTTGAGGTTGACAGGTAAAATTGCTCACGAACCGAGGTAATGGTTGGTGCGTTCTGACCGGGAGCACCATTCGCTCCTGGACTACCCGTTGCCCCTGTGTCACCTTTATCTCCTTTATCCCCTTTGACCCCTTGTTTGGAAACCGAATAGGAAGTGGTCGTAGAGTTATCTTGAAGTGTAAACACTGTTCTCGTCCAAAGATACTGAGTTGAGGAGGGAGATGGCACTGTGCTTTGCCATCCTGATGTTGGTGCTATCGTGCCACTTGTGCCGACTGCATAACTCACAGCTGATGATTTGACAGACCTTTTGAAAGCTGAGTCCGCTACTTGGCTAGCAGTGTTTGCGGTAGAGTTGGCTTTATTAGCATTTTCCAAAGCGGTCATTGCCTCATCAAAGGCGTTGTTAGCCTTCTCCAATGCATCAGCCGATTCCTCTTGAGCCTGAGCTACTGCTTGTTTCACTTCTTCAGCTGTCAGGTCATTGGCTAGGGCATACCACTGAGTCACACCATCACGAGTTTCATAAACCCACATCTCTAACTTGTCACCATTTCCCTTGTACCAAACATCACCTTCCTTAGGGTTGGCAGGTATATCCGGACCATAGAAGTTGGTATTCTTACCGTTGGCTGCCGTCAAGGCATAGTTCGCATCATCTTTGGCTTGTTCTACCTTGGTATCTACATTCTTGATGTCCTTTGCCACATCTGTGAACTTAGGCATGACGTTGCCAAGTGTGATGGAAATGAAAGCCTTCAAGAGTGGATCATACTTGTACTCAACCATTCGAGCCGTCACATTAAAGCCGTCCTCTGCGTGAATGACTGAAACCGTATCCCCAAGATAAATCGTTTCAAGGCTAAAGAATTCTTTGTATTCCTCAGTTCGTTCAAGTGGGGCAAACTCCACATCATAGGTCGCAGTCGGTAAGTCAATGTGAGATACCGTAAATTCCAGTGCTGCAAGTCGCCGGAGTTCCGCATAGGCTAACTCTTTAGTCGCAAATTCACCTTCTTCATCTCCAACTTTGACACCGTCATACTTGATGACTTTGATTTTAGGACTAACGTAATTATTGATGAGAGGGCTATCGACATATTTTTCAGGCAAGAACAAGCCGTCATAGCCCTCTGGCATAATACGAGTAACGATAGACGAATAGTCCAAATCAGCCTTATAACCTGTGAGGTTCTTCTTGTCTCGGATCTGCACCCCATTGTCACTGCCGCGGTGGCTAAGCATGGAGATGGAAAAGTTATCCCGCACAACCTCGCCACCATATCGAGCCTGATAGCCATTATCCAAATCGATATCAAGCAAGACCTCCACAGGGTTTAGTCGCACCAAGCGGGCATTGTTGACGGTTGAGATATTGGATGTTCCAGTAAATGAGTGCCCGACAGCCGTTGCACCAAGGAGTTGTGTTAATGCTCCACTGCCGTTCTTATTGACGATATAAGTATCTTCAATCAGGTTCTTCGCCAAGTCGTAGAAAATATGGTGTGCCACAATATGCAAAAGACCACCAAGGGAATCATCACGCTCAACAATCCGAAAGAGCTGGTCTTCAAGTTCAGGCACTGGGCATTTCACAATCATCTCAGGTCGCAGTTTGTCGCTTGTCTTAGCGTGAATGGGATAATCAAACTCCAAAGAAAAAAGCCCATTGAGTTGTTCGGAAACAACCGGGCTTACGATAGTATCATCAAGGACAGCGAGACCATTGTGATTGAAATTTGATTCAGTTTTCTCATATAAAATCATCATAGATAGCGCCACCTCGGTTCAATTTCTATTTTGGTAATGCCTGTACCAAGCGTAACGGTATTAGAGCCAACTCGAAACTCAGGGAAATCACCTGTCATCAAGTTATTCGCAGCCACATCGCCATAAAAGCATTCCTTCAACTCGCTATCAATAATCAGATACTCTGACTGCAAGTTGAGGACGATTGGCTTGCCATTAATAGTGAGTGTCCTCGTCCCACTGCCGAATACTTTAATTCGCGGCAATGAGTAGACATTTCCACTATTTGTCACCGTTCCTGATGAGGTTCGGTTGATAAGTGGAACGCCCGACTTATAGCGAAATGGCAAGCACGTTATCTCGAGTTCAAACTCCCACATGGTAGATAGAACCTGAGTTAAACCACTAGCTTGGACGGTTTTCATTTTATAAAAGACTGACGGATCATTGGAAAAGCTGATGGTCTTGGCATTTAGGATTTGAGGAGAGAGGGTTCGCCAGACCGTCCACACATCCTTTGCCCAGATAACGGCTTTCAGACTAAACGTCATATCCTTCCAACCTTTGAGCAAAGTCAAATTTCCCTCTCGTCCATCCACCTCGATATTCTCAATCACTCGTTCACTTGTCGGAATGAATGGAACTTGCGTGATACGGAGTCCAAGGTCAGTCCGTGAATTAACCGTTCCGTCTAGAATAAACGCGTTCAAACTACCACCTCCTTCTGAACATGAAAAAAGACCGCTCATGCGATCTTTAGATTATCTCGATATATTTTAGAGAAGTTTCTTTAAGTCATGATGCTTATTGGCAAGTTTTGAACGATATTCTTTGGTAGCTATAATCAAGCCCTTCACGTTTTCTCTATCGTCACCTGCAAGTTGTTCTTCGAATTTAATTGACTCTTTGAACAAACGCTCAAGCTCACGCCCCAGTTTGTTTTGGTTAGCGATATGATACACTCCGCCTCCTATCAGTGCAACGGGTGCTGCTACCACCGCAGCTACACTAACGATACCCCCAACGGCTCCAGCAACACCAAATCCTGCAAGTGCAGCCATAATCTCAGCACCACTCATTCCGGCAAAAGCAGCAAATACCACTCCGATGCCAACTGCTCCAGCGCCCAATCCGCTAATTGCTCCTGCTAATTCGGGTGGGAATCCTTCTGAAAAAGTAATTTTGTCACGATTTTCTGTCAGAAATGCCTCCTCTGATACGAGCAACTTAAATTCATCAACTTCTTTTTTGTCAATTGGAGTAATATGCCCCATCACATCATCAATAATATTACCCATAATAATTCTCCTCGGTTTACAATTTCGTGTATGTAAATTATACATCAAAAATCAAAACTGCGCTTTTACTCCTTAATCAGTAAGCATAATTCCTACGTCTCAAAACAGCTAAGCTCTTATCTATTTCAGGTGCAAGCCGTCCAACCAATGTCCCATCATCAAGCGTAATCTTGATGTCCATCGCTTTAAGCAGTGCCGGGAACATTTCAGTCGTGATATTTGTAAGTGCATCCACTTTGGCTCCTAAATCAAGCATTGAAAAAGTGCTGTCGATAGCGGTATGAATACCTGTATCAATATCGAAGTTCGGCATATCTAACTTGGTTGGAATGGCATCTTGCATGGTTTTCGCCACACCCGTCATTTCCTTATCGAAACCAACGCCAATCCCCAAAGCCATATTCTTCCCAATTTCATCTCGGAACAAGGTTGATGGTGAGTGAATGCCAAAGAAGTCCTTGATACTGTCCACCACACCACCGAAGAAGCCTGAGATTTTGTTTCTCAACCACCCTGCGGCATCAGCGATACCATTCCACAAACCTTTGATGAGGTTGAGACCAATGTTACCCATTGTCGAGATATATTCTCCAAAGGCATTCACAAGTCCCGTGATAATTTGAGGGACGGCTTTGACGACCGCAGAAATAATGGCTGGCAGGTTCTGAACTAAAGCCACCAGCAACTTCACACCTGCAAGGATAATCTTGTCGATGTTTCCAACCAATGTCCCCGTGATGGCATTGATTATCTGAGGTAGGGCATTCGCAATAGTCGTGATGATTTGTGGCAAAGCACCAATCAAAGCAACCAAGAGTTGAATACCTGCATCAATCAACTGAGGAATAGCGCCAATCACCGCATTGATGATGTTTTGGATAATCGCTGGGATAGCTGACACAATCGCTGTAATAATGTCAGGCAATGCCGATACCAACGAGGTCAACAGCTGAATCCCTGTCTGAATAATGACTGGAATGGAACTGATAATGAAGTTCACGATACCTGTAATAATCTGAGGTAACGCACCAATCAATATAGGTAGTGCAGTAATCAATCCTTGAGCCAGTCCCATGATGAGTTGTAGGGCAGCACCCAAAAGCAATGGTAAGTTCTGAATCAGCCCATTCACAATCGTGATAATTGCCTGAATAGTAATCGGAATCAGTTCAGGCAACGCCTCACCGATACCATGAATCAGGGTTGTCACAAGTTGAAAGGCAGCATTGATGAGGAGAGGTAGATTCTCAATCAAGGTCTGAACGATCGTGAGGACTGCTTGAACCATCACAGGAATAAGTGTCGGTAATAAGCCCAAAATCGTCTGCAAGACCTGTGAGAACAAGGAAGTCACTGCCTCAAGTAAGGTTGGCAACAAGAGTCCAATTGCCCCAATGACCGCATCAATTACAGCGGGTAAGGCGGACACGATATTTTCAATCACGGGAATGATGTTCTTGAGGACATTTTGAAAAGACTCAACCACATTTCCAATCAGCGAGCCAATATCTGCATTAGCATTTCCGAGTCCAGCCATCAAGTTTGAAATCGCTGACTGCATTCCGTCAATTGAACCACTGATGGTTTCAGTTGCTTCCTTGGCGGTCGTTCCTGTGATGCCCATTTCGGTTTGAATGGCGTGAATGGCTTCTGTCACATCAGCGAAGTTAGACAGGTCATATTTCTTGCCCGTGATTTTCTCAGCATCAGCAAGTAAACGTTCCATCTCGCCTTTCGTCCCGCCATACCCTAATTTCAGGTTATCTAGCATCGTATAATTCTGCTTGGCAAACCCCTGATAAGCATTCTGAATGTCGGACATATTGGAGCCCATCTTGTTGGCATTATCACTCATGTCGGTGATGGCTTGGTCCGCTACACCCGCTGCCTTTGCCGTATCACCATTTAGCGACTGGATCAAGCTTGCAGAGAAACCTGTGACTGTTTCCATGTATTCATTAGCGGACATCCCTGCCGTTTTGAAGGCATTATCCGCTGACTTCTGAACCGTCTTTGACGCATCACCAAAAAGGGTATCAACCCCACCGACCAATTGTTCATAGTCAGCATAAGCTGATACCACTTGTTTGCCTAATTCAATTGCGGCAGCACCCGCAGCAAGAGCCACTGCTCCCATTGCTGTGCCAATGCCTTTAAGGACACCACCGAACTTCTCGAATTTGCCACCAGACTTTTCTGCCTCATCACCCGTATCCTCGAGTTCATTGCCAAGGTTATCCGTTTCTTTGGTGACATCGACTTCTTCTTGCCCCATTGAGTCAAGTGCCTTCTCGTTGGTGGCAAGTTCTCGCTCCATGCCGTTCAGCTGAGCCTTGGCATTGTTGAGCTGAATTGCCCAGTTTTGTGTTCGCTTGTCATTTTCTCCAAAGCTGTCTGATGCGTTTTGAAGCGCACTTTCAAGTGTGGTAATTTTCTCTTTCTGAGCATCAATCGACTTATTGAGGACGGCATTCCTGGCAGAAACCGCCTGAATGCTTTTGTCGTTCTTATCAAACTCAGACGATACTAGTTTCATCTCTGAACCTAGCACCTTGAAGGATTGGTTGATTTCACGAAGGGAATTTTTGAACTCTTTTTCACCTTCAACACCAATCTTTAATCCAAAGTTATCTGCCATGAAATCTCACCTCCTCTCAGATTTTTAGGCGCGAAAAAAGCACTTAGCCCGGTTGCTAAATGCCTAATTCTTTATGATTGAATTATCGTTAAAACACTTTTTGGAATTTTGCTTGAAATTTAACTTTTTCATAGCCAATCTTTTCGTAAAATGCATGTGCCTCGGGTCGTTCTTCTCCCGAATTGAGGCGTACACCTTCTGCACCAATTTCTTTTGCCCATGCTTCTGCAGCTATCATGAGTGCTTTTCCAACACCATGACCTTGAAATTTTATTGAAACGGCAAGTCCCATGATATTCACAAGCAAATCACCAAAAGTTCCCAAATATTTGTTTGCCTGCACATAGCCAGCAAACTCCCCGTCTATCTCAGCAACATAAATCACTTGCCAGTCTAGTGACAAGATTAACTCCAACATTTCCTTGGTTTTTCCAAGCGGATAATCATAATGCAATTCTTCAGTATTAACCTTTTGTATCTCTTCAGCATCTTCAAGCGTTGCAAGTCGAATGTTCATACTAATCCTTCCTCTCTTTGAGTAAATGATACCTCTTTTCCTCCCAGATATCACTTTGTTTCAATCTAAATTCCCGCGGGAATAATATCATCAATGAACATCTCAATTTTAGGCTTGCTGATGCCAGTGAATTGCTTATGGCATTCCCACAAATCTAAAAACAATCCAAGTGGGCAGAACCAGAAATCATCTGGTGTCATACCCATTTGAACTGTTCCGTAGTAATAAAGGCGAGTAAATGTTTCAATATCACTTACTCGCCTGCTTTGTTTTTTGTTTCAATCTCACTTTCAATGTTGCGAGCTGTGCCTTTGAACATTGCCTCCGTAATCGCTGACTTGTATTCCGCCAACTCAAGCGGAGAAGTTAATAGCTCAACATACTCAGTCGTGAGTTCTTCTTTCTTGTCGTCCTTGTTCTTCAAGTTATGAATCTTGATGGACTGATTAGCTAAAAGTGTAATCAGCCAGATGATTTCATCCAGGGCAAGTTCAAAGTTTTCGGACTTGAGGAGTTTTTCGCCCAAGTTTTCTAATCCACCATAGTGACTGGCGATTTCCTTCGTTGCTTTGGTGGTCAAAATGAGTTCATACTCATCTCCGCCAAGCGTTATCTTGGCACTTCGTTCTTCTGTCATGATATTCTAAGCCTCCGTAAATTCTGGTTCATAGACACTTGCGTACCACCCACTGATGGTTGCAGCATCAACACCCGTATCATTTTCGTCCACTTCTGCTTTCCACGGATGCTTGCCTTGCCCATCAAGTTTGTTTCTACGCATCACCGTACCTTCAATCGTTGGGGTTGAGAAAGTAATGTCGTCACCCTTAGTTGCCAAACTTGTGCTTGGTACAGCAAACTTCACTCGGTAAAGCCATAGGTATTTGTATTTCCCATTTGATTTACGAGCACGGAAACCAATCGCAACTGGTGTGCCTCCGTCCTCAGTCGTTGAAATCAAGACACCGTTTTGGTCAACAGTTGCTCCCACAAGCACCGCAGCCACACTTCGGCCAATATCATCCACGCCAAGCGTGAGTTTCCCATTCTTAAATTCTTTTACCACTTCTGATGCACCATCGTCCGCAAACAAAGTCGCCTCTGCTAACTCAACTGAAAGTTCAGCAGAGATTGCCTTGGCAAGCATGGTTGGCGTGCCGTATGTTTCTTCCCCAGTTGTTGGGGCTTCGGTAATTGGTGCGAAGTAGAGTTTATCTAAACCTATCGTAGCCATCTTATCCCTCCATTTCGTAATGTTTGGCGACATCTATCGCCACATGAAAATATTTCGTTTCTTTCTCAAAGCCTACAAACAATCGATCCGTAATCGTGAAATCAGCTTGCAGCAGTACTTGAGTGATTTGTTTTTGTAATTCCAGATAGTTGACTTTTGAGAACAATGAAATCCGAACCTCGTTCACATCAATCAGAGGATAATTGTCTCCAAATATCTCAAATCGGTCAGTGAGTGGTGTGAGTACCACATAAGTATCGGGATCTGAATCACTAAATGCTCCCGTTTCACTTGGAATATCAAGTTGTGTCAAAAGACCCGTTAATTCCTCCAGTATGGTCAAATTCCCTCCACCTCACTTTCCAATTTTTCCTTCATCGTCTCAATACAAGCTTTCCTTGATTGCGACTTAGCAGGTTTCAAGAATGGTTTTGGTGTTTGACCATGACGACCGTATTCGAGGATATTGGCAATCTTGGCATTAGAATCACCATCAGACCGTGGTTCATCAAATCCTACCTTGATATTCCAATTCCCGTCTTTATCCTGACGAGCTTGTGTTGTGCCGAGTGCTTGTTCAATCTCACCAGTTGACCGACTTTCAACCTTGGTATTTGCACCAACAACGGCTGAGAGGTTGGTTCGCACTTTCGCTTCCACCACCTCAGCCCCACTCTCTAACACTCGTGGCAAAATTTCATCTGTCTTGCTTTCCAGTTTTGAAACCTTCGTCAAGAAGTCCTCGGGCATCTTCATCATCGCTTTAGCCATCCGCACTCACCTCAACTTTCGTGGTCAGAACTTCGAGATACATCCTTCGGTTTCGAACGTTTTCAACGGAGATGATTTGATACCTATCGTTGTCAGAGAGAATCACCATTTCAGTTGTGACCGTGAGATTTGGAATCACCCTCAGACGAAATAGACAGGTTGCTGAACTAAATGTGGATAGGTTTAACCACTTCTCGGTGGCGTTCTTTTCTTCCTTGTAGGCTCGAACACTTGCCAGAACCTCATCTTGTTTGCTCACAAAGCCCGCACTATCTTTTCGATTGGTCGTCTTTACAATCTGTATCCGTTGATTCATTTTTCCAAAACTCATACTTGCCACCGCCTATCTAGTCGGAGTAACAGATTGACTGTATTCCAGACTTGACTACTGGCATTGACATTATCAGAAAAGAAACCTGCTGTTGAGCCGTCACGACTTTCATAAAAATGACTGGCAAGCATGATAATTGCTTGTTCAGTCGTGGCGGGGATTTCATTTTCCGAATAATAGCCTTCTGTAAGGTGTTGGTAGCTTTCGGCATAGGAAAGAGCCGTCAGAATCAATCGTTCCAACAGCTCATCATCTTCACTATGCTCGAGTATGAGATTCGCTTTTACCTTCTCAAGTAAATCGCTCATAGGCTTGCTCCTTAAGATGCAGCAGCGGATGCTTTCATCTTCAAGATTTGAACCGCTTCAGGTAAGACAAGTTTCCCGTCCACACGTTCTTTGGCAAGGAAACCGACCATGCCGTTACCTGCGAAAAGTTCACGAAGTTGGTCGAATGAACGCACGCCACGGTCGCCAATATTGTAGTAGCTGAAATCACCAAAGGCAATGACAGGTTTGCCGGCAGCCACCGTTGGCACATACTCAGACGTGTAAACCGGATAACCATAAAGGCGATCAGGTTCACCTGCTTGGACTGCTGGTTGCCACAAGTAGGCACCATTGTTGTCTTTGAGTTTGCGGAGTAAAGCAATCGTCTGGTCGTTCATGATGAACTTCGCATTTTTGCGGTATGGACGTTTCAAAGCGTAAACGAGGTTGATTAATTCATCACCCGTAATAGAGCTTTGCGTGTTGGTTGTCACCGCAACTTGACCGCCACCAGTTTCAGCAAAGATTCCAAGTGGTTTGCCCACACCGTCACCATTCAAGAAGGCATCTTCTTCGGCATTGGATAGGGCTTTAGTAAATTGGTCAATGATGTAGCTTTCGAGGTTGAAGGCATTGTCGTAAAGCAACTCATCAGTAATCTTAATCGCCACATGAAGTTTGTGAGCATCAAGTAAGATTTGGTCGAAGGTTGCGTCCCCAAAGCTCAACTCCCCACCTTCTTCAATCCATGAAGCTGCGGGTTTGTTACCTGCAATATTGATTTTGTGCTCACCACTGGTCGTAATGGTTGTTCCAAGGGAGCGCATGATGTTTTCAGAAGTTAATCCATCAATCAAGCGTTTGTCGTATTCCTCTGGAACAAGATAACCACCGGCAGCATCAACTCCTTCTTGAAGGACGTTTGAGACTTGGCGGAAGTTTGACCGAAGGGCTTGAAGGACGCCTTCTTTGTACTCGTTTGAGGCACGACCTGTCTTCTTGGGTTTGTCGTTATTATTTTCAGCTTGCATGGGTTGCGAGGTCAAAGGCTCAGACATAGGTTTTGCCATTTCACGTTCCATGTTTTCCATAGACTGCATACGCTCGATTTCTTTGGTAAAGTTAGCGACTTTTTTCTCCATGTCAGAGTAAGTCTTGGCATCCTCATCAGACATCAAACCGTCTTTGTCTTTCTTCGCTTCAACGAAGGCTTTCGCACCTTCCCAAGCGAGTTTACGTTTTTCCATCAATTCTTGAATTTGGTTCATAGGTTAATCCCTCCATGTTTTCATTAAAAATAGCCGTTCCTCAAGAGAATCGGCTTTGACAGTATTTGTTGGTTTTGTTTCTTCTTTTGGTTCAGCTGGCTTAATGCGACAGCGCTTGGCGATTTTATCCATGAGTGAATTCATCACCGTGGTTTCCGAGAAAGTCATCTTAGGTAGGTCTTCGTCAACCTTACCGTCAACATCATCGGCAAAACCTAAATCAACCGCTGACCTCGCATCCATCCACGTTTCAGCATCCATCATGTGCGCAAGTTTCGTTCGACTCATGCCGGTCTTAATTTCATAAGCATTGATGATACTTTCTTTCACTTCATCAAGCATAGCCATTGCCTTCTGCATATCCACTCGGTCACCAAACGCAACCGTGGACGGATTGTGAATCATCATCATGGCAACGGGGCTCATTACCACTTTGTCGCCTGCCATTGCAATTACTGATGCTGCCGAAGCCGCAAGTCCGTCAATCTTAATCGTCACGTCACCCGAGTATTCTTTCAGCATGTTGTAAATCTGAGCTGCCGCCACACAATCGCCACCTGGACTATTAATCCAGACTGTGATATTTCCTTCGCCACTCATCAGTTCATCTTTGAATAGTTGTGGTGTGATGTCATCATCAAACCAACTAACCTCAGCGATTTGTCCGTTGAGGTAAAGGGTTCGGTCGGAGATTTGGCTTGGCTCTTGGTTCTCCTGCGTTTCGGGTGTCGTCAGATTTTTCGGTGTCTGATTCACCCACTTCCAAAACTTCTTCATCTTGGCTTTCTTCCTCCTGTTCGTTAGTTTTTGTGGCAAATGCTCCAGCATCTTTGAGCGGTAGCATATTGCCGTTCACGAGATACAAGTCCCCACCTTCCTCTTCAGGAATACGGTCGAGGTTTTCAAGTTCTCGAATATCGTTAGCTGACATCCACCCGTTTTGACGTCCTGTCGCATAACCGTTCATGCGTGACTGATAATCACCACGAAGAAGTCCGTCCACATTGAACTTGATGAAGTAGTCCTTTTTCTCGTCCAATGAGAGGAGGGCTTTGGTCATAGCCTGTTCCCACCGCATCACCCAAGGGTCGAGGGTGTACTTCACAAATTCTAGTGACTGTTGCTCGATATTTGAAAAGCTCGACTTCTCAAGGTCACCAACCATGTGTGGTGGCACTCTGAAAATTCGAGCTATCTCGTTAATTTGAAATTTCCTAGTTTCTAGGAACTGCGCTTGTTCTGGTGAAATCGATATGGGGCTGTACTTCATCCCTTCTTCGAGAACGGCTACTTTACTGGCATTGGATGACCCTCCAAAGGTTGCGTTCCAACTTTCACGGATGCGGACTGGATCTTTCAATGTTCCTGGATGTTCAAGGACACCACCGGGATTAGCACCATTCGCAAAGAACTTAGCTCCATACTCCTCACAAGCTATCGCCATTCCAATCGCATTCTTAGCCATGGCAATAGGCGAATATCCTACCAAACCATCAAATCCAAGCCCAGGAATATGAAGAACTTCTGCCTTAGAAAGCCTAACTTGTGGTCCGGAATCTACCGTGTAGAGGTAGTAAATCTCTTTGTTTTGGTCGCGATTGACCGTCATTTTGTCAGGCATTAGCGGATACAAGCCAACCACCTCACCTTTCCCATTTCGGATGATTTGAGCATAGGCATTACCCCAAAGCAATAAATGGGTCATGAGCGTTTCTCGAAACACGAATGAAGTCATCTCGCTATTTGGCTCATCATGGAGCAAGAAGTAAAGCGGATGGTCGACAGCCTTTTCTTTCCCACCGCCATCACGATACTTGTAAAAGTGTAGGGGCAAGCCTGCGACCGCTTCCGCTAAGATGCGTACACAAGAATAGACTGCCGTCATCTGCATAGAGCTTTGTTCAGTTACGACTTTTCCAGCCGTTGTCCCACCAAACATAAATCGGTATGGCGAGCTAATGGTTTGGTTCATTGGTTTGTCTCTCGACTTAAAGAGTCGGTTAAATATTCCCATTGGTTACTTCCTTTCTGAATTTTGGGTATTAAAAAAGCACCTCAAGTGAGATGCCAATTTTGAATTATTGAAATCTGTGCGAATAAAAATCTAAAATTGGAACTCCTTTTTCGCTAAGATAATTCCCTAAACCACACTCCAAGTCTTTTCTAAGTCCATCCGTAATCTGAGGAAGCGGAACAATCAATACAAATTCTTCATTCCATTTCTTTTTAAGGTGGGCAATTATCATCCCAGATGGATTTGTATTGCCAAAATTTATATCATTGCTGGCAGCAACACATCCTAAGTAACCATCAGTAGTGAACTTCAACCAAATAATGTGATTAATATTATTTAACTTGTACTTATCTTTCAGTGGTCCGTATGGTACTCCAACATTCTTATTTTTTCTAATGTCACCTTTATCAATCTTATGATCTACAACTGTGATATTTGGTATCCCTACCACTTCCTCAAAAAAAGTGGTAGTCAACTCAATGACTTTCTCCTTAGCAGTCGGTTCCCTATCTGCTTGCCTTTCAGCTTCTTCTATCCTCTTATTACCGTCTACTTGAACAGAAGATGCTTTCCCATATAATCCGGGAAAATTATCTTCTGTTCTCCCTCGAAATTGAGTGTACTTGTATAGATCTGTTGAAATTGAAATCATAAAGAAAAGCCCTCCGATTTAAGGTTCTAAAATCATTTTACTATACGAGAATTAATCATTCACCTCATATCACAGAATTAACAAACCCCTATCGTCATAGACACTTGCAGAATTGTTGTTCCCACAACGGATAGCACGGTCGAGTGCCATGATGGTCGCAATCGCACCATCAATCTTCTCCGTTGATTTTTCTTTATCGGCTTTGATGTTTCCTGCAGGGTCAGTTCGAATGAAGATGTTATCCATATTCCACCGAAGAACGGGATGAGCTCCGTGAGCGATTTTCTGCTCAAGTGTCAGTTTCATCAGCTCTTTCGTTGGCGGGCTCATATCCTTAAACCCTTGTCCGAACGGTACAACCGTAAAGCCCATTCCCTCGAGGTTCTGAACCATCTGAACAGCACCCCAACGGTCAAAGGCGATTTCTCGGATGTTATATTTTTGCCCTAGCTCCTCGATGAAGGTTTCAATGAACCCGTAGTGAACGACATTCCCCTCAGTAGTTTTAAGCCACCCCTGCTTTTCCCATAAGTCATAGGGAACGTGGTCACGTTTCACCCGAAGGTCAAGTGTGTCTTCAGGTATCCAGAAGTAAGGCAAGACGACAAATTTGTCATCCTCATCTTCAGGCGGAAAAACCAAAACAAAGGATGTGATGTCGGTGGTGCTTGAAAGGTCAAGACCCCCATAACAGACACGTCCTTCTAGCGATTTCTCATTGACCTTGAAGCCGCAAGAATCCCATTTATCCATTGGCATCCACCGAATGGCTTGTTTCACCCATTGGTTCAGGCGCAGTTGCCGGAATGAGTTTTCCTCAGCAGGATTTTGCTTGGCAGATTCACAAGCAGCCTTGACCTTATCAATGCCAACTGTAATACCAAGAGAAGGGTTCGCCTTCTTCCAAACTTTCGGATCTGTCCAATCATCACTCTCATCTGCCCCATAAATCACAGGATAGAAAGTCGAGTCGTGCTTACGTCCGTCTATAATATCAAGAGCCTTCTGATGCGTTTCGTAACAGATGGAATTGGTATCCGTCCCAGCAGTCGTAATCAAGAAATACAAAGGTTGGGTACGTGCATCACCTGAACCCTTCGTCATTACATCAAAGAGCTTACGGTTGGACTGGGTATGTAGCTCATCAAAGACGACCCCATGAATATTAAAGCCGTGCTTTGAATAAGCCTCCGCTGACAATACTTGATAAAAGCTGTTCGTTGGCTTAAAGACTATACGCTTTTGCGAGGCAAGAATCTTCACTCGCTTATTGAGCGCTGGACACATCCGCACCATATCGGCAGCTACCTCAAATACAATTGAGGCTTGTTGTCTATCAGCTGCACAACCATAAACCTCGGCACGTTCTTCACCATCACCACAAGTAAGCAACAAAGCGACCGCAGCCGCAAGTTCTGATTTCCCCATCTTCTTGGGGATTTCAATGTAAGCCGTATTGAACTGCCGATAACCATTTGGCTTCACCGTGCCAAATAAATCACGGATGATTTGTTCTTGCCAATCAAGGAGTTCAAACGGTTTTCCTGCCCATGTTCCTTTGGTATGACTCAGGCACTCGATAAAGTTCACGGCATAATCAGCTAATTCCTTATCGTACTTGGATGTCTTCGCCTTAAACTTGGTCGGTTTATATTTCTTCAAAGGCAACCGCACCACTCCTTTCCATAAGAAAAACAGCCCTCAAGCTGTTCTTCGAAAATTTTAGTTGTATGCCCCAAGCACACATTGCAATGCTTTCTCAACCGCATCATCACTTGGTTTAATATCCCATCCACGGTCGTAGTTGGCGACAATCTTTCCCTTCACTCTCAACTCAAGTTTGGAAATGCGACCTTCGTCAATCCCAAACTCGCTAGGTTCTTCAAAATGCTTCACGCTGAAGGTCACGCTGGTCTTATCAATCTTAATCACGCCATTAGTCCACATCTGTTTCATCTCCTGTCATGATGAAATGCACATAGTCATTCTTGTGGTCCTCAATGAAAATCACGAGTTCAAAGAAGTTTCGTTCGTGGGCAAGTCGCTGAACGTAATTGGTATCGAGCATATTGGTAAGCCCTGACTCTTGAATCGCGATGATTTGTTTCTTAATTCTTGGATTCATTTTGCCCATCCTTTCTACCTTGCTCGTAGGCTGCGATTAACGCATCCTCAAGGCTCCACACGGCAATGTCGAGGAAATCTTCACGGTCACTGTTATGTGCCTTCAAGTCACCCCGTTCAGGCAAACCGTAGATGTGTTTCTTGGCAATGTTGTAGATTTTACGTTTGCTCACTCCCATGGTTAGAACCCCTTCCTTATGCGAATCA
Source organism: Enterococcus pseudoavium NBRC 100491 (assembly GCF_001544295.1). GTDB lineage: Bacteria > Bacillota > Bacilli > Lactobacillales > Enterococcaceae > Enterococcus_A > Enterococcus_A pseudoavium. Next base: position 49,257 of record NZ_BCQF01000011.1, read on the forward strand.
TATCCCAGTTATGTTCGGTTGGGTAAAAGTCCACCCAGACCAAGTCGTCATTCAACACCATGTCGGTGACAAGATCCCATGCCTCTTCATAAGTCGCATATTCCTTAACGGTTCCGTTTTGGAAAACCAGTTTGAAAGTTTTCTTGGGCTTGACGATTCGCACCATGTCCTCCCCGTACAACACGTTGAGGCTTGAACCATTGTCCCATTTCACGAGAAGCGAACCAATGTCATCCACCCCCGTTACTGTTCCTTGTGTGCCCTTTGGTGGGGCGTACGTGTCGCTCATGGCTACCAGTTCCACCCGTGTGCCTTCAGGGTATGTTTCTTTCAAGCGTTCGATTGTTTCACGATTTGGCATCATCTTGATGTCCTCCTTTTGCTTTTTTGTTCATTACATATATCACTCAAAAAGCCTTTTATATCAAGTGATTAGCCAGTTCTTAATGGTTTTAGTTGATACAATCGTCCCTCGAAAACACATCTTCATAGGTGAGCGTTTGAGCATCGCGGATCACTCGTACAGAGTCAGCTGAACCAACCTGTTCGATATAACGATTTACAATCACGTCAACGAACTTCTCATCCAGTTCAATCGTGTGGCAAATGCGGTTTGTCTGCTCACAAGCAATCAACGTTGAGCCGCTGCCACCAAAAGGATCAAGCACAATGCAGTTACTCATGCTCGAATTGGTGATTGGATAGGCAAGCAACGGAATAGGTTTCATGGTTGGGTGGTCACCATTTTTCTTAGGTTTATCAAATTCCCAAATGGTCGACTCCTTACGACCTGTGTACCATTGGTGCTTGCCTTTCTTCTTCCAACCGTAAAGAACCGGCTCATGTTGCCACTGATAGGGAGAGCGACCAAGGACGAGGCTTTGTTTCTTCCAGATACAAGTTCCCGAGAGGTAAAATCCCGCTTCAACAAAAGCTCTACGGAAATTCAAACCTTCCGTGTCTGCATGGAAAACATAAATGCTGGCATCATCAGCCATTGCTTTTTCCATACAAGAAAAAGTGTCATACAGGAATGTGTAAAACGCCTCGTTTGCCATATTGTCATTTTTGATTTTGCCCGCACTACCTTCGTAGTTCACGTTGTAAGGAGGATCCGTCACGGTGAGATTGGCAAGTTTTCCATCCATCAGAACATCATAGGTTTCTTGCTTGGTACTGTCTCCACAAACCAGACGGTGATTGCCAAGCAGCCACAAGTCCCCGGTTTTCGAGAAGGTTGGTTTCTCAAGTTCGGCATCCACATCAAACTTATCTTCTTGTGCTTCCGCATCGCCATTCAGTAACTGGTCAATCTCAGCAGCATCAAAACCGAGCAAGTCCAAATCGAAGTCCGCACCTTGAAGGTCAGACAACTCAATCGAGAGCATTTCATCGTCCCAGCCAGCGTTCATGGCGAGTTTGTTGTCGGCAATGATGTAGGCTCGCTTTTGTGCCTCAGTTAGATGCTCGATAAAGATACAAGGCACTTCTTTAATACCTTCTTCCTTCGCCGCCATAATTCGTCCATGCCCTGCAATGACATTGAACTCTTCGTCAATCAAACAAGGATTAAGAAAGCCAAACTCACGAAGGGATGCACGAAGTTGGAGAACCTGTTCCTTGGAGTGAGTTCTTGAGTTACGGGCATAGGGGACGAGCTTTTCAATGTCTACTTTTTCAAAATGGTCGATTGTTTTAATCATCTAGAACAACCCCCATTCCGCCAATTTCTCGAATCCTCCAAGTTGATTCACGAAGTCTCGTGCTTCCTCTACGATTTCCAAGTAGGGCAAGCCATCAACTTGGTCATCACCAATGGCACAAACTAACTCGACTGGTTGTCCCGTTTGTTGGGCTTTAAGAAAAGCGTGGATGTTGATTGAGACATCCGCCTTGGATAAGTCTTTCCCGTGTAATCCACCGCCTGTGACTGAGTCAGCCATATCTGAACCAAGCTTACGGTTGGTTGCTCCAGTATCCACATCAGGACCGCCAGTCCAATCACCCAGTGGATTCACTTGAGCTATTGGATACAATTCCAAGAGGTCAGCTGTCTTGGCGTGACTTTGACAGATGATTAAACGGTCACCGTCAAGGATGTACTTGCCATCTGTTGGATACTTGTCATAAAGGTCACGTACGATTTTTGAGAGCTTGAGTTGTTCATCAGTCAATGGTGCTCCCTTGAATATGCCGTTATCACCACAACGAATTTCATCCGCTTGGTTTTCTGCAAGTTCTTCGTCTTGAGGGACGACCACAATGTCTTGTTTGACATCACCCGCGATTCGTTTGATTGCATTTCGCACTTCCTCAAAAGAAAGAGCAGTTGAAGTTTCAATAATCACATGGCACACACCATGGCCGATTAAAACCTCAACTGCTATCTTTGGATTTGTTTCTTCTTGGTAAGCCAAGTCCACGATTGCCCCAGCAATACGGTCGGCAAGCTTGTCAGGATGGCTTGGATTTACTTTTTCTATCATCGGTTTAATTTCCTTTCTTGGAACGAAGCAAACGTTCCATCATGTCATCATTGGGACTACCTTCAAAATCTGTCGTGCAATTTTGCTTTACAATATCGAAAATCTCATACCATAAAAGATTGGCTTGCTTCTGAAAACTTTGGCTCATTGTGACGAATGGACTCGTCACCACGCCACCCGTTGTTGGGTGTTTCCCGAGCAGACCATATTGGCTGACAGCCTGTTCGCACTGAATGTAACGCGCAAAAGCTTGAGCGTAACTTTCAAGCACACGAGGACTTACTAACTTCTCGCAGCCACGTTCCTTCAGCCACAACCACGTTTCACGGAATAATTCATCAGCGCCCAAGGTTGTGCCGTCCTTTTGTTTAGCAGAAAGGTACTCGCTTGGGTCTGGCATATCTGCTCCTTCAAGCTCAGCCCCTTCGCCAATATCACCTCCGACCAATAATGTCTCAGGTTCAAATTCATGTATTTCGATTCGTTTGCCGGACTTCCCGGCTGCTAATTTATCTGCTAGAGGCGTTGGTTTAGAACCAGCCTTCGCACGTCTACCGCCTCTATTTGTACCGTCTCTTGCGATGATTCTCGCCTCCTTTTCCTCTAGGGGGTTAATAGGGGCTTTGAATTGAACTTTTTGCGCGTGAGAGCCTAGCGCGCTGTTCAATTCGATAGGTCGTAGAGATGTTGACCGCCCCTCCCCATTGCTAACTCTTACAAGCTAGTTTTATCTTTCGTATTCATTCGTGTCATATGGATGCGTGAGTGGCAGGATTTACACACACTCATCAGATTAGAAAAGTCATGCGTTCCGCCTTCACTTAGTTCTTTGATGTGATGGACAATCTCGGTTGGCGTAAGCCTTCCTTCTGCCTGACACATCTCGCACAAAGGATGAGCTGCCACGTATCTTGCCCGTATCTTTTTCCAAGCTCTGCCGTAACGTTTGTTGGTCTCCGGATCACGCTCGTATTTCTCGTAACGTTTCCTCGCAAGTAATCTATGCTCTTCGCAGTAGTCGGCATGCGTTAGGTGCGGACAACCAGGATACTTACAGGGTTTAGCCGGTTTCATTGGCATGGTGTGCTCTCCTTTCTGTGCAAAGTAAAAGCCCTCGCAGATTTCTCCACGAAGGCTTGGTTGGTTATAGTTTTTTGATAATACTATTTTACCACCTTGAATTAATTACACAATGTGTCATTGACTCTCATGAACTCTCACGGTGTGTCAACTTTCAATTTGGTACTGAAAAATGATTCAAAGCGTTGGCGTGGATGCGATGAACAGTGCTTTGAGAATAACACATCTGCTTAGCAATCACACCCCAACTCTTCCCATTCACGTACCTAGCACGAAGTACTGCACGTTCATCAACGTCATCAAGAGTAGCAATTGCTTCACTGATATCCCATTGCAGATTCAACAAGGCTTGCTTAGCTTTCTCAATCTTGTTTTCCGTCTCAGCAATCCGTTCAAGACTTCGGATGAATGGTGCTTCCGTATTCTTTGTACCGCTATTGATTCGTTCTTCATCATAACGTACAGCGGAGACGGAAACTGACAAAGCTTTCATCTCCTCCAATTCCACCTCAAGAGAGTTGATGTGCTTTTTCATTGCATCAGTCTGTTTTAGATATTCTTTTGGTGTCATTTGCCGCCTCCTATCTGAACCACTCGTACTGTAGAAGATCCTGTTCTGTTTTACCGATGAGCATTTCAATTTCGTCAGTGGTCATGCCAAGACCATCGGCAATTTCTGACATCTCAAAGCCCATGTTGTAACGAAGATGGAAAACACGAAGTTTCAAAGGATCTTGAATTTCCATCGTTACCTTATAAAACCACTTGGTTAAGTCGGCATAAAATTGAATCTTGCCTGAAGTTATTCGCTCCAAATCCTCGTTAAGCTGATACTCAGGATTTTCCTTCGACTTTTTCAAGTATAAATCCAAATCTTCCTTCAGTCCTTTACGCAATGCATATCGTTTTTCAAGTACACTAATCATTTTGTTTCCTCCAATCTTGCCTTCACGGCATCTATCAAACTCGCTTGAGTCTTATCTTTTAGTTTCAAAGCCAACATCACATCTTCATCAATCGTATCCTTGACGATGATGTGATGGATGACCACAGTGTCGTTCTGTCCTTGTCGCCACAGCCTTGCATTGGTCTGTTGGTAAAGCTCAAGGCTCCACGTTAACCCAAACCACACAAGGGTCGAACCACCTGCTTGTAGGTTCAGTCCGTGTCCCGCACTTGCTGGATGAATCATAGCAACAGGAATGTTTCCTTTGTTCCATTCTTCAATGTCGGAAGCTGTCTTAATTTGATGAACCTTGAACCGTTCTTTGATTCGCTCAAGGTCGTGTTGAAACCAATAAGCGATTAATATCGGCTTGCCGTTCGCTCCTTCAATCAAATCTTCCAAAGCATCCAATTTCTGGTCGTGAATGTGATGGCTGACGTTGAACTCGTCATAAATTGCACCATTCGCCATTTGCAGTAGCTTGTTGGAAAGAACTGCTGCATTAGCCGCATCGATGTCTGCATCTTTGAGTTGTAGCACCAAGTCCGCCTTAAATTTGTCGTACTTCAACCTCTCTGCCGGTCCAAGGTATACAGGCACTTCGTTTATCACGAGTTCAGGCATATCCAAGAAGTCCACCGACTTCATCGATATCGTAATATCGGAAATCTTATCGTAGATTTCTTGTTCGGCATTTTCTCGTGGTTTCCAAGAATAGATTTGCATGCCGTTCCGCTTATCAGGCAAGAAATACTTGTCCCGATACCTTGAGATGTAATATTCCAACCGCTCACCCATATCTAAAACCTTGAACTCCGCAAACAAGTCCATAAGACCATTACTTGAAGGCGTTCCCGTCAGACCAACGATTCGGTCAATCTTATGTCGGACTTTCATCAAACTTGTAAATCGTTTTGCCTTGTAGTTTTTGAAACTGCTCAACTCATCGATTATCACACAGTCAAAATCAAAGTCATAACCAGACTTCGTGATTAACCAATCCAGGTTTTCTCGGTTAATCAGATACAGGTCAGCCTTCTTCCAAAGTGCCTCTTTACGTTGCTTGGGTGTGCCGAGAACCACGGAATAGGTCAAATCTTTCAAGTGATCCCACTTCTCAATTTCACTTGGCCATGTTGAAGACGTTACTCTGAGGGGTGCGATGATTAAAGTTTTCTTGACGGAAAAATCGTCATACATCAAATCCTTAATGGCTGTGAGGGTCGTTACTGTTTTTCCAGACCCAAGCCCATATCAAGGAATAAAGCAGAAATCTTGTTGTTCTTGATGTGCTCCATCGCAAACTTCTGATATTCATGTGGTATGAACTTCATCGGGCATCACCTCCAATTCTCTCAATCAATGCTGGAATCTGCTCAACATCATCAAGGATAAAGCACTTGAATCCTAAATCCTTGAATTGCTTCATCCGATAAAGCTGTAATGCTCGAGGTTTCTTCGTTGGTGCTTTCGCCTCAACAAAGCCCATCTTGCCATTTGGCATAAGAACCAATCTGTCAGGCACACCAGACAGCCCGGGTGATACGAACTTAGGACAAATACCACCTCTTGCCTTCACTGCTTTCACCAGTGCCATTTCAACTTGTCTTTCTCTCATAGCCACACCGTCAAATACTCAAAGTATGCATCACGCAATACTTCAAGATGCCCTTCGTTGGTGTAGTGAATCATCAGATATGCGACTTGCTTCTCGAATGACTTTTTCCAAGGATAGGTCATATCATTTGAGGCAAACTCGTAAAATGCATCAAAACTGGCATCTCGTTTCCCGATACCGATTTCTAACCATTGCTTAAATTTCATAGTGTTAATCTCCAATTCTTTTATTGGTGCATAGGTGTGAATACCTTTTCTATAACTTTATATAGGTCTTATTTTTTTACCTTCTAAGAAAAGTTATATAAAGGCATACACCTTAATACACCATTACCGAAAAATCCCTTTAATCTAGGAACTCCGAGGCTAGTTTCAAACCATAAACGGTGACACCTTTTTTACTTCGCCGGCGCGTGATTCCTTCGGCTTCCAAAGCTGTGTAGAAATCACCTGCACTCCTTGCATACTCACCGTTACGCATACAGAAAGCACGATACTCGGTATAAAGCTCGCCCGACTTTTGGGTGTAGGTCTTATCAACCTCACAACACTCATCCAAGAAATGACCTAACCAGTCATTATCAGATTTGTATTGCTTGAGGGCTTCATCAACCACCACTGGCAGTGGAAGATGATAGTTAGCTGCAATGACTTTCTTTGCACCCTCGATAATCCACTGCAAGATAGCACCACCTGCATTTTCAAAGAGATAGTCTGCGTAATTCTTGATGTCTTTGTTGCCTTCAATCGTGGCAAGGAATGGAATGACAATCAGCCGTCTCCACGTCCCCTTATCAATCGCTCCAACCTTGGGCAGGTGATTGGTATAAAGCACCAAAGTATGGGTGGGTACATACTTGAACGGATCCTTGTATTTCTTCTCAGCCGCAATTTCGTCAGTCGAGCACAACTGCTTGATATTGGATGTGTTAAGGCGCATCCCTTCCTCAAGCTCGGCTGCGATGAGGAGGCGTTTGCCTTTCGCTTCCGCAAGTTCAGGTTTCACGTTTCTGCGGATTTGACTGGTCAAAATATCAGCGGAAATGCTACCCGAGTAATTCCCGAGCACTCGACTGATGACGTTCCAGAAAGTGGACTTCCCGTTTCGACCTTCACCGTAAGAAATGATGAGTGCCTCAACGTAAACCTTGCCAATAGCAGCCAAACCCACAATCATCTGGACGTAATCAATTAGCTCTTGATCGCCCACGAAAATGGTGTTAAGGGCATCCAACCAGACTTGGTCATTGTCAGAGCACGGGTCACATTCCGTCTGCTTGGTGATGTAGTCCTCTGCCTTGTGGGCTTGGGTTACACCGGTACGTAAATCGTAGGTGGCGGAAGGTGTGTTCAGAAGAAACTCGTTCACATCGAGAATGCGTTGCTCGATTTCAAGCATGGGACGTGCCACCTTTAAGGCTGACGTCAAATACTTGTCATCCCGTCTCTTCACTGCGTATTTCTTGTAAGCCTGAGCTGCCTCAAACAATTCATACGAGTGGGCTTGGACTTTGTTGAACATCGTCACTGCTTTCTTAGGACCAACGGATGCGAGAATTGCAAAAGCCCCGTTCTTCACCATTTCTTGGGTTTGTTTGGTAATAGCCGTTTCTGCTTCTTCAAGTTGGCGTTCCGTCAAAGCTTGAGCTACTGCTTGTGACTTGGGTGCAGACTCCTCCCAGTAAGACCCGTTGTAAACGATATAGTCGGTGGATGGTGAATAGCGGAGTTTGCAGGCATACTCCCGTGCTAGGACAGTGGCTTGCCCCACATCTGAGTAGTCGGTCGGTTCAAGCTCTGTGTCCTTGTTGTACTGCTCTGGTGGAATGTAGTCTTCTTGCTGCTTGACCTTCTTCCCAAAGTTCACAGCTGAATTCCAGATGGTCTTAAGCTCCTCGTCAGGGAGTGGCGGATTACAGTTCTCCGCCTGCTCGAGAAAGAGGTCATAAGTCTCTTTCTTTGCCCCGTACCGCTTGATGAGCTTTCCAGCGATGTGACTCATGGTCGAATTTCGAGACCCCTCGCCAATCTCCGACAAGCTGTTCTCCCAATCCGTAAACAAGTCCTCTGAAAGAGTGTCAGTAATGCGTTTCGAGCCTTCGTTGATTTCGACATCGGTGTTGCTTGTTCCGAAAAGGAGTCTTGCTGCATCCATCGCATTGTCGTCAAAGTAAGGAAACACCTCGTTGATTTGTTGTTTCAAGTTGACGTATTCGTCCTTATCAGTGACAGGACTAATTGGGAAATAAACGTGGAACCGTGGACGAGCTACCTTATCACCCTTGACCTTGTTGTGATTGCGTGAATAGCTAACCGCAAAAGCAACATCTGGAAACTCCATCGCCACATCAAGGGAAGTTACCCAATCAGATGGGTTATCCGAATGGTCATTGTCGCAATCGAGCGGAATCACATCAGACTGGATGAAGTTGTCACCTTTTCGGTAGTTGTTCTTATATTCCGCAGTGACGTGGTCATATTGAACAGCATGTTGGAAACTTACCTTGTCAGTGACCACATCCTTAGTTGGGAACACGCTGGTCTTGGAATTGCCGACAGAGTTCGCTGTGTAAAGCGTGAAATTAATCATGGAAAACCTCCTTCATCTCCTCGTCAAAATAACGGATATGCTTGCCCCACCATTGGGCTTGTTCCAACTCAATCGCCATCCCCTTCGACAGGTGGTTGCCAATGACCCAGATTTCCTCACATTTGCCGAGCAGGACTAAGTCCATATGGATAGCCAATTCACGCTCGGTAGTTTCATCCATAAACTGTGGGTACATGAGATGTGGGGCGACTGGCATACAATCGTGGTCAACAGCATAACGACAGTAGCGCTTGGTCTTTTCAATATTTGTTAACTCATCGCCTGAGAAAGCTGAGCAGATATAAACCATTGGTCGGTAATCAGATCGTTTAGGCATTGGGTTCTCCTTCCTGAATTTTCCGACTGCAGTTGGCACAGCAAACTGCCGTACTAAACAAATCAGAATCTCCATCTTTCAAAACTTCTGCTAAGTCCACCGAAACTTCTACCCCACATTTGGGACAAGTGCAGTAGACGTTTTCATCTGTGATTTCGATGGTCAGTTCAGCCACATCACTCATTTTTTCTTTCACATAAAACATAGATTTAGACCTCCTTAAATTTCTTCATGTAGTACCATTCGAGCTTTTGCTTGCGTTCGTGGTAATCAGGAACTGAAAGCAATAAGCCCGTGTCGATACGTTGCAGGATATCAAGTTGCTCACGTTCTTGATTTGTAAGATACGGACGAATACTTGATACATCTAACGGGATTCCATTTTTCAGCTTGTACTCTTTTGCGCTCATACCAGTGACAATCTTATTGAGCATATTTGCTTCGTTACTGTAATGATGTGGACGAGGGTTCTCGTGAATCAATGTGATGTTGTCCGTCAGTATCGGGTACTCTACTCGCAAATCGTCACGAACTTTGATGGTCGCTTCCATCTGGTTAAACAAGTCGATGTAGAACTCTTTAATCCTCATCGCTTTCTTGCCAGTGAATCCCATTACCAAAATCATGAAGCCATCACGAGTCATGAAATAGCATGGACGTTTTTGGTTCTGTGCATCTCGGTATGACCCGGGCTCAAAATTGAGCCGAGCAAATTGACGGCTAACACCCGAGTCAACCGAGATGATGTTTTCGATGGCACGTAGCACGTTCTTGTGTTTCTTCTCGAAATACTGAGCAACATACAAACTGTCGACACGAGCAGTGTCATGAGAGTCGGCAAAAATGCCATACTCGTTTTTAGGGATTAATTCTTTCATTACTAATCCGCCTCCTATTTGTTATTAGGAAGGGCTTCTCTTACCCTCCTAAGTTACAGGCGAACCAAAACGTCAAAAATAAACCCCCTTGACGAAAAAAATTTCAAAATAATTCGCGAAGCCTTTTCTGACTCCACAATTTCAACTAATCTTTCTGGTAAAACATGCACTCGTAACCGTCCGCATTGAGTAATAGCCCATCTGCCCATGAGGGAGCTTGAACCATGATTTTGTTAATCTTCTCAACCGTTGTTGCAGGTTCAACTTCAATAATCACCTCATCATGAACTGAACCAACGATGTCATATTGACGCAGGTTTTCCATCGCAAAGCAAAGAATGTCACGCGCCATAGCTTGCACAATGTTTTCGACAAACTTCGGACCATAGCTTTCAAGCCGTTCCCACTTCTTCGTTGCCCCTACTCCTTCATAAGTGACAGACTCTCCACCAAAGCGATTCTCTCCAATCTGGGGTTTCACGTAAGCAAGCTTTCGACCAGATAAAAGATGGATAAAGAGAAAGCCTGATTTGTATTCAAACTTGATACCGTGTGTTTCCGTCTTTCCACGCTGCTTGACACAGTCTTTTACTGCACGGTCTACGTCCCACCACAGCTTTGTAATTGCTGGATTGGAATCACGCCACGAGGTTACTAGCGGTTGAAGTTCCTCTTCGGTTAGCCCCATATTCAATGCACCCATTGCTTTGAGTGCTCCGACCGAGCCACCGTAGCCTAGAGCCAACTCTGAGATTTTCCCTTTTTGACGGAGGTGTTGATTCACACCATGCTTTTCAACAGGAACACCAAACATCTGACTAGCTGATGCACAGTAAATGTCGCCACCATTCTTGAATACCTCTTGTCGCCATTTCTCACCTGCGAGCCAAGCAATGACTCGTGCCTCAATCGCAGAAAAATCGGATACGATGAACTTCATTCCCTCTCTTGGTATAAAGGCAGTCCGAATCAATTCAGAAAGGACGTTAGGGACACTGTCATATAGCAAGGAAAGAGAATCATAATCACCCTGACGGACAAGGCCACGCGCTTCCTCCAAGTCTGCCATATGGTTTTGAGGGAGGTTTTGTAGTTGAATACCACGGCCTGCAAATCGACCTGTGCGGTTGGCTCCATAAAATTGAAAAAGTCCTCTGGCACGATTATCTGAGCAGGCAAAATTCTGCATCGCCTGATACTTCCTGACTGATGACTTGGCCAGTTGTTGGCGGAGTATCAGCACTTCTTTTAGCAATTCATCATCAGTAGAAGCGAGTAATTCAGCTACTGCAGCCTTACCAAGTGATTCAGCTTCAAGACCATGGTCGTTCAACCAACTACGCATCTGAAGGACACTGTTGGGATTTTCGAGTTCTGTTAACTCCTTCAATTTTTCGTTTATTTCATTCTTCGATAATTCATCCAAACGAACTGCTGCATCCGCCAAGGTCATATCAATTTCGATTCCTCGGTCATTGATTTCTTGATCCAGCCAATATTCCTCCCACGTTTCTTGAGGTACGGGAAAGCTTGATAGTTTCTTCTGTATTGCTAGTTCAACCTCAACGTCACGAATGTTGTAATCCTTAAAGGATGCCCACTTATCTGGTGCATTGTGAGGGTGGTTACGAGTTCGACCACCGTTTGTTTTGGTTGGATTACAAGGCACACAAAAATATCGAATTAAGTCTTTCCCTTCCGACAGTTTTTGCTTATCTAGCCCGAGAACTGCACCAACACCTGCAAGTGATAAAGGCAAGCCTAAAGTAGCTGCCCAAATCATCGTGCACTGCCAAGCTCGTGGACTGAGAAAATCGTCAATCCCCAGAAAACGTGATAGGCACACACGCTCAAAGTTCGCATTGAATGCGTGTTTAATCACTGATTCATCAGATAGTGCTTCAAGGATTTCTTGAGGTATGTGCTCCCCTTGACTAAGGTCAACCACCTCCACAAGACTTCCATCCACGCTGTAAGCGAATAGCATAATTTCAAAGTCTGGACTTTCCGAATATTTGTAGACTCCGCATTTCGAGATATCGACACTCGAATAGGTCTCAAGATCCAATGAAAGATGTTTCAAAATAAATCACTCCAAGCTAAAACAGGCGACAGGAGATAGCCCCCATCGCCCTGAGTTCGTTCCTATGCTAAAAAGTCGTCATCTGCCAAAGTTTCAAAATCATCACTTGCACTTGATTTACCCGCAAGTGGTTCTCCATCTCGAACAAATTGAAGATTTCCAAGACCTGCTGCAATACCTTTATTCCCATTTGAATTAAAGGCATAAAAGTTGATTGACACACGAGCGTAGCATCCGCTATAAACTTGTGATTGGTCGAGAATTGGTTGAACATTTTGATCCACAATTTGAGGTGGGGTAGTCGAGTTAGCATTGATGAAATAGTGCCCTTTGTACGCTTCGTCATCACGTTCAATATCCCCGTCACGAAGGGGCAATTTGATAGCTGCTTTATTTGGTTTCTTGCCCCCAAATTTAGCAAGCCCCTCTTCAATTGCTGCATCAATAGCTTTTTCAATAGCATCGAGTGTTGCTGTATCTGATTTAGGAATCAAGACAGCAGTTGAATATTTTTCTGGACCACCATTAATTGATACTGGAGTCCATCCATGAAAGTATGAGAGACGGGTGTTCTTTGACGTTACAACTTTAGTTTTATTCTTGTTCATTTGTTTTTTCCTCCGTAATATCGTTTAAATTGGCAAACTTGCCATGATAATGAATGGCTGCTACATTGTATGCAACCGCAGCCTGTTCTTCAGTATCGTACCTACCGATGAACTTATTTTTGTTATAGTGGCTAATTTGAGCTTTCCATTTCTTCCGTTTTGGGTCATAAGAAACACCAAGATACCGAGAAGTAGATGGCTTGTTCTTATTCTTGCCACGATTCGCATTATTTTGTTTTCGGGTTACAAACCTTAGATTGCACTTCCTGTTATCAAGCCGATTTCTATTGATATGGTCTACGAACAATCCTGGTGGTGGTGTTCCCATGATATCCCGATGCATCAAAATACAGCTGACCTTGTTTCGTCTAAGTGATAATTCTTTATCGTACCTTCGAGCATAGCCACAATTGTTGATGTTGTAGGTAAATCCTTTCAAACGTTCATAGTCATCGTCATCAACTATAGCGACTGCTCCATGATTAAGTGGAATCTCTTTCATCTAAGTTCACCTCCGAAAAATCATCCGTTGCTGAATCAATATGAACCGCCTGACGTTTGTCAGAATTGGTGACGAGTGTGAGCTTGCCGGGTGGCTTAATGATGTATTCGCTCAATAAATCATCAAACTTAGCTTTCCCAAGTGCTTTCGTCATAGCGGTAACACCAAGTAATTTCTTGTCATAAGGGTCATAACCTGCTTTGATGACGGCTGCCGCTACATCATTTTCATTGGAATACTTCCGAGTTGAGCGACCTTCGACCAACTTATGATTTGCCCACTGCTTGCCACTAAGAGCTAGTTTCAAGGCGTACTCCTTGATATCATTACTCCACGAAACCAGGTCATCGATTTTTGAGAGAATTTCCTCGATTTCTTCATCCTCGAGAAAATCTGGTTTCTTGAACTCGTACTTCGCTAATTCAAGATTCTGTTCAGCTCGAGCACGACAGTTGTTCTTTGCAGGACAGAAGCCACACCATTTGCCACAGTGGAATTCGCCTTCACCCTTAAATGCAAGATTGGCAGCAGGTGCTAGGACTTGTTCCGCCCATTGATACAGTTCTTCTTTAGACAAGGTGTAGGAGCTGACGTTTTCACGTCTCGGCTGGAAGATGGTCATCTGCACTTCTTGAATGTCGTAGATGCCATCAAACAGCTCCAAAGCTCCAAGTGCATAGCACATCATCTGTGGGTTCTGATAAGCATCAACTAAAATTCCTAATCCATACTTCATATCAATGACCGAAAGTGTCCCGTCAGCTATGACTAAGCAGTCACCTGTCCCAAAGCCTTCAGGTACGAACCTAGAAAAGTCGAGTCGCTGTTCTACAATGACAATTGGGTCAGCTGTCGTCTGTCTTGCCTTTGCCACTTCTTCCATAACAAAGGTGGCATAGCTTTCCGAGCACTCCTCCATCTCGTCATCATAAAACTCAAGTGTTGACCTAGGGTCTTCTCCTTCGCCCCCGAGCAACTGGTGCAACTTGTACTCACAGAGAGTATGCGCATCAGTCCCTTGCTGGGCATATGGACTAGACTTGTTTTCAAAGCCTTCTGACAGCCTCACGCTTGGCGGGCAATGAATCCAACGGTTACTGGAAGAGGCTGAAAGGATTGCGTGTTTTGTTGGCATATGGTTATAGCACCTCCGCTTCTGCCATCAAAGCAATGTAGCTCTCAGGCTGAATCTCGCTTAAGCGACTTGCACCAAACTTCTCAATCAGTGTCTTAACATCTGATGACTTACCTTCTTGAGACTTACGAGCAAGCAAGCCTCGAACTTCTTCAAGTGTTGGTTGCTTAACCTCAGGTTCAACTGCTCCTTCTTTTGTTTGTGGCTTTGGTGCCGGTACTTGTTCAGGCTCACCTGACTGCATCGCCTCAACCAGTTCACGCAAACTGTCAGCGAGTGCTTGCACGTCATCTGTTACTTGAAGCAATAACTTCATTCGGCTCATACTATTCCGCCTCCTTCTTCACTTCATGAATTTCGACTGATTCAATGGATTGTCCCGGTGTTAACACGATAATTTCCATGTTCTCACCAAACAACCATTGAACGAACTTCCGTGGCAAATTACGCAAACCACCTTGAAGCACGGTCTCTTTGTTGCCATCTTCATCCGTGACACGAATGCATACACGATGTTTCAATTTCATTTGAGTTCCTCCTCAATTTGATTTTTTGTATGAGGCTTACCCCCCTTACACGTTATAGGCGAACCAAAATCCCCAAAGTAAACCTGTAAGAGAAAATTTTTTTGAAAAAAGTTAGACCTCAATATTTTGATAATTCTGAGGTCTACATCTCACGTCTTTACTTGTTGAACAGATTACGCAAACGAGCGTAGATTTTGTTCAAGCGGTTTTGAACTGCTTGTTTGGTGATTCCAAGTTCAACTGCCACATCAGTTTGTGAAACACCTTCATAGAAAACTTTTTGAATCAACCAACGTTGGTTGTCCGTCAACTTTTCCATCAACTCAAGTAACTCGTCAACACGTGGATCAGTCACTTTCTTTGACTGTTCTTCCAGATAAGCCTTGTACATCAAGTCACTTTTGTCTTCCGCATAGTTAATGGAATCCATTGCATTGAAGGAAAGAAGCTCTACCATCGGAAACTCCTTCATGACCGCATCCTCCACGACATCTTTTGTCGGTCCAATACCGTGATGGTCACGTTTGAACTGTTCGATGAACCTAGGAATCCAAGCACGGATTGCGGCTTTTTCCTTGTTGGTACGAATACCTTGAATTGCCTTTAAATTGCTGTAGACTTCACGGTCATCACGTTGATGCAACTCATAGATATCGAGTTCTGTAATGCCACGTTCCCCAGGTTTCAACTCATCGACCACTTTCCCATTTGCTCCAAAATACTTGTAAGTGCCACGTTCTTTTTGTGGCGTACGCTTTAATTTAGTCATCACTGACCCTCCATTTGTCTGTTCAACAGAACGGAGAGACCAATGCTTGAAGCGGATATACCGATATTTAAGGCACTTAAAAAAGCCACACTGAAATAGACGGTAAGCCCCACAAAATTTGAAAATGAGCGCAATTAGGCATAGTGGTGCCTTTTGCTTATTTCAAAATTCAGTTGGTCTTTCCGTTCTTTCAGCCGGCTATCTTGAACGAATATTGTTTTTAGAAAGCCCTCTAGGAGGATTGAGTTCATTGAGTGAAGGTTAAAATACGTCTATATATCAAATTCTTAAAATCTGATATAATAGTTATTATGAGTTAGTAGGAATTAGGTTTATTTGCCATTCCAATTAACCAACCACTGGAAACAAAAAATGCCTCTAGAAATAACTTTCTAAAGACATCATGAAGTTTCCGATTTTTGAGATAAATAGTTTCCAAGGTTTCCGAGGTTACTAAGGTTATTAATTCAAGGATTTTGCAAGGAGGCAAATCGTTAATGACTAGTAATATACCTAAACTGTGCGGTGGAACGTTTCTGACTTTGCTTCTGCAAGCAGTCAAGCCACATAATAGATCACACGTAACTATAAATGGAGAAAAGGTCAGTTTATCAAACGGCAACGTTTTCCGATCGCTGATTAGAGTCTTCGACCCGACAAGCTACTTGCCTGACGATAAATCGTTCAATACCATGACATCAAAATACAAAAACTGCAATAAGATAGGTGACGTATATTTTCGGTACGATGACCCTGCTATCATTTCATCATTCAATCAAGAAATCCTGACAAACTACCTAGCACCGCTTAACCGCATGAGAGAGTTTGTTGAAACATACATTGATATTGAAACTCCTGCAAAGAGCTCATGGCTAGTTCGCGCCATCCTTGAATTGCTGATGGAGGATTCAAGTGTCTTGGATGATGCTGCTTTCCATATCGGAGAAAATGGTAGCGCTTTAATTAAAAGCCAACTTGGTACAATTACCGATGTTTCAATCGAGTCATTCCTCCTTGGTATTTGGCATTTCATCATCATGAATCGAAATGACAACACGATTGGAAAGGCAACAATTGATAGTTGGCATACACTGCAAGGCGAGCCCAACGCTCAGAAAGAGTTTATAAGCGAAATTGGTAAAACTTTTCGCCCTGAATTAAAGGTATCAAGGCTAATTAATAGTTCATACTCTCAAAAGATTCAGGATGAACCCGAAGTTGAAATTGTCGAGCCTGAAATTTTAGACAACGAAAAATCTGGAAAAACTGAATCAAATGAAGAAACTCGGGCCAATAACACCTATAATCAGACGATGAACGTTTTTAACCAGTTCGGTAGTGGAAGCACTATGGTTAACAATTTTGGGACATTCATTAATAGAAAGTCGAGGGGAGTAGATGAACGATAATCAATTACAAATCAAGGATGATGAAACTCCTATTATTCAGGCTACAAATGCGTTCACTCAATCTGGCCCAGATAGTGTTCAAGTCCTCAATCAAGGAAAGTTCGTGAATAACGAGACGAATCTGATTGTCGCTGGAACGGCCAACGATGCACGGGCACTAAGCAACGTGTTAAATTCAAGAATGAATACACATTATTACAACCTTTTTGTTCTTGATAAGGGCTTTGAATTTACCAGTAATTGTTTTGAACTCAAATACGACCAGTCACTAACATCCTTTACTAGCATTGAGGTTCAACAAACTTTCCTTCCTCTCACCATTGATATTGTTGAACAGATCAAGACGTTTCCTTCAATAATTACGACAGAAAATCTGAGTTTCGGAGAGACCACGGATGACCACTGGGCGAAATATGGTCTGATTACAAAAATTCGAGAATTCGATGGTGGGTATCGTTTCTCTTTTACAGAGTTTGAACATACACCAATACAACAACAATTTCTGAACCATCACCTAGAAGTCCTTGGGATACTCGGAAATGAATACAAGCACGAATTAAACCGAACTCACTGGTCAATCAAGCAAGTGGACTTAATAGCAGAAATGAGAAAGCTAAATAAGGTGCTCGTGTCACTTTAATTCTGGAGGGATAATTTTGACTGACAAGAAAGTAGATAATGAAGAAGTAATTGAGAAATGGGTGAACCTTGAGGACATTGCTGAATATCTCAGTGTCAGCAAGGATACTATTCGAATCTGGCTCCGTGATGGAAAACTACCAATTCACCGGGCCGGCAAACGATATAAATTTAAAATATCAGAAGTTGATGAATGGCTACGAGAAGGTAAAATCGCAGATTGATTGGAGGGATGACATTTGGACGAAAAAATTCTTGGTGAAATTATAGGGTTAAAGCTTAATACGTCAACATATCACAACGTAACTGTTACACCCAGCCTTATTAATTTCTTCTATGGGAAAAATGGAGTGGGTAAATCTACGATTGGTCGTGAAATTAATGCCAATCGAGGTATCACATGGAAAGACGGAAAATCTGAATCTGACTTTTCAGTTTTAGTGTATAACGATGACTTTATCAAACGAAATTTCGCAAATTATGGAGCCGTTTCTGGCATCTTCACAATCGGTGAAGATGATAAAAGTGCAGCGGACAAAATAAAAGAGTTAGAAGATAAAAAGTCAACTCTAGGAGACGAATACCGTTCTGCTAAAAAGTTGCGTGATGAAAAGATTATTGACCAAGAAAAAACGACAACTTCATTCAAAAAATCTGTATTTGATTCTTCAGATAAATTCAGGAACAACTTTCAGGAAGCAATGAAAGGAAAACGTGGGAACGTAGATGTTTTTGTTCCTGAGCTTCTAAAGCAGACTAAGGCTGTGGAACACGATTTTGATGAACTGAAAAATATGTCTGATACAGCTTTCGATAAAACTTCAACGTTTTACCGAAGAATGCAGAGCCTAGATAAAACTCTCCTTGCTCCATCTTCGTTATTTGAGAAATCAATAGTTAGTAGTAGCAATACCAGTTTTGCTCAATTTGTGAAAAAATATCAAACAAGTGACTGGGTTCATCAAGGGCATGAAAAGTTTCCAGAAACTGATGGAAAATGTCCATATTGCCAGCAAGTGCTACCTCCAAGCTTTGAGCAAGACATAAAAAGTGCTTTTGATGAGCAATATCAAATTGATATGGATGCACTTGGTTCTTTCAAAAACAGTTA
The DNA here is from genome assembly GCF_001544295.1 of Enterococcus pseudoavium NBRC 100491. Classification (GTDB taxonomy): domain Bacteria; phylum Bacillota; class Bacilli; order Lactobacillales; family Enterococcaceae; genus Enterococcus_A; species Enterococcus_A pseudoavium. Next base: position 67,974 of record NZ_BCQF01000011.1, read on the forward strand.
CAGCACGGCTATATCCTCCATCAAAGATACTCTAGAAAAAAATGCTAGTGAAACTCTTTCTAAACTTGATTTGTCAGAATATAATGCTGTTTCAAGTCAACTAATCGCAACATTGAGTGAGAATCAATCAATCATTGACAGGAAAATCAAAGAGCCAGCAACACCCGTAGCGCTCAAAGACGTTGCTTCAATTATCGACCACCTTGATGAAATTATCGCCAACCTTAATGCGGTGATTGACCACAACAATGCAATCGTTAACGAAAAGCCAAAGAAAAAAACAGAATGCATCACGAAAGTCTGGGAACTAATCTACTTCAGCCTAAAGCCTCAAGTTGATGCTTATCAGACAAGTATGACTTCTTTCCAACAAGAGATAACTAAGCTAGAAGAACAAATGAATGATTTGATAGCACGAGGGAATGCGCTAAAGATTGAAATTCAAAAATTGAGCACAAAAAACACTAATACCACCGATAGTGTCAAGGCGATGAATACACTGCTAAAAGACTCGGGATTTCAAGGATTTCGGATCAAAGAAAATAAACAAATCACTAATACGTACAAGATTGTCCGCGAAGATGACTCAATAGCTGAAAATCTGAGCGAGGGGGAACAGAATTTTATTGCCTTCCTGTACTTCTATCATTTGGTTCATGGAAGCAAAACTGAAGATGGAACAAACAAGCCGAAAATTGTAGTCATTGACGATCCAGTCTCGAGTATGGATAGCGGTGCATTATTCATCGTGAGTGCCTTGACGCGAGAAATGATTGAAATCTGTCGGAACAACGCCGCCTCAAATCCTACAAGTGAAAATGATTACATCAAGCAGATTTTTGTACTCACCCACAACAGTTATTTCCATAATGACGTCACTGCGAACATGGTTAAGTATTGGGATTACGTTGCCTTCTTTAAAATCGTGAAAGCAAATAATCATTCAGAAGTAATTCCGTGCATTGAGGATGTTTTGGCATTTGATGGAACAACCCTCCTTCGGAAAAATATCGACCCTGTTCAAAACGGTTACCACGCTTTATGGACTGAACTAAAGGAGGTCAACTCGCCAATTGCAGTGACCCATATCATCCATCAAATTCTGAATCACTACTTCATCCAGATATGTTCTTATAATGGAGGAACTGTGAGAGATAAAATATTGTCTGAGAATATATCCGAATTCATCGAAACAGATGAAAATGGGAATGAGTCTTACAAACCAGACTACTACATCGTTCAAGGGCTGCTTTCGTATCTCGTTGCAACTCAGAAAGATATCATTGATGGGAGTCAGTTCATTGATAATGCTGGGGACCCTAATGCGTGCAAATTAGCATTCAAGAAAATCTTCGACATCATGGGGCAAGACCAGCACTACGCAATGATGATGGGCACTAACTAAAATAAAAAGCCATCAAACCGAAATCGCCTAGCCCACATTTCGTGGACTAGGCGATTTTTAGTATTTATTGCGTATCTCAATGTCAGAAATTGTTCTCTCAACCATATCAACAAAAAATTGTATCGATTCCAAGAATTTTTCTCCTGAATTGTCAGCAATATTAATATAACAACCGGTGATAATCGAAGGGTCGAATATCTCGGGATTTAATACTAGTTCCTCAGGATATTTTCTTGAAAAAGCTGGATATAATAACAATGCCTTTTTGCTATGAAGCAATTTAGCATACATCAAAATTTGATATATATCAGCATTCTTAAATACTCCGTATGCTTTATTCTTAACATCCAAAACCGCGTAAGATGATGGAAGATAATCAAACGCCTCATCTTCCGACTTGAACTTGTAAAGAATATCCGGCAAGTATTCTCGACTGTCTAATCGTGTTCCGTTACTCAAAATATCAGCGTATTTCTTAGAATCCTTCCAAGTCAAGAATTCTCGTGTATTTGGCGTATCCTTCAAAACTTTAGCAACGAAGTCTTCGAATAATCTATCAAAATTGACCATGAAACTCTCTGTACCAACAGAATTTCCCACATCATCATAATCAAGTTCGTCAATTATCATTGCTGCATATAAGAGCGTCTGTCTGTACCTCGATGTATTAGAATTGAAAACTAACGTTTCAAAAACACTACTACCCGACTCAACACTATCAGGAACCCCCTCAAAATACATAAGAAGTCTTGATGAAATACTTGAGTAACTTTTTACATGTCGCAACTTCGAAAGAGCCGTCACTATAAGCCTGTTCTGAAGATTGTCGAGGGATAGCCGTGAAACCTTTGTGTCAATAGGCTTGTTTTTCCCCTTCAGATGATTCATATAAGTTTTTCGATAATTCACAGTCCCTCTTATGCTTCTGCTTGTAATCGCAGTTTTAACATAAGTTTGAATAATCCCTGTTTGGATATTTTTCTGCAAACTATCAAAGAATAATTTTACAACATCTACATCAGTCTGTGACTTCGAAACATCCAAAACCCCAGGACTATCTGATGATTTGTACCCATATACATATAGATACATCCGAAAAATATGTTCAAATCCAATTTCTCTGTACTTGGGTTGCAAATTAATTTTTCTTTTTGGAGTAACTATATATCCAACGTATGACTTGCTTAAAGGTAACAACAAGTTATATTTGTCTTCTGAGCGCCAAACGACTCCATTTTTTCGTGTAAAGCGCTCGAAGAATTCGACTTCACTCTCAAGAATGCTTATTATATTTTGGTCGGCTATATCAAGATATTCTCCCATAGCCATCACCTACATTGAAAATTCAGCAATAAATGCTTCTGCAAACTCATCTACATCTTGTAAAGAATCAGCAAGATTTTCACCAATAATCGCATTAATGGCATTTGAATCATTGAAACTATATTCTTTTAACGTTGGAAGAAGAACAAAGTTAAATTGGTTTTTAAATGAGTCCATCGACCATTTGTTATTAGCCTCTTTACCTGGGATAAAGTATGATTGCCCTAAAAGAAGCTCTGGATCACCTAAAGTTTCCAAAATCCGTTGATTTATAATTTTTAGGACGTTTCCTAAATCTATATCATCCAGTTCAATAGTTTCAGAAAGGAAATCATAATTAGGGTATAGGTTAACGAATCCAAAACGTCTTCGTATTGCTAAATCAAGAAAGGCAATATTCCGGTCACTTGTATTCATTGTTCCGACAATATATAAGTTATCCGGTATTTTTAAACTTGTAACTCCAGCTATTTCCTTTGTCAGTCTAACTGTATAATCCCTATCGAGGGTAAGGATAGTTTCTCCAAAGATTTCAGCAATGTTCCCCCGATTTAACTCATCAATGATGAATAAATATTTGTTTTCCGAATTATTATCAGCCTTAATCTTCTCAATGAATTCCAAGAAGATACCCATTTTAGTTTTTACTTGTGTAGCTCCATCTTTGCTCTCTAGAGTTTCAGAACCAATAAAGTCTTCATAAGAATAATTGGCGTGAAATTGAACTACTTCTGTCCTACCTTTGAACATTGGATCATCTTTCAAAAGGTTTGTGTACCTCGATTTACCAACACCCGGTACTCCTGTTAGAACAATTTGTTTTTTATCCAACAGAGTTGAGATTATATCTTTGTCGCTAGGATTATCTCCGTTTAGAGCCAAGTATTGCTCAGTCACATCTTTTGAAACGAAACTAATTTGCACATCTGAAGAACCTGTCATAGCGGATATATCTGGTAGTTTCGTTGCAGAAAATTCGAATTGTCCTCTTACTTCTTCACCCGTGATTCCATTTATGGCAGGAGTTATTCTGTTGAAAGATAAATCATCATCAAAAAGCCACAAAAAATCTTTCTTCGTGATTCTGAACATCTTTCGAATATGTTTCTCCAACACTTTTGTAAATTGCTTTTCATTAGGAGATGATTCAAATTCAAATTTAGTAAACCGGAAAACCCATGCAGATAGATGTTTTAATGATATCTTATTACCGTGAAGATAGTTTTCTTCCAAAACTTCTTGATAATTTCTTCTTAACTTTAATACGGATTCATTGTCATCATATAAAGGAACAACCAAGTTTTTCTTCTGAATTGTGTCTTTAATCCTACCCACAACGCTTTGATATGCTGTGCCCGGTTGATAAAATGAAATACGTCCAAAATTATTCGGGAAAATTAGACTGTTCTTCTCCGCAACTTCAGTTGAATCGAACAAACCGGCTAACATCCAGATTGACTGAAGATAATCTTTCTTTTGTTGTTCAGATAATTTACTGGTCATAAACGTCACAGGAAACGTCATAGAGATTCCTGCTTGCTTAGCCATTAAATATAAAAATAAATTGTCATCTGTATCGAGGGGTAGCTCTTTAAAATAATTTATCGAATCTACCACATCTTGTTTCGGTATAAAGCACTCCATAGTATCCTCCTCACTAATAACCGGCTTTCGCCAATTGCTCAACTATTGATTTACCAATTACTTCACCAAGTTTTGGTGGCACTGCATTACCAATAACTTTATATTTCGATGAAATAGAATCACCAACAAATTCATAAGTATCTGGGAAAGACTGAATCCTTGCGATTTCACGTACGGAATACCTTCTATCCTCAACTGGATGCAAGATACCACTATTCTCAGGTGTGCCTGCTGCGGTGATTGTCCCATTAATTTCATGTCGAGCAAACCGTCTGTAAAAATTTGGAGAATGATAACGTTTCATATCATCTCGGATTCGTTTCATTCTATCAGGAAGTTCCTCGTAAGGAATATTTTTCCAAGAACCACCTTCAGGAATAAATTTAATCAGATTTTGACTTTGAGGTGATAGCTCCCAGACCTCATCTTGATTTGGTAGCCCATCTACATTTTTTATAGCAGCACCAACTGACAACTTATCATAATTATATGTCGTTGGTTCAGGAAATTGATAGTCAACATTGATATCACTTCTGATACCAACTATAATTACACGATAACGATTTTGAGGCACGCCATAATCACTCGCCTTCAAAAGTTGGTATTTCACCTTATAACCTGGTCCGGTATTTTCAAGAAGATAAACAATTGTATCAATGAGTTTCGAGCCATCTTTATTCTTCATTGATAGTAGTCCACGAACGTTCTCCATTACAACGACCTTTGGATGTTTTACTTCAATCATCTTCAAGACTTCAAGATACAAATTCCCACGGTCATCTTCAGTACCTAATCTATTACCAGCATTAGAAAATGGTTGGCAAGGAAAACCACCAACTACCACATCAGCCTCTGGCAATTCCTCTGGATTAAGCTTTGTAATATCACCTTCGTGAATATCACCAATATTGTGTTTATAGTTTTCAATGGCTGGTTTTAATATGTCATTAGCAAAAACAATATCAAACCCTGCGTTTATCAACCCTAAATCAAGTCCACCTGCTCCGCTAAATAGAGAGATTGTCTTCAAACTGCTTTTTAACTCTGGCACATCAGTTGACTCTTCTATATCGTCAAACAAGCTAATATTTTCTACATACTCCATAACATCCTCAATCCTACAATCTAATGCACTACAAATCCTATCAAGAACATCTAGGCGTACATTTTGATCTTTACTCAATCTTGACAGTGATTGGTTGGTAATTCCGGCCATGTCACGCAACTGAGTCTTGTTTAAACCTTTATCAATTGCTAGTTTCCATAGCTTATTATACGAAAACGGCATTCCTTACCTCCTGTTTTAATAGAAAAAAATTCTACCTACATAGAATATCACAGATTCATGAAAAAATAAACCTCGTCTTTATTGGTTAAGGGGGGGGTCGTGAATGCGTTCTTCTTTTGTCTTTTTAAGAGCACTAAAACCTTATAAAGTCAAGTGTTTCAAGGGGTGTCGCACTATCACAAATTGGGGCTGGAACAGCAAAATAGGGGTGTCGGTTTTCTCAGCTCAAGGGGGGTCGACCCCCTCAGCCAAAAAATCCGACACCCCTTATATGTATTCTGCACCATCAGCCGGGCGAATTTCACCCCAAAATAAAAAATCGTCCTCAAGCCACTCTTTCAAGAACTCCCAGTATCAGCCGTTTGTCGGCACTTTGTAAATGTATCATATACATTGTTATTCTATCTCCAGCAACAGGTACTGGTTCAGATGCATTTGTGTTATCTTTTTTGTAGCAACGACCCTACCAAAAATCAATCCCATAGTGTCAACCCTATCCCAAACTTCACCCCTTAATATGTTCCCACAAGCACCAAAAAAGAGACTGGGATAAAACTCAAAATTTATACTAAGTTCGATAATTAAAAATATTTTCACCCAACCTGTCAACTCGACGGTGTAAAACCTGTCAACTCAAGACTTAAAAGCATTTCCATCAACTCTACGGTCATCCCCAAAATCGTCATTTTTACATCAAAAAAGAGCAATCCGGGTAATACCCCGAACTACTCAAATGCCTATTATATCAACGTTCTACACGAGTAAGCAGACCTACACACTCGATGTGAGATGTTTGTGGGAACAAATCAACTGGTTGAACTGTTGATGCATGATACCCCAAATCTTCATATCTGCGCAAGTCACGCGCTAAGGTTGCAGGGTTACAAGAAATATACACAATCTTTTCTGGATTGGCTGCCACTGAAGCTTCAATGAACTTTTCATCTAAGCCCTTTCTTGGCGGATCCACAAAAATCACAGAAGGATCAATTCCTTCACGTGCCCAACGTGGCATGATTTTTTCGGCTTTGCCGACTTCATAATTAGCATTTTCAATTCCATTGGCTTTAGCATTATATTTTGCATCTTCAATCGCTTGGGCAATCACTTCTACCCCGTATACATGCTTAACTTTTTCTGCTAAAGACAACCCGATCGTCCCAATCCCGCAATACGCATCAACTACGATATCATCTTTCGTTAATTCAGCTAGCTCAATCGCTTTTTGATACAAAACTTCGGTTTGCTCTGTATTTACTTGATAGAATGATTGCGGTGAGATTCGATACGTTTTTCCTAATAAAGTATCGTTGATTGCCGTTTTTCCATACAAGACTTTTTCTTCCCGGCCCATAATCACATTAGTCTTTTCTGGGTTAATATTTTGAATGACTGAAACAACTTCTGGCAATTCTTTTTTGATGATCTCCGCAATTTCCATTCCCTTAAAGAAACGTTCTGTCCGCGTCACTAAAATCACCATCATCTCATGACTATAATGGCCGCGCCGAACAATAATATGGCGGATAAAACCAGTATTGTCACGTTCGTTATAAGCTTTAACGTTGAAACGACGTAAGATATCTCGAATCACTAAAATCGCTTGATCGATTTTAGGATCTTGGATCAAGTAGTTTTCAATTGGCAATAATACATGAGAATTTTTACGATAAAAACCCGTCATTAATTGGTTGTCGACTTTTTGCACCGGGATTTGAGCTTTGTTGCGATAGCCGAAAGGTTGATCCATCCCTAAAGTTGGTGCAACTTGGACTTCTGGTAATTTAGCAATTGTTTTTAAGACCTTTTCGACTTGCTGCTGTTTAAAGCGTAATTGATAATCATAGGTCAGGTGACTCAATGGTGCGATCCCGCTTCTTAACAGATCCATGTCTTTAACAGCTTGACGTTCTGGATTATCATTGAAACGCTCGATTACTTTACCGTAACCAAATTTTTTACCGACTTTTACCGCCTTGACTGTCATTTCTTCATCTGGCAAGGCATTTTCAATAAACAAAGGATACCCTTCAATATGGGCGACACCTAAGCCTTCATAAGATAAGTCATCAATTGTTACAGTGTATGTTTTATTTTTTTCTACAGTCATTATATTCTCCTTTAAAGGTAGATTCACTCATTCTAAAGAATTCTACCTTAAAAAGCAAGGTTATTCCAGTCGTTTCCTTCATATGACTGGATAACTTGCTTTTTCCTTAACCTAATTATGAAAGATTGAAATAGTTTTTCCTACAAAAAAGCGTTCCCATCGAGTTGACAGGAACGCTAAAAATCATTTATCTGAATCATCTTGTTCTAATTCTTCATCTTGGATTTTTTCGTATTCTTTAACCAGTTCGATCCCAGCCTCACGTTTTTGATGATCGTCACCTAAAATCGCATCGTCATTGATTTCATCTGTATTGGCATAAAATTCAATGTGCTGATGAAGATTTTCAAAACGCATCGGAGCATCGCCACCGTATTCACCGTCAAGATTAATCATCATTTTTTTATCGGTATCAATTAGACTAGCATCTAAAAAACTGGTCTTAACGTACAAGACTTTCGAATCATTGACGTGTTTACCGCCATTTAAGACTAACGTAATCAAGCGAACGATTTCAAACAAATTAGCCGTCTTCACGACAATCAGTGAAAATTTTCCATCATCTAACTTCGCATCGGGAGCAATCGTTTCAAAACCACCAATTGAATTCGTCAGACCTAAGAAAAACATCGAGGCATTGCCTTCGTACTCGCCGCCTTCGTAGACTAGCCGCATTTTGGTCGGTTTTATGCGTGGTAGCATTTCGGCTCCTTTTGCTAAATAAGCTAAGTAACCAAAAATACTTTTCAACTCGGAAGGAACTTCATAAGTCAGCTCCGTTAATGAACCGCCAGCTGCGATATTAATAAAATAAGTATCTGCTGCTTTTCCGATATCCATTTTAACCGTCTGCTGTTTTTGAATGACCTCAGCGGCGGCTTTGACACTGTTCCGAGGAACTTTTAAAGCCCGCGCATAGTCATTGGTGGTCCCGGCTGGAATAATTGCCATCTTAGGTCGTTTTTCCAAACCAGCGATTCCATTGACCACTTCATTGATCGTTCCATCACCACCGGCTGCAACGACTAAATCAAAGCCTGCTTTAGCCGCTCTGGTAGCTTCATTTTTAGCGGAATCGGGTTCCGGTGTCGTAGCAAAGGCACTTGTTTCATAGCCCGCTTTTTCGATTGCCGCTAAAATATCTGCCAGATTATTGCGCATAATCTCTTTACCAGATACTGGATTATAAATTAACCGCGCTTTTTTCATGATTGAGCTCCTATCGTTTAGCTAATTCCTCTTGAAGTAATTTATTTACCACACCAGGATTGGCTTTTCCTTTAGTTGCTTTCATGATCTGTCCGACTAAGAAGCCGACTGCCCGATCTTTTCCGTTCTTGAAGTCTTCAACGGATTGTTCATTATTGTCCAGTACTTCATTGATCATTGGTAACAATTGGGCTGGGTCAGATAATTGAACTAGACCTTTTGCTTCCACTACTTCCTTCGCGTCGCCGCCGTTCTGGATCAATTCACGGAAGACTTTTTTCGCAATCTTCGAACTGATCGTTCCGTCTTCAATCAATTTGATCATTCCGGCTAAGTTATGCGGTGTTAGTTTTGTCTCTGCTAATTCTAATTTCTCACTATTTAAGTAAGCAGAAACTTCACCCATCAACCAGTTGGAAGCTTGTTTCGCATCGACTCCTTCTTTTAATGTTTCTTCAAAGAAGTCAGACATCTCCCGGCTCAAAGTCAAGACCATTGAGTCATATTCTGGCAAGCCAAGTTCATTAACATAGCGTTCACGACGAGCAGCTGGCATTTCAGGCAATGATTCCCGAACTTTTTCAATCCATTCGTCGTCAATTTCAAAACGTGGAATATCTGGCTCAGGGAAGTAACGATAATCACTTGAGCCTTCTTTCACCCGCATTAAAACAGTTTTATTCGTTCCCTCATCGTAGCGACGAGTTTCTTGTTGGATCGTTCCACCCGATAGCAACACTTTGGTTTGGCGTTGAACTTCAAAAGCCAAACCTTTTTTAACAAAGCTAATTGAGTTCAAATTTTTCAATTCGGTTTTAGTTCCAAATTCTTCTTGACCATAAGGACGTAAAGAGATGTTTGCATCACAACGCATGGATCCTTCTTCCATCTTCACATCGCTGACACCGGTAAACTGAACGATTGAACGTAATGCTTCTAAATAAGCATTGGCTTCTTCCGGTGAACGCATATCAGCTTCCGATACGATTTCAATTAACGGTGTGCCTTGGCGGTTTAAATCGACATAAGAGTAGCCGCCGATACCATGCATATTTTTACCGGCATCTTCTTCTAAATGAACGCGTTCAATTCGAATTTTTTTCTTTTTACCATTCACATCAATTTCGATCCAGCCATCATGACCGATTGGTTCATCAAATTGTGAGATTTGATACGCTTTAGGATTATCTGGATAAAAGTAGTTTTTACGGTCAAAGTGCATATTTTTTGAGATTTCACAGTTTAATGCTAACGCTGCTTTCATCCCAAATTCAATCGCAGCTTTGTTCATGACGGGTAAGACACCTGGATAGCCCCAGTCAATGATATTAGTATTTGTGTTTGCTTCCGCACCAAAGTGAGCGGGCGCAGGTGAAAAGATTTTAGAGTTTGTTTTTAATTCCACATGGACTTCAAGCCCAATAACTGTCTCTAAGTTCATTATTTGTCCCCCCCTAAAATCACTGGTTTTTGTTTATGGAAATCCGTTGCTTGCTCAAACGCATAAGCTGCTTGATACATCGTTGTTTCATCAAAATGTTTTCCGATGATTTGCAAGCCGACTGGCAAGCCTTCAGAAAATCCTGCTGGTACTGACATTCCTGGTAAGCCCGCTAGGTTGACCGGAATCGTCAAAATATCATTCATATACATGGTGATTGGATCATTGATGTTTTCACCAATCCCAAAAGCAACCGTTGGTGAGGTTGGACCAATAATCAAGTCATAATCTGCAAAAACTTTATCGAAGTCTTGTTTGATCAATGTCCGAACTTGACCTGCTTTCTTGAAATAAGCATCGTAATAACCAGCAGAAAGAGAAAACGTCCCTAGCATGATCCGACGTTTCACTTCATCACCGAAACCTTCTGTCCGTGTATTTACATAGACATCTTCTAAGTTTTGAACATCTTCAGAACGGAAACCATAACGGATACCATCGAAACGTTGCAAGTTAGAGCTTGCTTCAGATGAAGCAATAATATAGTAAACTTCTACACCATATTTAGAATGCGGCAAACTTACCTCTTCAACTGTCGCACCTAGCGCTTTGAAGGTCTCCACAGCTTTAGTAATGGCTGCTTTTACCCCAGGTTCGATTCCTTCCGCCATGAATTCTTTTGGTAATGCGATCTTCATCCCTTTAATATCGCCAGTTAACCCCGCCGTAAAATCAGGCACAGAAACCCCTGCAGAAGTACCGTCTTTGGGATCATAGCCACTGATAGCATTTAACGCTAAAGCATTATCTTTAACGGTCCGTGTAAATGGTCCGATTTGATCTAAAGATGAAGCAAAGGCGATCAAACCAAAACGTGATACACGACCATACGTTGGTTTCAAGCCGACTACTCCGTTAAAGGCTGCTGGTTGACGGATACTACCACCTGTATCGCTCCCTAATGAAACTGGGACTTCGCCAGCTGCTACGGCTGCTGCCGACCCACCAGAGGAACCACCGGGAACCTTCGTTTGATCCCAAGCATTTTTCGTTGTCTTGAAGTAAGAGGTTTCGCTTGAACTTCCCATCGCGAATTCATCCATATTTAGTTTTCCGACTGGGATTAAGTCTGCACCATAGACTTTCTCCATGACAGTCGCATCATAAATCGGGTCAAAATTTGATAAAATCTTTGATCCGGCCGTAGTTAAAAGATTTTTTGTAACGATATTGTCTTTGATTCCAATCGGAATACCAGCCAAGGCATTTTCTTCAGTTATTCCTTTAGCATCAATCGCTTTAGCTAATTCTAGAGCTTTTTCTTCATTTAAAGTAATGAAGGCATCAATTGCTGTTTCAGTATCTTTGATGCGCGCAAAAGTTTCCGTTGTTAAATCAGTTGCTGTAATTTCTTTTGAAACGAGCAAGCTGTGTAACTCTTCTATTGATTTATCATATAATTTTTCCATTATGCACCAGCCTCTCCGTTGTCAATGATTGCCGGAACTTTAATGAACCCATCTTCATGTTCCGGTACATTTTTCATTAACTCATCACGAGACCAGCCTTCAATAGCGACATCTTCTCGCATGACGTTGATTGTTTCTAATACATTAGAAGTAAATGGCACGCCTTCTGTATCAACTTCTCCAAGTTGTTCGACCATGTCGATAATTTTGCCTAATTGATCCGTAAATCCGGTCAATTCATCTGCTGAAAAAGAAAGCTTTGCAAGTTTTGCTACGTGCTTCACTTGTTCTTCATTGATTGCCATAATATCCCTCTTTCTTTTATCAATTTTCAATTATTTTATCATATCTCTATCAGAATTCACGTTTTTTTCCTGAAATTTTTCGAAAAGTTGTTCAATTCAAACAATTGCTAAAAATAGCGCGAATAAATAGACTTGACGCTTTTTTATAATACTCGTTCGTCAATAGGGTCGTCAACAAGCTTCTAATTAAAAAAGCTTAATCGGTCTGACTTTCTTCGATTGCGCGAATCATTTGTTGTTCATCCCAGATTTCGATCCCTAAGTTTTGGGCTTTCGTTAGTTTGCTGCCGGCTTCTTCCCCAGCAACGACAATATCCGTTTTCTTAGAAACACTGCCGGTAACCTTTCCACCAAGATTTTGAATTTTTGCTTTAGCATCTTCTCGGGTGTAGTCAATAAGCTTGCCTGTCAGTACCACTGTTTTGCTTTTAAACGGTGATTCCACCTCGGCTAATTGGCTCGCACGAATTCCTTTGTATTCAAGATTCACGCCACGATCACTGAGTTCTTGCATTAATTCGTGGACCTCTTCATTCTCAAAATAGGTCACAACACTATCCGCAATCGTTTCACCAATGGTGTTTAGACTAACAATCTCTTCTTTTGTTGCCTTACTGATCGCCCCTAAACTACCGAAGTGCTCAGCCAAAATCCCCGCAGCCTTCGCACCAACGTGACGAATCCCTAAACCAAATACCAGCCGTTCAACTGAGTTCTCACGACTAGCATCGATTGCCCGGAGGATATTTTCAGCTGACTTGTCTTTAATTTTGTCTAAAGTCAATAATTGTTCCTTTTCCAATCCGTAAAGATCGGCCACATCCGAAACCAGGCCTTTATCAAACATTTGAGCCAATACTCGTGGTCCGAGTCCTTCGATATTCATAGCATTCCGGGAAACAAAATGACTTAAGCCTTCTTTGATTTGAGCCGGACATTTAGGATTGATACAACGCAAGGCTACTTCTTCGTCTAAGTGAACCAACTCGCTGTTACAAATCGGACAATGGGTCGGTATCGGATATGGCGCGCTGTCTTTTTCACGTTTTTCCAAAATCACTTGTGCAACTTCAGGAATAATATCACCGGCTTTGTAAACTAGGATCGTATCCTTCAGACGGATATCTTTTTTCTCGATATAATCACTATTGTGTAGACTGGCGCGAGCAACTGTCGTTCCTGCTAAACGAACCGGCTCCATGATTGCTGTTGGAGTCAACACACCGGTTCGGCCAATTGTCCAATCAATGTCTAATAAAGTTGTTTGGGCTTCTTCCGGTGGAAACTTGTATGCCGTTGCCCAACGCGGAGCTTTAACCGTAAAGCCCAACTCATCTTGAATCGCAAATTGATTGACTTTAACGACGATTCCATCAATCTCATAAGCTAGTTCATCGCGCTTTTCGTGAAAAGCTTCGATATATTCCCAAACTTCATCAATCGTTGCACAAACTCGATGCTCTGGGTTCGTACGAAATCCTAAACGTGCCATCTCATTTAAAGCATGATCTTGGGTCGTTGATTCTAGTGGCCCAAAATCAGCTAATGTATATAAAAACGTACTTAGATTTCGTTTGGCTGCAATTCGGGTATCTAACTGTCGCAAACTGCCCGCCGCCGCATTGCGCGGATTGGCGAAGACTTCTTTTCCATCTTCTTCTCGTTGTTGATTCAATTTAATAAAGGAAGCTTTGGGCATATAACATTCTCCACGAACTTCGATTGTCAACGGTTCTTTTAAACGTAGCGGAATCGACTTAACGGTTTTGAGATTCTCGGTGATATTCTCACCAACGGTCCCATCTCCCCGGGTCGCACCTTGAACAAAGACCCCATTTTCATATTTCAGCGAGATCGACAAACCATCAATCTTTAATTCTACACAATAAGAAACGGCGTGCCCCACAGCTTTTTTGACTCGCTCATCAAAAGCGATTAATTCCTCTTTACTGAATACGTCATTCAAACTATACAAGGGAATTTCATGTACGACTTTTTCAAAACCTGCTAATACTTTCCCTCCCACACGCTGGGTTGGCGACTCTGGCGTGATTAAGTCAGGATACTCGGTTTCAATTTCTACTAATTCCTGATATTTTTTATCATATACAAAATCTTCCACTGTCGGTTGATCTTGAACATAATACTCATAGGCATATTGATTTAATTCCCTACGGAGTTCAGCGGAGCGCTGCTCTGCTGCTTGAAAAGTCAGTTGTTCCAAGAAGGTCCCTCCTAGTTGATTCAAATTTTTTCGATTGGTGCAAACGCAGCTAATAAACGTTTTACCCCTTGTTGCGGAAAGGCGATGTCTAGCTCCACATCTTTCGCATTGCCGCTAACTTTTACGACAGTTCCGACACCCCATTTTTTATGTTGAACCTTATCACCAGGATTCCAATCTTCAGTTTCTCCACCTGATGCTGTTTTAGCAGTAAGTGGTGCTCGCGTGGCCTGCTGATATTTGGGTTTTTGCAAATCCTTATTAAAGGAAGAATTGTACATCGTAGTTTTCGGTTGCGGTTGGATTCCCACTAGATTTAATAGACGCTCATCGATTTCTGCGACAAAGCGCGAAGGTTGATTGTATTGGGTTTTCCCATAAAGTGTTCGAGAAAAGGCGTTTGTTAAATACAAGTTTTCTTCTGCTCGAGTAATACCAACATAAGCCAAACGACGCTCTTCTTCCAAATCAGCTTCTTCCATTAATGAACGCGACAGCGGGAAGATTTTTTCTTCCATACCAATCAAGAAGACAATCGGGAACTCTAGCCCTTTGGCCGCATGGAGTGTCATCAAAGTTACTTGTGCACTCTCTTCTTGATAATCGTCCAAATCAGAAACTAAAGCTAGATCATTCAAGAAGACCGCCAATTTTTCTTCGGGAGCCTCGTCAGATTCAAGCGCCTCATTACGTTTATCGAATTCTTGAGTGACCGAGCGAAATTCTTCTAAGTTTTCTAAGCGCGATTCTGCTTCCAACGTCCGTTGGTTCTTCAGTTCATCTAAATAACCTGTACGTTCTAAAACTTGATCGACTAAATCGGTAATCGGCAAATAGGCAATCTGTTCTCGAAATTGCGTGATCATCGTGCCAAATTCACCAATCATCCGGCCAGCTTTACCTGAAATATTAGCCAAATCAACATTTTGGGCCGCTTCCACCATTGACCAATCATGCATTGCGGCAAAATTTCGGAGTTTCTCGACTGAAGCGGCCCCGATTCCACGTTTAGGGGTATTGACCACCCGTTCAAAACTAACACCATCCCGAGGATTATTAATGATATTCAAATAAGCGATAATATCTTTAATTTCTTTTCGATCATAGAACTTATGACCACCGACCATAGTATAAGGAATGTTAGATTTCACTAAAGTATCCTCTATCACCCGTGATTGGGCATTGGTTCGATATAAGACCGCAAAATCGTTATAGCTTCGTTGATTACTTTGTACTTCCTCTTTAATCTTGCTGACAATAAATTGGGCTTCATCACGTTCACTATCCGCGCGATAGTAGGTGATTTGTTCACCTGCTTGATTATCGGTCCAAAGATTTTTATCTCGGCGATTGCTATTGTTTTTAATGACTTGATTGGCGGCATCTAAAATACTTTTAGTCGAACGATAATTTTGTTCCAATAAAATGACCGTCGCATCATTATAGTCTTTTTCAAAATCTAAGATGTTTTGCATATCTGCACCACGCCAACCATAGATACTTTGGTCGGCATCACCCACCACACACAAATTGCGGAAACGCGCAGCTAACATATTGACCAAAGTATACTGGGCATGATTGGTATCTTGGTACTCATCCACATGTAGATAGTGGAATTTATTTTGATAGTAGGTTAAAACTTGTTCGTTTTCTTCAAATAAACGAATCGTGTTCATAATCAAATCGTCAAAGTCCATACTTTGATTATTCCGTAACGCTTTTTGATAGGCCGCATAACATTTAGCTACAATTTCCTCAAAAAAAGAGCCTTGTCGTTCTTCATATGTTTCTGGTGTCAGCAACTCATTTTTCGCGTTACTAATTGCCCCTAAAATCGAGCGAGGGTCATATTTTTTCGGATCGATATTTAACTCTTTCAAGATTCGTTTCATCAACGTTAATTGATCTGAACCATCTAAGATCGTAAAATTCCGATCATAACCGATCGCATCTACATCGCGCCGCAAGATTCGGACACACATCGAGTGGAAGGTCGAGACCCATACATCTTCCCCCCCTTGACCTAAGATACCATTGACCCGCTCTTTCATTTCCCGGGCGGCTTTATTCGTAAAGGTGATCGCAAGGATATTCCAAGGATTCACATTTTTTTCTTCTATTAAATAGGCGATCCGGTGAGTTAAGACCCGTGTCTTACCGCTTCCCGCTCCCGCCATAATCAATAACGGTCCTTCCGTGTGAAGTACCGCTTCTTTTTGTTTAGGGTTTAGTCCTGCTAACAACTCCTGTTTGTTTGGCATGCAAAACGTCCTTTCTCTATTCAATCTTTTTTATTATAGCATCTCAGAAAGTTTCGCGACACTAGCAACAATTTAAAAAAGCGAATTCATTGATTCCCCCTTGTTTTCCACTTGATTTCGCGCTAAGTTTAATACTAGTTATGGAGGAAAGCGATGAAAAATGAACACGAAATTAAACGACTAGATAATACAAAACTAATTTTCATTTTGAAAGGTGTCTTGATTGGAATTATCGCCGGAGTTGTAGTCAGTCTATTCCGCCTACTGATTGAAAAAATGATGGAGCAGATCGTCACGCTCTATCTTTGGTTCCGAACCAATCCTTTATGGCTGATTCCATGGGTTTTCGTCATGTTAGCCTGTGCCTTTTTTCTTGGCGCGCTAATAAAATCTGAGCCGAATATTAAAGGCAGTGGGATTCCTCAAGTTGAAGGAACCTTACAAGGAGAACTCAAACTAAAATGGTTTTCAATCCTTTGGAAAAAATTTATCGGCGGCGTGTTAGCGGTTGGATCTGGCCTGTTTTTAGGTCGGGAAGGGCCTTCCATTCAATTAGGCGCCATGATTGGGCAAGGTTTTGGCGAATACACCCATGCGACAACTTCTGAAAAGAAAATTTTTATTTCCAGTGGCGCCGCTGCTGGTTTGGGGGCGGCCTTTAATGCCCCGATTGCCGGACTCTTATTCGTAGTCGAAGAAGTCCACCACCATTTTTCTCCCTTGATTTGGTTAACTTCACTCACAGCTGCTCTAACTGCAAATTTGGTTTCATTGAATTTTTTTGGTCTAAAACCTGTGCTCTTTATTGCAAATGTCCCATCACTGCCGTTGAAATATTATGGTCTACTACTAATTTTAGGTGTTATCTTGGGTGTTTTAGGCTATGTCTATCAAATGGTTCTTTTAGCTTTGCCGCAAATTTATCGACATACTCATTTGCCGGAACATCTTTATGGCATTATTCCCTTTTTATTGGTCATTCCAATTGCACTCTTTTTCCCCCATTATTTAGGGGGCGGCAATCAAATTGTTTTAACGCTAGGAGAAAATATTTTCCCCTTGATCTTTTTAATTTTTTTATTTTTACTACGATTCATTTTTTCGATGATTTCTTATGGCGCAAATCTGCCAGGCGGGATTTTTCTACCGATTTTGACACTGGGCGCGCTGATTGGTGGAATTTATGGAACGATCTTGCACCAATGGTTTGGTATGGACGCGCTATTAATTCGCAATTTTGTCATTTTTGCGATGGCGGGCTACTTTACCGCGATTGGTAAAGCCCCTTTGACAGCGATTATTTTAGTGACTGAAATGGTCGGTAATATCACCCATTTAATGCCGTTGGCGGTTTGTTCCTTAACTGCTTATGTTATCAATGATTTATTAGGCGGAAACCCCATCTACGAATCATTACTTGAACGTTTACTAAAAGATCATCTTCCTAGCATCAGTGGAAATAAGACGATTATCGAATTTCCCGTTACTGCTGAAAGCTCCCTTGATGGAACGATGGTTCGCGATTTTAACTGGCCTGAAGAAATGCTGTTGATTTCAATCCGACGAGGTTCGGCTGAAATCTTGACTCATGGGGATACGGTGTTAAAAGCCGGCGATTTGCTGATGATTCTAACAGATGAAGGCTATACTCAAAAGATCAGGCAACAAATCCTTGAACGCTCTGACGCTGCAATCGCTAAAAAACAAGATAAAAAAATCCGAGGCTGAGCAAAGCTCATTCTCGGATTTTTTGCGCTAATTTTTCATTGACATAGACCGACGCTTGACCATCATTTACTGGAAATATCCCTTGGCCATTTTCATCTAGGGTGACTTGCGCGTCATTGTTTCCTAACAAATCTACAAAAGTCTCCCCTTCATGAATTGCGCTAATTGTCATCGCCTTTTCTCCACCAGCAGCATTTGTCAAAATGATTGCCGCTCCCGATTCTGGATCAGTGAAATCTCCCGTCAATGTCCAACCGATTATATCGGGATCATCAAAATAATCAGCTTGATTACCAAAAGTCAATTCTTCCCGCAATCTGATTAGCGCCTCCAAACCCGCTCCCACTGCTTCAGTTTGGTCGGTCCCATAAAGATCTCCCCAAAATACAACTGGAGTCCCTTCATTACGCAACAAGAGTAAACTATAAGCCTGTAACTTAAACCAGCCTTCGACCCATGATTCTAAGCTCTGCCCAGGTTGGGTATCATGATTATCGACAAAAGTCACTGCCCAATCTGGTCGTGTCTCAATTAATGTACCAGCAAAAATTTGCCGCATATCAAATTCTCCCAGCGTGGAAGCTGCTTGAAATAAATTGAAATGCAGCGGAACATCGAACAGTGCGATCAAATTACCAGAAGAATCTAAATACTCCTGAAGTTTAGCCAATTCATCGGACCAATATTCCCCGACAACAAAAAGTTCCTCCGCCTTTTCTTGTCGACGATGCAAAAGCCAATCAACGAATAAATCAAAACGAATATGTTTCACTGCATCTAAGCGATACCCGTCAATATCGGTCAACTCTTGGTACCATTTTCCCCATTGATCTAATTGCTCAATCGTCTCAGGGTTCTCCATATCTAAATTACAGCCCATCAAATAATCGAAATTACCATTTTCGTCATCCACTTTGGGCTCCCAACCTTTGTCAGCAAAATTAAAAATGGCATGATCTTTTTCACGCGCATCATAGTCGACACCCGAAAAATTTTTCCATGTCCATTGATACTGATTATACTTTCCTTGACGACCAGGAAAAGTAAATTTCGTCCAGGCTTCAATTTCTTCTTCCCCGGAAGTCGGTTTTGTCCGATCATCAAAATGATAGGCTACCGCTGAAACAATCTCGGTTTCATCTGCTCCCATAAAATGATCAAACACAATGTCGGCATATACCTTTAGCCCAGCTTTTTTTAAAGCCCTGATACTGGCTAAATATTCTTCTTTTGTTCCATACTTTGTGCTTACGCTCCCCTTTTGGTCAAATTCACCTAGATCATAAAGATCATAAGTCCCATAGCCAACATCATCGATCCCTTCAGCTCCCTTGTATGCGGGCGGTAGCCAGATTGACTGAATCCCCAAACGGCGAATTTCTTCAGCTTTTTCAGCTAATTTCTTCCAGTGCGTACCATCTGCCGGAAGATACCATTCAAATCCCTGTAAAATTGTTTGTTTTCCCATAACCTTCACCTCTATTTCTATCATACCGAAAATGAAAGCACCTTCAAAATAAGATGCCCCAAAAAGCCTTTTTAAATGTTTCTGAACGTTTTTGACCGTTAATGGTTGAAAAACGATAATTTTTGTGGTATATTTCAGTTGAAGGAGGATTGAAAATGCTTACAGAGGAACGACACAAAAAAATAATTGAATGGCTAGAAAGAGATGGCGTAGTCAAATCACAAGAACTTGTTCAATGGTTACATTCGTCTGAATCAACTGTTCGGCGCGATCTACAGGAATTAGAGGATCTTGGTTTATTAGAGCGCATTCACGGTGGCGCAAAGCGTCCCCAACACTTAGAACAAGAATTGGGTATGCTTGAAAAATCATCCAAAAACGTTCAACAAAAGAAATTAGTTGCCCAGTATGCAGCAAGTTTGGTTGCTGAAGGCGATGTCATCTATCTAGATGCAGGAACAACAACTTCTGAGATGATCCCTTTTTTAAAAAATCGAACAATCACCGTTGTGACCAACTCGGTAGGTTTAGCTGCTCGTTTAGTTGAAGCCCAAATTGCGACGATCATCCTTGGTGGACGTATCAAATTGACCACGGATGCTGTAGTCGGTTCCCAGTCACTTGAACAATTAAAACAATATCGCTTTAATAAAGTTTTTATGGGAATGAACGGAATCCAGTTAGATAGTGGCTATTCTACTCCTGATCCAGAAGAAGCAATTTTAAAAAGAGCCGCGATTCAACAAGCAGATGATGCTTTTGTGTTAGTCGATCACAGTAAATTCAACCAAACCAGTTTTGTCAGTGTCGCGCCATTGTCAGCAGCTTCAATCCTTACCGATACCTGTCCTTTGGTTCTCCATGATCAAATTACAGCACAAACTACCTTAAAGGAGGTTTCTGTATGATTTATACAGTCACACTAAATCCATCGATCGACTACATCGTTCATATTGATCAACTAGTCATCGGCGATGTCAACCGCATGAAAAATGACTTGAAGTTACCCGGTGGAAAAGGAATCAATGTTTCCCGTATTTTGAAACGCATCAGTAACGAATCTACTGCCTTAGGATTTTTAGGCGGCTTTACTGGGCATTTCATCGAAGAATGGTTAGAGCGCGAAGATATTCAAACAAACTTTACTACTGTTGCCGATGATACTCGGATCAATATCAAACTAAAGGCACAAGAAGAAACTGAAATCAACGGGCAAGGTCCTCGAGTTTCAGCTGCTGAAATGGATGAGCTTAAAACTGTTTTGGCTCGATTGACGGCTGATGATATCGTTGTTTTATCCGGCAGCAAACCAGCCAGTGTACCAACCGGTTTTTATCAAGAACTGATAGAAATAATTAAAGCTCAAGGCGCTGCCTTTGTAATTGACACAACTGGCGCCGATTTAATGGATGCGTTGGAAAAAGGACCATTATTAGTGAAACCTAATAACCATGAATTAGCTGATTTATATCAAACGGAATTTAATTCAGTTGAAGATATTTATCCTTTTGGTCAACGTTTATTAGACGAAGGGGCTCAGCACGCTTTAGTCTCAATGGCTGGCGACGGCGCTCTGCTTTTCACTCAAGATGGGATTTATCGTTCAAATGTTTTAAAACGATCAGTGAAAAATTCCGTTGGTGCAGGCGATTCAATGATCGCAGGATTTGTCGGCAACTATACTAAAACGCAAGATCCAGTTGAAGCCTTTAAGTGGGGGGTTGCTTGTGGCAGTGCAACAACCTTCTCTGATGACTTAGCTACCGCCGAATTTATCCAAGAATTATTACCTGAAGTATCAATCACAAAAGTTAAATAAGCCCTACTTATTATTATTATCAATTTAAAATTGGAGGAATTATAATGGATATTAAAGATTTATTGATCAAAGATGCCATGATTATGGATTTGCAGGCAACGACTAAAAAAGCTGCAATCGATGAAATGGTTCAAAAAATGTATGATGCCGGCCGAATTTCTGATATTGAGGTTTATAAAGACGGGATCCTAAAACGCGAGGCTCAGACTTCAACTGGTTTAGGTGACGGGATTGCTATGCCCCATGCCAAAAACAAAGCCGTAAAAGAAGCCACTGTTTTATTTGCAAAAAGTAAAAAAGGTGTGGACTACGAATCATTAGATGGCCAGCCTACTTACCTGTTCTTTATGATCGCAGCTCCCGAGGGTGCTAATGATACACATTTGCAAGCATTAGCTGCTCTATCACGGTTATTGATCAATCCTGATTTTGTAGCAAAATTGAAAGCAGCAGAAACTCCTGAGCAAGTCCAAATGACGTTTGAGCTTGCTAAAGAAGCAGAAGAAAAAGCCGAAGCACAAGCGGCTGCAGAAGAAAAAAGTCAGGATACAAATCGTCGCTACCTTGTTGCTGTTACAGCCTGCCCTACTGGTATCGCTCACACTTACATGGCCGAAGATGCTTTAAAGAAAAAAGCCAAAGAAATGGGCGTTGATATTAAAGTTGAAACCAATGGTTCAGAAGGCATTAAGCACCGTTTGACTGCCGAAGAGATTGCTCGGGCAGACGGTGTCATTGTAGCAGCCGATAAAAAAGTTGAAATGAATCGCTTCAATGGCAAAGAATTGGTAAACCGTCCAGTTAGTGATGGAATTCGTAAGCCTGAAGAATTAATTAACTTGGCGTTAAGCGGAAATGCACCGGTTTATCATGGAGACGGAGAAGCAACTACAACTAATGAAGAAAAAAGTGATAACGGTACGGTTGGCCAACGAATCTACAAAGATTTAATGAATGGCGTATCTCATATGTTGCCTTTCGTTATCGGTGGCGGGATCATGATCGCACTATCATTCATGATTGACCAATTTATGGGGGTTCCTCATTCTGAATTGGCTAGTTTAGGGAACTATAATCAAATCGCTAGTTGGTTCAATCAAATCGGTGGAGCCGCATTCGGCTTCATGTTACCTGTTTTAGCTGGATTCATTGCTTCAAGTATTTCTGATCGCCCTGGTTTAATTGCTGGTTTTGCTGCTGGTGCTTTAGCGAATGCGGGTGGCGCGGGTTTCTTAGGCGCTTTACTTGGTGGTTTCATTGCCGGCTATGTAATTGTTTTCTTGAAAAAACTATTTAAAAACTTACCTAAATCACTTGAGGGAATCAAAGCAATTCTTTTTTATCCGTTCTTTGGTTTATTAATTACCGGTTTCTTGATGCTTTTAGTTAATATTCCGATGAAAGCCATCAATGACGGCTTAAATGGTTTCCTAACCGGACTTAGCGGCTCAAATGCCATTTTATTAGGCGCATTGCTTGGCGGCATGATGGCCGTCGATCTTGGGGGCCCAATCAATAAAGCGGCTTACGTTTTCGGAACTGCTACTCTTGCTTCTACCGTTGCTCAAGGCGGGTCAATCGTGATGGCTGCTGTCATGGCAGGCGGGATGGTTCCTCCACTAGCAATTTTTGTCGCTACGCGGTTATTCAAAAATAAATTCGAACAAAGTCAAATTGATGCTGGTTTAACCAATATTGTCATGGGATTGTCATTTGTCACTGAAGGTGCGATTCCTTTCGCCGCAGCCGATCCACTTCGCGTTATTCCAAGTTTTGTAGTTGGCTCAGCTCTTGCTGGTGGTCTAGTAGGTGCAGTTGGAATTAAATTACTTGCTCCTCATGGTGGAATCTTCGTTGTTCTATTGTTAAGTCATCCACTACTTTATCTTTTATTCATCGCGATTGGTGCCATCGTATCTGGCGTCATCTATGGTTTAGTTAAAAAACCCGTTGCACAATAGTAAAAAAAA
>NZ_BCQF01000012.1 GCF_001544295.1 Enterococcus pseudoavium NBRC 100491
AGTTTTTTTACTTAAATAAATCGATTCTTAGAATAAGAAGTCAGTACATTCTGAGCCACTAAATAGAACTTGTGTTATCCACCAATTTGATATATCACTTGTCTTTAAATAAGTCCTCTCTCCTTAGTTATAAATGATTAAGTTTGTTTTTTTTAAAATTTGTTCCATTCATCATTCCCACTAATTTCATTCATTATTCTTCATAATTTAACAGAAAATAAAAATAGCCGGTTGCCCCGTTTGTAAGCTCTAAAATACTAGCCTGCATCCATTTTTTTGGAACGCTAGATGAATTTTAAATATAAACAAGCAAAATCGAAGTCATTACTTCAGTTACCTCCAAACAAAAAAGCAGCGAGGAAATCGAATGATTTTCTCGCTGTCCTTTTTATTTAGGGAATTTATGGTTGTCTACACCACACCCTCTATGAGATAGCACTGGTCCTATTCAACCAGCTAATTTACTGATCAGCTGTTGCAACTGATAAACATCTTGATTCGTCAAAAATGGATCGATCACAACCGTTGGGTACTCTTCCGGTACCTCTTCCACACTGCTGGAAGTGATCAAAGCATCATATTTTTCTAACTCAGAACGATTGATATTTTCATTACTCAGCTCTTTCTCGACATAGTGAACTTCAAAATTGCCATAGATTTGATTTTCGATTTGATTGCCTAAAAAAAATTCTTCTGTCGGCGACAACTCAGACAGCAGTAGCAGCTTCAGCGGCCGATCACAGCTAGCTAATAGCGTCAAACTTTGAGGAACCATCGTGATCAAGATATAGACATAATTCCACACAAAATCCTCCTCTTGATAGATCTGATAGCGCCGGACAAAGCAATCAACAATCTTTTTCACCTTCTTGACGGCTTGATCATGAGTCTCAGACAATTTCTCTAAAAAGATCTTCCTCTGTCGAAAGAGGATATCAATCAGTTGACCATCCGGTTGATAGATTTGATGGTCATTCATCAAAACGATCGCCAGCTCCTGTTTCTTATCATTTCCTAGCGAAAAGTTTAATAGACTATCAAACTCCTCCACTAACTCCAAATGACGATAGTAGTATTCGGTGTACTCGTCTGCCTGCTTAAGCGCGCGATGGAGTTGGCTCTTGTTTGCCACTACCACATCTGCATAGGACAACCAGAGACAATCTTTGATTTTATCTGAAGACAGTTTCACACGAAATACTTCCAACGCCATCCGTTTAAAGGCATCTAGAATTTGTCTTTCCGGCAGCATTAAATCACTACTGAGCTCCGCTTTTGGATAATAATGACCATTTTTGATGCGCCACAAACTGATGTACATATTGTAGCCTAAACGCTTGCGGGAAATAAAATTCTCTTCCAATTTGTTTACTTGAATAAATCGATTCACTAATTCTGTGATTGCCTTGATTTGAAATTCTTTTAAATCTCGATATAGCGAGTCTAGCCGATCCGATTTTTCGATGAAATAACGATAATACATATGTCGAATCACACTTTCATTGCCTTCTAAGCGAAGCGGTCGATACTGCAAACTAATTCCTGTTTTTTGCAATACGCTCTCGATCTTTTTAAGATTCCGTTGCGTTTTCGAGGGACTCAAAAACAATTTCTTCGACAAATCGATAATATTTTCGCACTCTTCATAAAGTAACTCCTCAATGATCTGAAATTCCGGTGACTGCTGGATCGTATCAGCATAAAGCCGATTGATACTGATATGTGATTTGATCTGCAGCTGATACAGTCCCTTATATTTCAAAATCCGAAAGGCATCTTGCTGGCTGTTAATCAATTTAACATCTTTTAATAAAACAGAAAGCGAGCACTCCAGTTCTTCCAACAACTGATCACTGGACAATCCCATCCGACACGCATAAAGCAGCTCGACTAAACGCAGATGCCGCAGATTGCTCACCCCTAAAATCTCTCTAAAATTCATACTTCCACCCTCTTCACTAACTCCAAACGTTTGTACCAACAATGACTATAAATCACCAACAGTTAATTGTAGATGAAACAAAACCCCTTTTGTTTTATCTCAACCTTTTTTTGTTAGTCGCCTCCTTTCCACCATAGAAAAAATCAAACACTCGAATCGCCTTGCACTGATTGTTACTTCGATTTATCCCCTTACTATATAATCATAGTAACTGATATGAGCTTTCTCTGCGTTCTACTATCAAAAGGCTAATATTGTTATCCAACCAGCTCTTTCCCCTGTTGTAAAAAAAGAGTTTAAAACCCCTTCGTTATTTAATTCACTTTTTAAATTTAAAATAAATTTTTTCGGAAACTAATAGCTAAATTTTTTTTGTTTTGTTTGAATTAACAGATGAAATAAATGAATATAAAAACTATTTCCGAATAAAAATCACAATAAATATTTTTTTATTTGCTAAAAAAACGATTTTTTTATCACAAAAAAAAGAAATATATCCATTCCTAATGAAGTATCACTTTGCAAACATTGACAATTTACCCTCCATGCAAATAACGGAATTATAGGCGCAAATACTTCGTTGTAGAGGTTGCCTCAACTACCTCGCCATGACATCTCCTCATTCTTTTTTTGCCAATTCGTATCATTTTTTCAAATTATATCCACCATAATCCGAATAAAACAACGCAAAAAAAGGCATCGACTCCTACTAGAATCTATGCCTTTGGCTATATTATTTTTTTGATCGGTCAAGCGAGCGTCACAATCATTCAAGTTCCGGAATCGCACTTTTTTTAGACTCCAGCTCCGTGACCATTTCTTGAATCCAACGTTTGCTTTGCATCGTTAAAAATGGATCAATCACAACAACAGGATAGTCTTTAGGCAGACCGGTAGAGGATCCAGTCGTAATCAAACCATCGTAGTTTTGCAATTCCCTGGTCAGATTAGGCGTTCCACCAGTTAATCTTTCAAAGTGAAAAATCAAGAAATTACCATAGATTTCATTAGAAATTTGTTTGGCCAGAAAACCTTCCTCGGTCGGGGTTAAATCGGATAAGAGCAAGATTTTCAACAGCCGATCTTGACTGGCTAACCATTCTAAGCTGTTGACTTCAGTGGTAATTAATAAATAAATATAATTTCGAATGAAATCTGCTTCCTGATACATTTGATATTTTGTTACAAAATTTTCAACTAATGATTGGATTTTTTCGACGCCTCGGCAATATACCTTAGAGACTTCCTGTAAAAAGGTGGTTCGATTGCGCCATAGCATCCCGATATACTTCCCTTTTGGATTACAGAAATAAAAATCATTCGATAAAACCGTCGCCAAGTCAATCCGATTTTGTTTTGTCAAACGATCCCCCAACAGCTGATTGAATTCTTCGACTAATCCATAGTGTTTCATAAATAGCTCTTGATACTTAAGATTATCTTTCATCGCCAGTTCGCGGTGCGGGATACTAAAAACAATCGCATCCGAAAAAGTCAGCCACAGCGCATCTCGCAGTATCTCTGACGTTAGTTCCAAACCGATAACTTCTCTAACTGCTTGCTTCAGCATCTTGTAAGGCAATCCCTGTGGTAAAGTAATTCCTTCCGTTCGCAGCTCTTCCTTAGGATAAACATGCCCGCGCTTTATCCGCCAAAAGCTGATATACATATTGTAAATCAAGCGTTTTTGGAAGATATACTTTTCATGGATCTGATTCTCATGCACAAAATCATGAACATACAGCTCAAGAATATGATAGTGGCTCGAAGGCAATTTGGGCAGGGTACTTTCAAACATGCTTTGCCGTTCATTATAAAAACGGTAATAAAAATTACGAATTTCTCCTTCATTTCCTTCGATCCGTAACGGCCGATAGCAGAGTTCCATCCCTGCTTCCAAGAGTGTTTTCTCAATTTTCTTTAAATAGCGCTGCGTATTGGAGGAACTTAAAAATAGTCTTTTAGCTAGTGCTGTGATGTTCTCACACTCTTCGTAGAGTAGCTCTTCAATAATTTGAAATTCAGGACAAGTGTTTAGAAAATTAGCATACAAAGTCCCTAAACTAACTGATTTGTCAATTATGAGCCGGTAAAGTCCCATCACTTTAACAATTTGAAAGTTTGGGTATTCTGCATTGATCAATTCAATGTCATTCAACAAGATTGGTAGCGAACAATTCAGTTCATCCAATAATTGAACACTCGACCAGCCTTCCTGTCGATAGTATAGTTTTTCCAACAATAACAAACGGCGCATATTGCTAGTTCCTAAAACCGCTCGAAAATCCATAATCATTTCCCCTTTAAGATGATCTTATGGCTAATTTCTCTTTTCAATCATTATAAAACAACTGATAGTCCTTCCAAAAATAGAACCCCTCAACCCTTGAACTGTTGTCAGTAAAGCATTCCTAACCACCATTTAAGCAACGTTCTTTCTCTTGTTAACTAAAAATCAATCCTTTAATACTTAGTTTGATTGATGAATTGATTTTTCCAATAATTATTAGCATCTTTTTTACATTGATAACCCTATTTTCAAAGTATGTGGTTGGACTAACACAACTTACTAATCACTCAGTATCTATGCACCAAATAACCTAAGTCCCTTAATGGATTCAGGTTATGGACAATCTTTTTCAGACTACTTTGAATAGACTGCTTGAGCCAGAGTCATCCAAAACAAAATCTCAGCTAACACCTCATCGGAAGAAAATCCTACCAAATACTTTCGCAGAACCTCATATCCACACAAGTGTTATTGAAACTATCATTATTATACCATTTATGCGATATCAATTTAAACTGACCAGAATAATTGCCAGCAAAAATTCAAAAAAAGTTGACTGCCAACTTTCGACAGTCAACTTTTAAAATGCTTTACTTTCTGTGAATAGCAATCACGCTTTACGGATTCCCATCATTTTTATAACTCTTTTCTTCGAGAATAGAACCAATACAGACCTGTTAATAGCCCACCAACTGTTATAAATCCTGATGCTAGCTTAAAGAAAAATTTGGAAGTTATTCCTCCTGTAAAAGGTAGTACTCCTTGTCTATTCTTCTTTTTATTCATTACAGTCAAGTGGATCGAATTAAGCTTAGAATCATTATTACTATCATCAAGAGTGTACTTCCCTTTGACATTTGAATCTTCAGAAAATGTTACCTTACCATCTTCACTGACTGTAAACTTAAAAGGTGTTTTCAACCCATCGTAGTCAGTCGGGGTAACTGTTTCGGTCAATTCATACTCTCCAGGGAACAAGAAATCAAAAATGAAGGTTGCTCCATCGCTACTTGTACTACCAATTGTTACATCATATTCGTTAGGTCCAGTTAATCTGAATTTTGCCCCCTTCAGTGGATGATTATCTTGATCCACTTTGTTAACCAT
Organism: Enterococcus pseudoavium NBRC 100491; assembly: GCF_001544295.1. Lineage (GTDB taxonomy): Bacteria > Bacillota > Bacilli > Lactobacillales > Enterococcaceae > Enterococcus_A > Enterococcus_A pseudoavium. The sequence continues at coordinate 5,340 of NZ_BCQF01000012.1, forward strand.
TAGACTGAATGGTTTTAGGAAATTTATCGCTTCACCTGTCGGTTTATTATCAAAGGTAAACGACAAACTTCCATTTTCCTCAACTACTTTTAGTGAAATATCTCGGAGCTTGCTATATCCGTTAGGGACGTGACTCTCTTCAATGATAAATTCACCGATAGGTACATTAGCAAGTGACACCTTCCCAGAGCCATCAGGAGTAAGATTTTCAGCAAGCAGCTTCCCGTCGGACTTACGCTTCACTGTGAATTTTGGTAAGTCGTCACCTGTGAATGGCGTTGTAGCCCCGTCACTATTTCCTCTAACTTTTGTGAAACTAGTATTTCCCTTTAGCAGGGTATTTATCACTACAACATCATTGGTTCCCAAATGACTCTTGGTAAATTCATCGACATTATACTCTGGTGGCGCATACCCTGGAACTTTTGTTTGTTCCACCACGCGATAAATCTTGTCATCGCCGCCGTCGACTCCTTGGAATTTTCCTTTCCATTTCTTATCCTTTGTCAGACTTAATGTTTCAAGGTCTCTCCACTCTGTCCCTTCTTTTATTTGCAGGGTTACCTTAACTGTCTGACGCAGCCCCCAATAATCATCTTCAGTCTTATAGTAATCCGCCCAGTACTTCTCAACAGGGATTACGAAGTCTTTTTTACGTTCATTGATAATTTTGATATTTGAACTTTGTCCATCAATGGTTACCTGCACTCCTGAGCCATCTGATAATTCCGTAGCCATGAGATCCCAAGTTTTTCCTTCCACATATCCTGTTGGAACAGATGTTTCTTCAAGAACATACTCTCCAACGGGAATACCAGAGATCGTCACCAATCCTGATGGTTCCGGTTCAAGGCCCGTTACTAGCACTTTACCGTCCCGCTTACGCTTAACGGTGAATTGTGGTTTGGTATCTGTAAATGGTGTCTTTCCATCTTCTTTGTACTTATGGAAATTGATTGAACCTTTTAAAAGTTTGTTCGTTAGCTTAACAGTAGCCCCTTCTAAACTAGCTTGGGTAAACTCCCCTTGATTATAACTATACGTAGCTGGGGCATACCCCGGTACCCGAACGATTTCCCTAATTCGATAGATAGCGGAGCCACCTTCGACAGGGGCAAAACTTGTCTTCCAGCCATTTACTACGCCCAACTCTTTTTCTTCAACTTTTTCAAATGTATTTCCTTTTTTTCGTTCCAAGACCACAGTAATACTTGTCTTCCGGTGTCCCCACTCATTCTTGGAGTCTTCCCATTCTTTTTCAACAGGGATCACAAAATCTTCTTTCTTCAGTCGGACAGAAGGAACCCCAAAGTCTAAAACATCTGCCGAGCGGTTTGGTATTGGAGTCAGAGTTGTTCTACCATTTGCCGGATACCATTTGCCAGGAGAAAAGTTTGGATCATTCGTCTTCAAACGTACCGTATAATTTACTTCGATCTCCTGCTTCGCGTAAAGGTTAATATCTGTTATTCTAACTTTTCTCGGATTAGAAGTATCCACTTTGGCCATCTTATCTACTCGGATTTCCTTTTCGCCTTTACCATTAACTAAAGACACGTCTTTTACCGTTGGCGTACCGACTAATTCTACCATGTCGCCAAGCGGGTCTTCGATTACGCCATCTTCAACGGTTGAAAGAACCGAATCGTACCATTCATTAAATGACTTATCAAAATCAGACTGTTTCTCTGCATGATAAAAGTAGTAATCACTAGCTTCGTTTCCTACGGCACCCGCTTTTTTAGTAGCCATCCGATACAAGCCTTCAAGTAATTCATCTTTTGTATGCTTTTCATAGTCACCTGGATATATTCCAATGGCGATTGTTTGAATCTCTATTCCCCCATCCCTCAAATCCGCTGCTTGAGAATTAGCCATATCTAAATGGGATTGGACTTTTACTGTTCCTCCAGCCTCATTCGGTATGTTCATAGGTAGCTCAGTATAAGTCAGTTTACCTCCTGGCCACGTTACTGACCTAAGATAGGTAGTATTATGTGTGGCAGTTAAGGTATGTCCTGCCTCATTTTGGTCATATTCAGTAATTCTTATTCCATCATAAAATATATCCTGATCGACCTTTCCTTTCAAAATCTTCCTACTTCGGTTCGGTGCACCATCGGTTAAAAGAAATACGACTTTTCGTCGACTTGGATCAGATTGTAATTTTTTTTGCGCCTCGATTAAACCACCTTGCGTGTAGGTGTTATGCGATCCAGTAGGAGTATTTTTATAGGCAGTCACCAACGCCTCCCAATCTGCTGAGCTACTGGACAGATCATGGGTTGCTATTACTTGATCACCAAAAATTGTTCCCCCTATTCTGATATAGTTTGGACCTTCCGGTAAACCCGATGTTCCAGTTTCAAACTGGTTGATAATTTTTTTTAGCGATTCCACCGTAACATCTTTTCTCAGTTTGCCATCAATTTTATTTTCTGTTTTAGTAAACTCCATTGAAGCAGAATTATCTAAGACAAAAAAGATGTCAATCCCAGGTTTGGTAATAGAATCTCCCCGTACATTTAAGCGGATATTGAATTCATCTTCTTTATCCGTTTTGGTCGCATATTTCCGCAAGGCAATATCTTCCCTCACCTGACCTACTCCATAGTGAATATAAGAATTCTCATAGTTATCTGGTGAGACATTCCAGCTTTGAAGCCCATCCCAAACATTAGAAGCCACATTGTCCACACCACCTTGATGGTTGATGACATTCGTTTGGCCGGTTGGCTGCCATGACGCTGTTGGATACGTCCCTTCGCTAGCATTACTTGTGTACTGAGGTTCTTTATTTACATATTTTTGAGCTGTGGTTGCCCGCGTAGTTCCTTGTGTCGTAACTGATTGATTTTGAGTCTGAGCTAGCTGGCTTTGGGTTTTCGGACCCACAAATTCTTCGGAACTTATAGATACGGTTTTATCTTTTTTCTTTACCGTTTTTTTCGCTGTTTCTGAAGTCTGCTTACTACTTTCTTCTTTTTTTGGTTTTACCGTCAATTCAAAAGGTTTCTTGTTAGCCAAAATATCCTCTTGGATTTCGCTGTCTTCTACTTTCTTTTGATCAAGTTGTACATAAAGTCGGAGTTTATCCACTGATTTTGGTAATTTTAAGACAACTTGTCCTTCCATTGCCTGTGAAAAATTCTCCTCTACCAACCATTCATCTTTTTGTTGCATATTATGTACAACTGGGTAGTCAATCGTTTTATCTTTCTCATCTGTTACTTTCAATTTGAGACGTTGGTCAAACTTCTCATCTACGCTTTGCCGTTTAAAACTTATCCGCCAAAGTGTAGCATCCGCTTCGACTTCATAATCATAGTCTAATTTCAGATCGTTCTCGTTAATTAATTCTGTTTTTGTTGTCTCCGCATAGACGTGTCTTATTCCAATTAAGTTCTCAGCGATAAAAGAAAAAAATACCATTACGAGTACAGATAATATGAACTTTTTCATCCTTTTTACCTCCTTCTTATCCTATTTTTCACCTTATTTTCTTTTTATAATTCCATAGCTCTATAACCATATTAACTTAAATTATTTTTTTTGTTTTTTCGCTGAAAATTATTTAAACGTTATTAAACTAAGCTATTCTCCAGTTATTTTAATGTTATAATCAGAACTACCGTTATTCAACTCATTTATTTTATGGAAATTAACAATAAGTGCAATTATTTTTTTTAATTTATTTTATTTGGATTGAATAGTTGATAACTCATCAAATTATAAAGCGAATTCAAGGACGTGTGAGGACTCCTTTTTTATATCTGTAACTAATTACTCGGATTTCCAAATACTTTAGTCTTTCTTTTCAACAGCTTCCTAGGAATTGGTGGAAATCAAACCTCAAGCGAATCCTTTTCGCATTGACACCGGGTCGTTAAGTAGTTGGCTATGAACACACGTAAAAAAAGGGTTGCGACAAATTCCTTGTCACAACCCTTTTTCCTAAGTATTCCATAAATAGTTTCTTCTTATTTATTGAAGCTGAACTTTTTCCGAGCAACCTCATTTTGTTGCAAATTAGATGTCAAATTGTACGCGACGGTAACGAACGATTGCTGCGGTCATTAATCCTAGACCGATTACGATGAAAGCAAGGATTCCCATACCACCTGTTGATGGCAATGTTCCACCTTTAGAAACGTTTTCGATTTCTAAGTCTGCAGCATTATTATAAGAACCGCTGGCAACTGTAAATGTTACATCGTTAGTTAATTTTGCAAAGCCATCTGGTGCTTTTGTTTCTCGTAAGTAGTACGTTCCGTACTCAAGACCAGTTACTTCAAATTTTCCATCTGCGCCAGATGTATATTTCGTTGCATTAGCGTAATCTTCGTTGGCAGCAACTGCTGTCCAAGTCATTGATTCAGCTTCAGCTTTTAAGTAGTAGTCTGTCCCACCAACTTTTTTGATTACTACGAATTCCGCACCAGCCAATGCTTGTTTGGTTGTACCATCTTCGTATTTGAAGAATTTCTTACCACCTGTGATAACTGGAGGAACAACTGGATCATTTTTCTTCACTTCATCTGATCCACCATCATGATTCATCGTTACTGAGAATTCATTGTTGATATCCAAGTCGACTGGTGTATCTTCTGTGAAGGATACAGTATAGTAGATTTGAATTGTTTGACCCGCAAAGTCGCTTAAGTAATTGGCTGTCGCAGCACCTGCTGCCCCGCTCAAGTTCATCGCAATGTTAAATCCAGCATAACCCGTGAATGGCGCTGCAGTATTGACTGGCGTATATGTCGCATTGCTCAAGAAAGTCGCTTGATTAATTGCCGTACCATTCATGGTGATTTGATCGATACCTTCAAATTTCACTCCTGTTTGGTCAACCGCATCCGCAAATTCTAATTTTCCGTAGCGTGGTGATCCATTACTTAAGATATCTCCAATTTGGCTAGGAATCACAAAGCTTGCACGGTAGTGAATTTGTTGTCCGATTTCAAAGTCATATGCACCAGAAGGGCGTGGTTGTAATGGATTACCATCTTCATCCACTAATTCCTTTACAGGATTATCGCCTTCTACCTTATTTTTAGGATATAAATGGATGTTTGTGATTTCAGATCCATTGTCTTTAAGCGGCAACATCAAAATTAGTTTATATGATCCAATTTCTACCCCTGGTGTCGCATGTTCTTCAAAGTAATAAACTTTGTAAGTTCCATCTGCGTTTTTAGCAGTTAAATTTGCAAAATTCGCATTACCATTTGCATCAGTTGTTTGATCACCAGGCACGCGAGTCGCCGTAGCTGTATTTAAAGTGAAGCTTTCCATCACTTGTTTAGCTTTAGCATTGTATTCTGCGTCCGTTTCATTTCCGGTCAAGACCGCATTTAAAGCTGCGTAGAAATCAGTCGAAATATCCCAAGCAGTGAATGTCACACCTGATAACCCTTCAAACCGATCGAATTCACTCATTTCCTTACCAGTATTCTCAATACTACTCGATGGAAACTGGTCCATTTTTTTCTTGTGCAACGTTACATTCACTGAGTCTGCTGCATGAGCACTTTCGCCTCCGCCTAGCACCCCTGCCAGTAACGGAATCAAGCACAACAGCGTAGTTAACAACGCAATCCATTTACTTTTGTTTTTCATAATTTTTTTCCCCCTTGTTTTTATTCAATCCAATAAACCCAATGACCATCAGCAACAACCCTAGAAAACAATAATTTCGTATCAGCTCATTCGTAGAAGGAAGCTCCTTCGGGTAACTTTTTGGCTCCCCCCCTCCTGGTGTCCCAATTGTTATCGGTGCGTTTTTCCTTGGTTCTGAGCTATCTGATACCGGTGGTTTCATCGGTTTAATTGGTGTAGGTTCAGATGGTATTTTAGGAATTTCATCATATTTACTGTAAAAAATTAATAATGAACTTTCCTCTTGCGAATTTGCCAACCTCTGTGGTAAATAGACCACGATTGGCAACATCTGATACTTGCCTTGTTCGCCCGATGACAAAATCAGATAGGCCGCATCCCGCTGGTTTTGATAACGCGGCAATGTAACTACTGCTTGTCCTTGGGAATCTACTAAAAGCGGTGCCTGACTAAATTTAGTCAATTGCTCGTCTTTGACGAAGGCGGCTAATTTTTCTTTCGTTGGATAAGTATTCAAGATGAACTCCTTATCACTTTTTTCAGTACCACCACGTTTCATTCGCCAATCCGTCAAATCATAGATTTCTAATGCCAGTGACTCGGTTCCTTCCAAAATCTTGCCATCTTCCGAACGTGTATTAATCTTTACTTCCACCTGACTTTCCTCTGCAAAAGCAGTAACCCCCACGTTACAAATCCCCAGAATTAGTCCCAAGAGAAGAATCATTTTTTTCATTACGATCCCCTCCTTTTAGTGTGAAGCCAGTAAAGGCTGCCAAGCAGGCCTCCTGCTGTTGAAATAACTCCAATTGCTACTTTGAAGATCGTTTCAAGACCTGAGCCCCCTGTTGAAGGCAAAGCACCTGCTCGTCTCTTCTTGTTCGTTACAGTCAATTGAATACGATTAGGATTCCCTAACTCACCCGATCCGCTAACATTCGGATGCGATTGAATCGTTACCTCACCTGTTTGTGAAATACTGATTCTAACAGTCCCATTCATTCCTTCATACTCACTCGGAACAACCGTTTCCGTCAGGCTATATTCGCCTGGTCGCAAGTTCGTAAATTCAAAGTAAGGACCATTTTCTTTCGTTTCATCGTACCCAACACCGCGTAATCTAAAGCTTGCTCCTCGTAAATCCTTACCATCTTGATCGACTTTTTTAATCCATAACACGAAATCTGCTAATTTATTCGTTACTTTCGGTGAATTTTGGCCATCCAAGGTAATGTTCAAACCCGTTCCGGCATTATTTTCGACCGCTTTCAGTTCCATATCCGCCATTTTTTCATAGCCTTTTGGCACATAGGATTCTTCCACGATAAATTCACCCATTGGAATATCAGAGATAATCACCGCTCCACTTGCATTCGGAGTGAGATTGGTCGTCAAAACTTTACCATCGGATTTACGCTTCACGGTAAATTTCGGATGGTCACTGCTAAACGGCGTCTTTCCATCATCTTTGTATTTGTAGAAGGTGATGCTTCCAGTTAATAACTTATTGGTCAGTTTGACGCCGCCATTTGGTACTGTTGCGGCTGTAAACTCAGTTGAATAATTATAGGTTGGTTTGGCATATCCCGGTACCCGTGTTTCTTCCACTACGCGATAAAGATTGCTGCCACCCTCCACGGCTGAAAATACTCCTTTCCAACTATCGATGGTTGTCAGAACTTTACTTTCAATAGTTTGCCAAGTACTGCCGTTTTTCTGTTGTAGATTGACTCTTACATATCCACTTCGCAGTCCCCAATAATTATCTGTTGCTTGGTACTTGTCTGACCAAACTTTTTCTACCGGAATCTCAAGATCGGCTGCTAATTTATTGGTCACTTTATAAGGCGAAGCTTGACCATTTAGCGTGATGACTAAGCCCGTTCCACCACTATTTTCGACCGCTCGCAGTTCAATATCGTCCATTTTTTTGTAGCCTCGTGGCACATACGTTTCTTCAACGATAAAATCACCTAGCGGAATATTAGGAATCGTTACTTGCCCATTGGCATTTGGTTCGAGATTGGTTGCCAAGATCCGGCCATCGGATCTGCGTCGAACCGTAAATTTCGGTAAATCAGTGGTAAATGGCGTTTTCCCATCTTCCTTGTACTTATTGATAATCGCTGTCCCCGTCAGCAATGCATTGGTGATTTGAACTCCTTTGCTCGGTAATGTCGCTGCCGTAAATTCCCCCGTGTTAGACGTTGGTTTAGCATAACCTGTCGTCCTACTAGGTTCTACAACCCTGTAAACATTGGTGCCTCCTTCAACTGCTTGGAAAGTCCCCTTCCAACTATTGGCTGATGACAACGTCTTTGTTTCGACATCGACCCATGAACTGCCACTTCTTCGTTGTAAAATAACTTGAACACTGCCACTACGAAGTCCCCAATAATTAGCTGTACTTCTTTGCGTATCCGACCAAATTTTCTCCACAGGAATTGTAAATTTATCGACTTTCCCACGAGCTGACGGTACACCGAAATCAAGGACATCGGTAGTTCGTTCAGGTGTCGGAATCAACGTCGTCTTCCCATTTGTCGGATACCATTTATTTCCTTCATAGTTCGCATGATTCGTTTTTAAGCGCAGTTTATAGTCCACTTGAATCTCTTGATTCCCCTACAGATTGATATTATTAACCGTGATTTTATTGTTCGAGACAACCGGAGCATTTGGTAATTTACTAGATTCAATCGCCGGTACTCCCGATTTTCTGATTTCTTTAACAGTTGGTTGACCAACTAGTTCATACATTTCCCCAATTGGATCCTCAATTACACCTTTATCCACCGTTTGAATGACTGAATCAAACCAATCATCAAAAGAAATATCAAAATCACCACTGCTATTAGCATGATAGAATTGATAATCCCTCTGAAGATCACCTGTTGCATTGGCTTTTTTCGAAGCAATTCGATACAAGCCTGTGATTAATTCTTCGGTCGAATGACCTTCATAGCTATAATTTTTGCTAATGTTGATCGCAATCGAATTAATCTCTATTCCCTGTTCTTTGATGTCCGCGGCAGTGGAATTGACCGGTGTTAAGTGACTATAAATACTGCGATTTGGCCTTAAGATATAGTACCCATTTGGAATTTTCACGGTATGAACTCGACCAGAAACATCTGGCTGCATATAAGATCCTCGATTTAAAGAGGCTCCATCATATTGTGTAAAACGTACGCCATCGTAATAGATACTTGAATCATTTCTCAATTCGATTGGGACAGCACTCATATTAGGTGCCCCATCGGTTAGAAGAAAAATGACTTTTCGCCGATTGGTTCCCCCTATATTGTTCAGCATGGTTTGTGCATCTATCAATGCTTTTTGTGTATAAGTGTCGCCATCTGATCGAGTATTTCTATACGTATCCACTAAATTTTGCCAACCCGCTGCATTATTGGACATTGAAACAGTCGGATTGCCGTTGGGGTTATTACTTGCTGAGTAAACAACACCCCCAATTCTCAAACTATTCGGATCTGGATTGGCTGCTTTAAATTTATCAATCAATTTTTGTAAAGAATTGACTGCCAGCGTCTTTCTGTTCATTCCGCTGATATTTAAATTTGGGTCAATCATGGAATACGAATTATCCAAAACAAAACACACATCTACCCCAGGTTTTGGAATCGTACTTCCACGAACATTTAGCCGAACATCGAATTCATCATTTTTTGATGTTTCACTGGCGTATTTCCTTAAAGCAATATTGGGATTGGATTTATTTTCCCCATATTTGATATAAGAGTTTGTATAATTATCTGGTGAAATATTCCATTCCGTCAGACCATCCCAGCCACTTTCACCTTCATAACCACCTTGATGGTTTTTAACATTGGATTGTCCAGTCGGCGTCCAAGAATTGGTCGGATATACGCCGTTAGTATTTGAAGTATAACTCGGCATTTTATTGGTATATTTCGGTGGATCCATCCTAAGTAACCCATTGGCTGGTACCGCAGAAGCGGGAACCGGCACCACTGCATCTGGTTCTGGCGGACCGATCAGTTCCGCAGAACTTGTTTTGAGTGCTGGTTTACTCTCAGAAGCTGCTGTTTCTGCTTTCGTCTCCTTAATTTTTAAAACGAAAGGCTCTTTAAGGTCTAAGATATTTTCTTGTATCTTAGCGTCTTGTTTCGTAGAAAGGGCTTGTTCATCCATTTGAACATCTAAATAAAGTTTTTGAACCGATTTTGGCAGTTCAAAACTGAGTTGCCCTTCCATAGCAGATGAATAGTTTGTTTCAATCAGCCATTCATCCTTTTCGATCATGTCCTTAATATTCGGATAAGTTATCACATTTCCTTTCTCGTCTGTTACTTTCAACTTGAGTCGCTGTTGCGTATCACTTTCTTCGCTTTGCCTGCTAAACCTGACTCGCCAACGATTTGAATCTTCTTGCGATTCATATTCGTAAGAGACTTTTAAAAACTTTTCATCAATCAATTCAGTTTTCGTGGTCTCTGCATGAGCGGGAACTAACGGTGGTAGCGTCTCTGCGATAAAAGAAAACAGCAAAACAACCAACATGAGCAAGTGTTTCTTTTTCATTTCATAAATTCCTCCTTTCACTCCTTTTTTCACCCACTCTCCCTTCTGTGTAAAAACATAATAACTTATATTATTTTTTATCGTTTTTATATTTTTTTATATTTTTTTGTTATTGATACAAATCACATCTACGTTGTTTATTGTTTTTATATAACCATCAATGTTATTAAACCCAATTACTTAAATCGAAATAAAAAATATTAAAGTTTGTTTTCAGTAAAAAAAATTTGTCTTTTGAATCAATGATTTAACCACAAAAAAAGACCATAGAAATGAACTTTCTAGGTCTTGGAGTCTTTTTATGGAAATTAAATTAGTATTTTTTTATATTTATTCAAGAAAAAAGTTGAAACTTCATTAAAACAACCACAAGTACAGTTAAACAAAAAAAAGATGGAATAAATCCATCTTTTTTCATTTACTATGCTGTTTGTTCATGAACTTTACGGTAACGAACAACCGCGAAAGCCATCAAAGCAAAACCAATTAGTAAGAAGGCAACGATCCCTTTACCACCAGTTGATGGTAAGAAACCACCTCTAGAAGTATTCATAACTTTTTGAACCTCTGCTGAAGGTCCAGCGTAAGAACCCTCTGCAATCGTAAAGTCTACATCGTCATTAAGTTTTTGGAAGCCATCTGGTGCTTTGATTTCTCGTAATTGATAGTCTCCGAATTCTAGTCCAGTGATTTCAAATGAGCCGTCACTCTTAGAAACAAGTTTGCGTGCTCCGCTATAATCTTCACCAGTTGCAACTTCTACCCAGTTACGATTGCCCTCACCGGGTGCAAGATAGTATTCTTTGCCGCCAGCTTTTTTAATCACTACGAATTCTGCTCCAGCTAACCCTTGCTCCGGTTTACCCTCTTCATGTTTCATGAATTTCTTCCCGCCAGTAATCACTTTCGGTGTATCATCTGGTTTCCGAGTCTCTTCATCAGACGAAGTAACTTGTTTTAGAGTAACTGAGAAATCATTATTGATTCCCTTATCAACTGGCGTATCTTCAGTAAAGGCCATAGTATAGAAGATTTCTATTTTTTTACCGCTGTATTTAGCCAAATATTTGGCAACAGCTTCTGAGCTGTCGAATCCTGCGCTAGGTGATTTTTCCGCATTCAAGTTCATCGAAATCTCAAAACCAGCCTTGTTAACCTTGTCATAGTTTCCTGCATTGTTCGTATACGTAGTCGTTGCATAAGGTGAACCGGTAAATTCTGAAACAGAAACCTCAGTACCACCGATCACGATCTTATCAATTTGTTTAAAGAGAATGCCTTCCGTATCCATCGCATCTCTGAAGACCAACTTGCTGTAGCGCGTTTGTTTAAGTTCATTTTCATCTTCAACGATCTCACCGATTTGACTCGGAATTGTAAAAGTGGTTTTGTATTTGATCTCTTTGCCAACATCATAACTATGAAGATCTTTGTTGTCTAAAGCTTCTCCATCTGCATCAAGCAATTCTTTCTTGATATCGCTTTGGACTTTGTTTTTTGGATAAAGATGGATATGCGTTAGTTCATTTTTGTCCTTATCCAATAAAGGTAACATCATCACTAACGGTTGACTAAATTGAGTCAATCCCGGTACTTCTGTTTCGATAAATAGGTAAACATGATATCTACCATTGCTATCTCTGTCCGGTAGATTGCTGAATGTAACATTCCCATTAACATCTGTGCTGCCTTGGCCAACTTGAGTTGCCCCACCTGGCGCTGATTGATATGAACTCATAACTTCTTGAACAGCGTCTTTATAAACTGTGCCCGAATCCCGATCTTTTCCAGCAAGTTCGGCCTCCAGTCTCACATAAAAATCGTTTGTAATCTCGTAAGCCGTAAATTCAACATCTGGCAATGCTTCATAGTCCTTAAACTCGTTCATTTCCTCACCAGTATTTAGGATCCCGCCAATTGGAAATTCATCCATTTTCTTTTTATGCAATGTAACATCAATGTTTTGAATCGCTGCGGAAGCCTCTTCTCCCATACCAAGTACGCCAACGAACATTGGAACTAGACATAAAATCGTCGTCAACAAACTGATAATTTTCCCTCTTGCTTTCATATTTTTTCCTCCTATTTTTTCTTTTGTATTTTTTTTAATCCTAAAATTCCGGTAATTACTAACACTGACCCTAAGATTGTGAAATTTCGAATCAAATCATTAGTAGATGGTAAATTTTTAATCGGCCTGTCTGGAACCGGCGACGGCGGAACACTCTCCGTTGGTGGTGCTGAGGATGATATCGGCGGCTCACTGATATCCTGGTATTTCCCATAGATCAAGAGCCGTTGAGCTTCTTCCTCTGTCTTTGGATGTTTTTGCGGCAAATATAATACGATCGGTAACATTTGATAATTTCCGGTTTCGCCGCTTGCCAAAATCAGATAGGCCGCGTCCTTTCCATCACTATAACGAGGAACGTAAAATGAGACATTTCCACTCCCATCGACCCCTAAAGCTGATTCATTCCACTTTTTCAATTGCTGTTCTTCGACAAAGGATTTCATACTTTCTTTGGTCGAATAAGTATTTAGCAAGTATTCCTTATCTTTTTTTTCATCTTCGCCGTGTTCGCTCCGCCAGGTGGTCAAATCATACACGTCAAACTTTAATTGTTCGGTTCCCTCAACTTTTTTTCCATCTTCTTTCCATGTATGAATCCATAACTCCACTTGCTCATCTGCAGCAAAACTTTCCATACCAAAACAACATATTCCTAGAAGCAGACAAAATATGATGGAAAATTTTTTTCTCATTTCCAGCCCCCCTTCTGTTACGGAATTAGTAGATTGCTGATACTTGCCCATGTTCGCAAAAAGTATTTTCCCTTATAAGCAACTTATCAGTATTGATATGTTGTATCTTCCAATACATCACATCACAACTATTCCCCCTTTCGACTTTTTTGTTTCGTTACCTAACTTCATAGTAACTAATATTATATTTTTGTGTTTTTTGCCTCTTTTATAAATTTCAGTTATTATATTTTTATTATTCGCACGTTATTTCTGGCTTTTTGATTAAAATAAGAGTTATTCTACTCATTTTTTTTAATTTATTTTACGAATAGTAAAACTCAATTCTTTTAAAATAAAAAAGTCATTTGAATCATTTTTTATCCATTTAATAAATTAATAACTATATTCCTTGCTTAGTCTGATAAATAACTGATTAATTGTTGCAATTGAACAATATTTTGACTAGTCAAGAACGGATCAATGATTACCGTTGGATAGTCGTAAGGAACTTCCTCCACGCTGCTAGAGGTGATTAGCGCATCATATTTTTGCAATTCATGGATCTCGATACGAGAATCCCGGGAACGTTCCTCAACAAAATGAATCTTAAAATTGCCGTAGATTCGTTCTTCAATCTGATCGGCTAAAAAAGTCTCCTCGGTTGGTGACAGCTCTGACAGCAACAAAATTTTCAAAGGTTGATCCGCATTTGCCAACAAATTCAAGCTTTTAGGAACCATCGTGATTAATAAGTAGGTGTAATTCCAAATAAAATCATTCTCTTGATAAATTCGATATTTTTTAACAAAGGACTCTGCGATTTTCAATACCTTTTTCACCGCTTGGTAATGAGTTTCCATCATTTTTTCTAAAAATATGCCCCGTTGACGATACAAAATATCTAAATAACGACCTTTAGGCGAGTACATCCGTTGATCGTTCACTAAGATGATGGTCAACTCGCTGACTTCTGCTTCACTCAATGAATTACCGATCAAATGATTGAATTCTTCGACTAATTCGGAATGCTTCTGGTAAAGATCGCGGTAGCTTCTACTTTGTTTCATCGCTGATTTCCATTGATCTTGACTAAAGACCAACATATCAGCATAAGAAAGCCATAAACAATCTTTAATTTGTTCTTCTGTTAGGCGAACCCGAAAAACATCCAAAACCATCCGCTCAAAAGGTTCTAAAGTAGCTTCATCAGGCAAACTCAAGGGACTCGCCAATTCATTTTGTGGATAGAAGCGTTGGTTCTTGATTCGCCACAAACTGATGTAAATGTTATAGCTTAAACGTTTCCTAAAAATATGTCGGTTTTCTAAATGATTGACTTGGATAAACTGATCCACCAAGTTAGTGATGGATTTGATTTGATAGTCCTTCAGACCGACAAAGAGCGATTCCAAACGATCAGACTTTTCTAAAAAATAACGATAATAGAAGTGTCTGATCACACTCTCCTTCCCTTCGATCCGGAGCGGTCGATAATCCAATTTGATTTCAGCCTTTTTTAGTGCCATTTCAATTTTTTTCAGATAGCGTTGAGTATTGGAAGCACTCAGATACAACTTATCAGCGAGATCACTGATACTTGAACACTTTTCATAAAGGAGCTCTTCAATAATCTGAAACTCAGGTGATTGTTGAAGAATATCAGCATATAAGCGATTGATGCTAACATGTGGTTTCACTTGAATCTGATACAGCCCTTTGAATTTTTCAATATGAAAATCATCTTGATCATCATTGATCAGCTTGACGTCTTTTAGCAGGATCGGCAAGGAACACTCCAATTCTTCCAGTAACTGGTCACTAGGCAATCCAACCTGGTTTGCATAAAGTAATTCGACAAAACGTAGGCGCCGCAAACTACTTGTTCCTAAAACCTCTCTAAAATTCATTTTTTCATCCCCTTCCCTTCCATAAATTTAACCATTGGAAAAAATCATCTTCACAAAATTACCAACAAATAAAGAAGTTCCCCAACTCTTCTCACATACCGACCGCTTTCCAGCTTATTACTAGTAAAAGGCCTTTTATATGCTTCATTTTTTTGTGAAGATCTGAACTTCAAAAAATTGATCCTCCTCTGATTTATAAAGTTTTTCTGTCCTAAAACAACATATGTATAAAAAAATAAACAAAAAGAACACACGAAATAAACATTAATATTCTGTTTAACATAACTAAAAAAGCCTATTTGTTAACTATTTCTAATTTATATCTATATAATAACTAATTTAACGCTCATTTGTTTTTATGGTTATATCTAAATATCCGTTATTGTTTGCAGACTATATTGCCTAATAAACAGTAAAAAAATCAATTCTATCGTTATTTAACTCATTTATTTAAAGCATTATAAATTTTATTAGTATTCATTTTAGAGATCTAAAAAAAATCATTTGGTTTTTTAAGGTTCATTATTTAATAAAAGTTCTCAAACTTTAGTCATTTGCGAATTTTTGATTAGAATTTTGATCTTGATAAAAGAGCTTATCTACCTAAAAAAGAATTTAAAAAATCCCCGTGATTAAAAACTCTTTCTGAGTTTTTAATCACGGGGATTTTTTATTTATCGAGTCATGAAATTTTAAAATATTACTCTTTTCTTATTTTAAACTAGTGTACTAGCCTCTCAGCTTTATATGGACAAGCTTTATTGTTGAAGCTTGTTCCGTATTCGGTGACTCTACATTTTTTCTTCTATAAATAAAGACTTCACGAACGAGCTTTCTGCTTAAAAGTTCGTTCGTGAAGCCATCTCATTGTTTGGATTAATTACTTAAATCTTCACCATTGGTTGCGATAACTTTTTTATACCAATCAAATGATTTTTTCTTGCTGCGTTTCAAAGTCCCATTCCCTTCATTGTCACGATCGACATAAATGAAACCATAACGTTTTTTCATTTCCCCAGTTCCTGCTGAAACTAGATCGATACAGCCCCAAGTGGTGTAGCCCAATAGGTCCACACCATCCAATTCAACTGCATCTTTCATCGCTTGGATGTGTTTTTCCAAATAGTCGATGCGATAATCATCTTCCACATAACCATTTTCATCTGGTGTATCAATAGCACCTAAGCCATTTTCAACTACGAACAACGGTTTTTGGTAACGATCATACAGATCATTCATAGTGATTCGCAGTCCTAGTGGATCAATCTGCCATCCCCATTCGCTGGATTCCAAGTAAGGATTTTTCACTGAAGCAAAAATATTGCCCGCTGTTTGTTCTAATAATTCAGGATCAGTCGTTGCGACCCGTGATGAATAATAGGAGAAAGAGATAAAATCTACGGTATGAGCTTTCAATAACTCCTCATCACCGTCTTCCATCTTCACTTCGATTCCTTTACGTTCCATTTCTTTCAAAGCATAGGCCGGATATTCTCCCCGTGATTGCACATCGATAAAGAAATAGTTTTGGCGCTCTTCTTGACGCCCCGCCCAGACATCTTCTGGTTTTGGTGTATAGGGATAGTAAGAACCTGCCGCTAACATACAGCCAACTTGATTTTCTGGATCGACTTCATGGGCAATTTTAGTAGCGATCGCTGAAGCTAGTAACTCGTGATGCGCTGCCTGATACTTGATTTGTTCTTCATTGTCGCCTTCTTCAAAGTACAGCCCAGCACCCATAAATGGTGCATGTAAGATCATGTTGATCTCATTGAAAGTCAACCAGTATTTGACTAAGCCTTTATAACGATTGAAGATTACTTTACATAGATTTTCATAGAAACCAACTAATTCGCGACTGCGCCATGCACCATATTTTTCAACTAAATGCATTGGACAATCAAAGTGAGTGATCGTAACTAAGGGCTCAATCCCGTATTTTTTACATTCTTTAAAGATGTCTTCGTAAAATTTCAAGCCGGCTTCATTTGGTTCCTTTTCATCACCTTTAGGGAAGATACGGCTCCACGCTAATGACAAACGGTAGGTTTTAAAGCCCATTTCAGCAAATAGTGCGATATCTTCTTTCCAATGATGATACATGTCGATGGCCTCTTTTGCTGGATAAAAATACTCATCATCAAAATCGAACATTTTCTTTTTACCGGCAATGACTGCAAAACGATCTTCGCCAACCGGGGCAAGATCCACATTCGCTAAGCCGCGTCCCCCTTCGTTATACCCACCTTCACATTGATTAGCCGCAGTTGCGCCGCCCCATAAAAAGTCTTTTCTAAATCCCATCTATTATTCCCTACTTTCTATATTTTTACTAAATCTAATTCACGTGCCACTTCATCCTGGACTTCAACGCCATCTTTTTCTAAACGTTCGATGGTTTCTTTGAAGTTTGGCAAATAAGCTTTATGTGCGACAAATAATTCATCCATGATCCGTTGAGCTGTTTTTCCTGAACGAACCAATGGATTGTTGGTAAAGGCTTGTAATGCTGTGTTGTAATCCCCAGTGACTGCGGCTTCGATCGTTAACAATTCCATCGCCTTCATGGCTTGCAGCCAACCACGTTCTGCTGTCGGTAATTCACCAAAAGCCACGTTACGAGCACCTTGTCCACCGATATAAGCAGAAACTTCAACAACGCAATCTGCTGGCAGATCTGGTACTGCCCCATCATTTTTTGTAGAGACTACTAATTGGGTATTCTTGTTAGCATAAATTGAAGCGATCGATTCGCAAGCTGCATCAGAATAATACGCCCCACCACGCTGACCTAATTGTTCTGGTTTGTAATCTAAGTTTGGATCTTTGTATAATTCAAACAATTCTGTTTCTGTTTGTTTCACTTGCTGTGCACGCGTTCCAATCGTACGGTATTCTTCCAACGCATGCGCGAGCGTTTCTTCTTCTTGATAATAATAATGATGGTAGCCGCAAGGAATCATTTGCATTTGTTCCAAAATCTCTCTTGGAAAAGGAATATCATGAATATTTTTCGGCATCCCAGTTTCGTCACCTGAATACATTTTCTCAACGATAGCCATCGTCACATCTTTGCCGTGAAGATCCGCCACTTTATGCCAGTGGAAATGATTCAAGCCTGCAAATTTATAAATCAACTCATCTGGCTGTTTGCCTAATAATTCCGGTTCGATCATTTGTGCCATGACTGGAACGTTGCATAAACCAATCACTTTGTCCCATTTACCGTAACGAACGACTGCTTCTGTCACCATGCCACTAGGATTGGCAAAGTTGATCAGCCACGCGTCTGGACATAAACGTTTCATATCTTCCACGATTTCTAAAATGATCGGAACAGTCCGAAAAGCTTTAAACATTCCGCCAGCCCCGTTGGTCTCTTGCCCCAGCATGCCGTAATAAGCAGGAATTCGTTCATCTTTGATCCGAGCTTCTAATAAACCCACACGAAATTGTGTTGTTACAAAATCGGCATCTTTTAGCGCTGCTTCACGATCTAAAGTCATATGAACTTTTACATCATAAGGAGAAGCATCCCACATCCGTTGAGCCATCGCACCAACGATCTCTAATTTTTCCCGACCTGCTTCAATATCGACTAACCAAATTTCTCGAATGGGTAATTCATCGAATCGTTTGATAAACCCCTCCATTAATTCGGGGGTATAACTACTTCCTCCACCAATCGTGGCAATTTTAACGCCTGCTGTCATGCAATCGACTCCTTCTGTTTTATTTACATTTTAATTATCCATTACGTAAAACTTCAATACAATCCATTTACAAACTATTCCATGCATATTTACAAATCCGTTTAAGAAAACGCTTCATTTTGTAAATGCCAGTGTTTTTTTTCGCTTTTTTCTTTAATCCACCACAAAAATGTTTACGAATATTTTATAATAAACGTAAATGACTAGGAGGTTCTTAAATGCTGTTAACCGAAAAAATGAAACAGACAGATTTTTCGAACGCTGAGGCGACTTTAGTCGCTTATATTTTAGACCAAGGCACCGCGATCGAATCTCTGACCATCAAAGAAATTGCCGCGGTTAATTTTGTTCATCCATCAACATTGATCCGTGTCGCTAAAAAGCTCGGTTATCAAGGCTGGTTAGAACTACGTACAGAATTTTTGGCAGAACAGACTTATCTACAAACCTATTTTGAAGATGTTGACGCTAATCTACCCTTCCAAGCGACAGATGGTTTGATGACGATTGCAAATAAAATCGCGACTTTAGAACGCACCACCATTGATGATACCTTAAGTTTGTTAAATCATGACGCTTTACAAAAGGCGAAGCAGCTACTGCTGAATGCGCAACAAATCAAAATCTTTGGCAGTAATGCCAATCTATTGATTTCACAAGACTTCGCTTTGAAAATGCGACGTATCCAAAAAGATGTCGTCACTAGTCAAACCTTAGGCGAGGATGCCTATGAGGCCTTCAATAGTCGATCAGATACTTGTGCGGTCTTGATTTCCTATACTGGTGAGAATAATTTTATTTTGCACATTGCTAAAATCTTACAAAAACAAAAAACACCCATCATCGCCCTGACGAGTATCGGCGATAATACGCTAGCTTCCATGAGCCAAGCGGTTTTACGAATCACCACTCGCGAACGCTTGTATTCAAAGATCGCCAACTTTACGATTAATTCTTCGATCTGCTATTTACTAGATGTATTGTACGCCAGTGTCTTTGCAGAAGATTATCAAAAAAATCTCAATCACCTCATCGAGATTGGTGAATTGGCAGATAAGCGCAAGACTAGCTCTGCCATCATGGCTGAATCACCGGAATCGATGATTCGTTTTACCGAGTCTTTTCGACCAAATTAAGCCATAAAAATGGAGTGTGCCAAAAGCGGCACATTCCATTTTTTTAATTTATTAAACTAAGACTGTCAATAATTCGTCCTGATTGCCGATGTCTTCTTTTTGATCAGACTCAATAATATCTAGATAATCAGCTGAATTGGTTACAATTACGGGCGTTTCGACACTATAGCCTGCCGCTTCAATGGCTTCGATATCAAAGCTCACCAATTTGTCGCCGCGTTTTACTTTCGCTCCTTGTTCAACGTAGGACTCGAAATATTTTCCATTTAATTGAACCGTATCTAGCCCGATGTGGATCAATAACTCTAAACCTTTATCTGAGACTAAGCCGATTGCGTGCTTGGTTGGGAAAATCGTCATAATCGTTCCATCAAAGGGTGCGACTACCTCGCCCACGGTTGGATGGATCACAACCCCTTTACCTAAAGCCCCTTGAGCAAATGCTTGATCTTTAGCTGTTGATAATGGCATCATTTGACCTGTAACAGGTGCCGTCACGATTTCTTTGCGAACTTCCATCGCTTTTTGTCCTTCTGTGACTTCAACGGGTTCTTCATCTTTCCAGAAAACCATCGTCACAACAAAACTGAAGACCATTGCTACAGCGACGGCGATAAACTGAGTTACCATACTGCTGATATCATTATTAGCTGTGTCGATGTGATTAACAAAACCAAAGACGCCTAAACCACCCATAATAAAGCTCCGAGCTCCAAACATCCCTGTGATTAAACCACCGATTGCTCCACCAATCATAGAAATAAAGAATGGTTTTTTCTTCGGCAGTGATAACCCATAGATCGCAGGCTCTGTTACCCCAAAGATTCCTGAGATAACGGCTGGGATACATAATTCTTTTAATTTTTTGTCTTTTAGTTTGAAGAACATTGCAAGGACTACGGCGGTTTGTGCAAAACTTGCTGCGAATGATGCCGCTAAAATCGTGTCGAAACCTAAAGTCGATAAGTTGATCATCGCTAATGGAATCAAGCTCCAATGCAGACCGAAGATCACTAACGCTTGCCAGAAGAAACCAACTACTACACTCATCAAGACTGGTGAGAATTCATATAAAGCAGTAAAGCCACTGCCTAGAATATTGGTTAAGAAAGTAATCACTGGACCAATAATCAAGAAACCAAAAAAGACAGAGATCAAAATCGTAAACAAGGGTACTAAGAAGGTTTGAACTAATTCAGGAATGATTTTTTTAGCCAATTTTTGAACATGACTAGCAAACCAGATAACCAAGATAATCGGAACAACACTGCTCGTATAATTATTAGCAATGATTGGTAATCCGAAGACCCGAATGAATACTGGACTTTCCAAAATCGTGTGTGCAAAAAGGGTCATAATTGGTTTGCCTGCACCCAATGCCGTTGCTTGAATCGTTGGATAAACCAAGGCTGCTCCAATTGCGAGCCCTGTAAACTCACTGACTTTAAATTTACGGGCAGCTGTCAAACCGATGACGATCGGCATGAAGTAAAAGATACAATCACCGGCAGCCGTTAAGAATAGATCCGTCCCACTGCCTGCTTGGTATAATTGAAAATACAAGAATAATGCATTGAACCCCTTCAACATTCCACAAGCCGCTAACGCCCCTAAGAATGGTTGGAAACAGCTAGAAATCACGTCGATCAGGCGATTGAATAGATTGCCTTTTTCTCCTTCTTCCTCTTCACTGGCCTCTCCTGTAATCCCTGCAACTTCTAAGACATCTGCATAGACAAGGGGTACGTGATTGCCGATGACTACTTGGAACTGTCCACCACTTTTCATGATGGTTACTACACCATCCATCTTTTTTAAGGCCTCTTCATTGGCTTTTGATTCATCTTTCAGTTTAAAGCGTAAGCGCGTAATACAATGGGTCAAGCTTCTGATATTTTCTTTCCCGCCAACATTTGCGACAATCTTCTCTGCTAAATCATGATATTTTCCCACTGATGTTCCCTCCTAATTTGTATAACATTCTTTTTGCTAGAAAAGTGCGTCAACCATTCAGCGCTAAACGGTCTTCTCTTTTTATTGCTTTACTTTTTGAACCAATCTTGCGATATGGATTGTTAAGTACAATTTCTCGTCATTTGACATTTCATAATGGTATTTTTTTAGAATAAATTCGGCGATCCGTTCTACACATTGATAAGCATTTTGATATTTTTTTTGGATGATGACGAGTAACTCATCATCCGTTTCATCTGTTAATTGACGATGATTCATAATTCGCGAAGCAAAGAAGCGCAAATGTGTCGTAAAGCGATAGAAGTAGACCGATTCTTCATCTAATTGAACTTTAAAATAATAGCTGGTAATTTGAATAATCTCCTGCATCAATTCCGCCATCAAATACGCATCTTCATTATCACTTTCCGTTTGTGCATTCACTAAATGTAAAGCGATATTTCCCGCTTCATCTTCGCCTAAATCAATTTTAAATTTTTCTTTGATCCGTTTTACTGCATCTAAACCAACTGAAAATTCATCAGGAAACAAGCGTTTGACATCCCATAATAATAAGTTGCGAACACGGACCCCTTCTTGAACTCGTTGAATTGCGGCATATAAATGATCTGTGATTGAGATATACAGCGAATCATTCAATGGATTTTTCAACGTCACTTTTGCTTCATCGATAATGTCATTGGCAATCTCTACATAACTAATTGGCATATCTTCAAGCAACTCTTGAAACTTGTGAAATAAATCGTTGTTCGCAAGGTGATAAGACTTATCAATTGCTGTTTCAGCTATCTCATCCCCGACTTTTTTTTGAAAGGCCAGACCTCGCCCCATTACGACGATTTCGTTATTTTTTTCATCTGTCGTAATAACTACATTGTTATTCAAAATTTTTTGAATCTGCATTTAGCGATCCTCCATTCAGTGAATTCGCTAGCAAAAATCACTGTCAATAAGTTTCTTCAATTAAAATGATAGATACTTTTGTAACCGTTGTCAAACGCAAATACGTTTTTTTATAAATCCACCTCCTGCCTTATGGCAACAAAAAAACCCAATGAGGGTACAACAAACAACGTCGTACACATCATCAGGTTTAGCTTGTATTGAAACAATCACTATCCATCATTTGGTCTATTTAATTTAAATTCAGCTTAACAAATCGAGAAAGCGCTGTCAATGAGTTTTACAAAAAAAGTTTTATTCTCTGAGCTTTTTCTAAATAGCATTTACTCTTAAAATGAACGATAGCCCGCTCAAATATGAGCAGGCTATCTAACTAATCAATATTTATTATTCTAAAGTTGCGGATGTTGACTATTACTAAAAATTAACTATTTCTCGTTTAAACGATGTATTCCCAAATCCTTCTAATACATCCTTGTAACCCTATAGTTACGCCAGTTTGATTAAATTTCATCAAAATGAGTTAAATTGTCGCATAAAAATATCTTTCGTGTATTGTTACTATAGCATAATAAAACGGAAAGAACGTCATTAAAAGACAAAGTTAGTGAAATCTTAACTTGCCGCTCTATTTCGATACGCCAGAGATTTGCAAAAAATGATAGCCATCAAAAAACGCTCAAGTCTAGTCAGACTCAAGCGCCTTTTTTTATATTATCCCACGATCGCGCCATTTGGCATATCTTTGGGTGCTTCAACGACTTTCAGTGTACCATCTGGTGCTTCGGCTGAAAGAATCATCCCTTGGCTGATTTCCCCCCGCATCTTGCGTGGTTTCAAGTTAGCCACAATGATTAATTTCTTGCCCACTAAACTGGTTGGATCTGGATAAAATTGAGCGATTCCAGACAAAATTTGGCGGTCTTGCTTATCACCGGCATCCAAACGGAATTGCAATAATTTATCCGCACCTTCGACTTTCTTGCATTCCATGACTTCAGCGACTTTTAATTCAACTTTATCAAAGACGTCAAATTTGATTTCTTTATCCTT
Source organism: Enterococcus pseudoavium NBRC 100491 (assembly GCF_001544295.1). Taxonomy (GTDB): domain Bacteria; phylum Bacillota; class Bacilli; order Lactobacillales; family Enterococcaceae; genus Enterococcus_A; species Enterococcus_A pseudoavium. The sequence continues at coordinate 28,965 of NZ_BCQF01000012.1, forward strand.
GACTGAAACTAATTCTGTTTCTTCGGGATCCCATTTGATTTTTTCTTCTTCCGGTTGCGCACCTTCAAACATCTTACCTTTGATATAAGCAACTTCCTCGTCCAGATCTAAACGTGGGAAGATTGGGGTGCCTTTCGGTGTCACTTTAGTATTTTCTGGGAACTCCCCAAAGTGAATCGTCGCTAGATCCATCATGTCCTCATTTAAGCCTAATTGCTCAAAAATCCGTTTTGGTGTTTGAGTCATGATTGGTTGTAAAAGAATTGCTACGATTCGTAAACTTTCTGCTAAATGAACCATCACGCTGTCTAGTTCTGCTTGACGTTCTTCATCTTTCGCTAAAACCCAAGGTTCTGTTTCGTCGATATATTTATTCGCCCGTGAAACTAGAGTCCAAACTTCTGCTAAAGCATTGTTGAATTCCATTTTATCCATTGCTTCACGGTAGCGACTCACTACATTTGCCGCCGTAGTCGATAGTTCACTATCAAAATCGGTAACTAATGATTTATACGCAGGAACAACGCCATCACAATATTTATTGATCATAGCAATTGTACGGTTCAGTAAATTTCCTAAGTCATTAGCCAAATCGTAATTCACTCGTGCCACAAAATCTTCCGGTGTGAAGACACCATCTGAACCAAACGGCACAGCCCGCAATAAATAATAACGTAACGCATCTAAGCCGTAACGCTCAACTAGCATTTCAGGATACACGACATTGCCTTTTGATTTCGACATTTTACCGTCTTTCATCAGCAACCAGCCATGACCGTAGATTTTTTTCGGTAGTGGCAAGTCTAGCGCCATCAACATGATTGGCCAATAAATCGTATGGAAACGCACGATTTCTTTACCCACCATATGCACATCAGCTGGCCAATATTTTTTGAACAAGCTGTCATCATCCGAACCATAGCCTAAAGCCGTGATATAGTTTGATAACGCATCGATCCAAACATAGACCACATGTTCTGGATTGGCATTGACCGGGATTCCCCATTTGAAGGTTGTCCGTGAAACAGCCAAATCTTCCAAACCAGGTTTGATAAAGTTATTGATCATTTCATTTTTACGAGACTCTGGCTGAATAAAATCAGGGTGAGTTTCATAATAGTCCAATAAACGATCCGCATATTTACTCATCCGGAAGAAATAAGATTCTTCACGTACTAATTCGACTTCATGACCGCTTGGCGCTTTTCCGCCGATCACATTGCCCTCTTCATCATGATACACTTCGGCTAACTGTGTTTCAGTGAAATATTCTTCGTCAGAAACAGAATACCAACCTTCGTATTCACCTAAATAGATATCGCCTTGTTCTAACAACTGATCAAAAATCTTTTTGACCGCCGCTTGGTGATAATCGTCCGTTGTCCGAATAAATTTATCATAGCTGATATCCAGTGTCTTCCATAATTTTTTGATATCTGCTGCCATCTTATCGACATATTCTTGGGGTTCTACGCCAAGCTCATCGGCTTTTTTCTCAATTTTTTGGCCGTGTTCATCAACTCCCGTCAAATAGAACACATCAAAACCCATCAAGCGTTTGTAGCGAGCAATCGCGTCACAGGCAATCGTTGTATAAGAATTCCCAATGTGCAGTTTGCCACTTGGATAATAAATTGGCGTCGTAATATAAAATGTTTCTTTCTCTGCCATGAGGCTCCTCCTTTAAAAATAGATTCTCTCGTAGTATACCACAAAACAACTCCCGTTTTCGGGAAAATCTCCCTGAATCAAAAGACATTTTTAGCTTTTACAGTCCGCCAAAAACCAGCTCTGTCACTGAATGCTTTCTGCTAGTTTTTGCTGGCACTGACCCGCAAAATTTGCGAAAATTCATGAATATTTTGCAACTGAACTGTTTTTTTCAATTTGCTTGTAAGCTGTTCGCTTCACGATTTCTAGTGATAGGTTTTCTATAATGACATCCAGCACTTTAGCCAGTTGTAAAAAAACTTCTGCCCCATTTTCTTAAAAAAAATGAGGCAGAAGTATCTTTAATAAAAATTTTGCGTCTACTCAAATGCCCAAGTAATCGTATGACCATCTAACTCTGTGGTCCAAGAATCAAACGTAAGAACGCCATTAGTAATAGAATAAGGAATCGTCTGGTTCGCCACAGTAATCGTCTCGTTTGTCATTGTGTACTCATCCTCATAATTAGGTCGGTAACTCCCTGCAAGTTCAACAAAGGCTGTTGAATCAGATGTAAAAGAGATGTACGCCCCTCCATCATGAACTAAATTTTGCGGAGCTTTGTTTTCGTCCATCGCTTGATTGACAGCTTGACCATCAAATAACACGGGTGCTAATGAAAAGCTCTTTCCTACCAGTTGCTGTTGAGCGAGCGCTAAGTTGTCCGGTTGACTACTAGCGATCGTACTGGCTGGTAATTCGGAACTGCTACTGACAGCACTTTCGAACGTTGCGCTACTAATACTTTCTGCTGCTGAACTGCTGCTAAGCGTACTCTTCTTTTCTTCACTAGTACTGCTAGTACTTGCTACTGTTGAGCTAACTTCTCCGGTTGATGCTACTGTTGTCTTCGTCGCTGATTTTTGACACGCCCCTAATACTAAAACGCTTACCAAAAGGCACCCCACTACTAACTTTTTCATCTTCATTCCCCCGATTTCAGTCAAAATAATACCAGTTATATTTTAACAATAATAAATATTATTAACAAGATCTTCTAACATAAGTAATGGTGGTTAACGTACTAACTATTAACAATGATATAAAGAAACAGCGAATCCATCAGATCCGCTGTCTTTACTATTTTCGTAAAATTTTTTCCATTTTTTTACCTTTGGCTAACTCATCAACTAATTTATCCATGTAACGAATTTTCTGCATCAAAGGATCTTCAATCTCTTCTACTCGATAACCACAGATGACCCCTTTGATCAAGGTAGCCTTTGGATTAAACTGTGTAGCTTCCGCAAAAAAGGTTTCTAAATCAACCCCATCATCAATTTGCTTTTGAAGCGCAGCTAGATCATAGCCTGTCAGCCAACAAAGCACTTGATCCAGTTCTTCTTTAGTCCGGTCCTTTTTCTCTACTTTTTGCAGATACATCGGATAAATTGAAGCAAAACTCATTTTGAAGACTCTGCTCATCGTTTCTACTCCCCTCTCTCTAAAAATACGGCACGGCTAGGACAAGCCTGATAACTATCTCCCGACCTACTCCCCAATTTTTATATGTCAGATTTTTCGTTTAAATGAACGTTCTTTAATTTAACGCGTCACGCCATCTTGACGAGCGGCTTCGGCAACTTTTTCCGTGATCGAATCCACCACATTTTGTTCAAAAGCGGATGGAATGATGTAGTCAGAAGTCAACTCCGAGTAAGGAATCGAATCGGCAATCGCATGGGCACAAGCCAATTTCATCTTCGGAGTAATTTTTTTCGCTTCGGCCACAAATGCTCCGCGGAATAATCCTGGAAAAGCCAACACGTTATTAATTTGGTTAGGAAAATCTGAACGTCCCGTGCCCACGACAGTCGCTCCGCCTGCTAGTGCTTCGGCATAAGTAATCTCTGGTTCCGGATTAGCCATCGGGAAGACGATATTGCCATCATTCATGGAAGCAACCATTTCTTTGGTCACTAGATTAGGTGCGGATACCCCAATAAACACATCGGCTCCGATGAATGCTTCAGCCATCGTACCAGAAAAATCTTTTGGTTCAATCAGTTCGATAATTTCTTTTTCCACAAATGTCGCATTGGTCAACTGTTCATTTAATGCCCCATCTTTGTTAAAGGCGATGATTTGTTTCACTCCCAGATCGACCAGCATATGGATAATCGCACTACCGGCAGCGCCGGTTCCTGAGATCACGACTTTCAAATCTTGCGGTTCTTTTTTCACTAATTTTAGTGCATTGATCAAAGCAGCCGTCACGACGATCGCCGTCCCATGCTGATCATCATGAAAAACGGGAATATCTAACGCTTCAATCAAGGCCCGTTCGATTTCCACACAACGAGGAGCGCTGATGTCTTCTAGGTTGATCCCGCCAAATGTCGGAGCAATTGCTTTAACAATCTGAATAATTTCTTGCGGATCTTTTGTATCCAAACAGATCGGCACGGCATCAATATTCGCAAATTCTTTGAATAAAAGTGCTTTGCCTTCCATCACTGGTAACGCAGCTTCTGGTCCAATATCACCTAACCCTAAGACTGCCGTACCATCCGTCACCACGGCAACACTATTGCCTTTCCACGTGTATTCATAGGCTTTATTTTTATCTTCCGCAATCTTAAGGCAAGGTTCCGCGACTCCCGGTGTATAAGCCAAAGCTAAATCTTCTTTGCTTTCCACTTTGGCTTTGCTGGTCACTTCGATTTTCCCCCGCCATTTTTTATGGGCGGCTAAAGCTTCTTCATAAATCGTCATCCTAGTTTTCTCCAATCATTTTCTCTGGTCTGACCCAGGCTTCATATTCTTCTTCCGTTACATAGTCCAAGGCCAGAGCGGCTTCCTTCAAAGTCGAACCCTCACTAAAAGCTTTTTTAGCGATCGCGGCTCCTTTATCATAACCGATATGTGGATTCAACGCCGTTACCAACATCAGCGACTGTTCCAACAATTCAGCCATCCGATCTTCATTGACCACTAGCCCCTGCAAACATTTCTCACGAAACGAATCAAGCGCATCCGTCAGCAAACGAATACTTTGCAATAAATCAAATGCGATCAACGGTAGATAGACATTCAATTCAAAATTTCCTTGCGAAGCTGCAATCCCGATTGCTGCATCATTGCCCATCACTTGGACTGCCACCATCGCTAAGGCTTCACATTGTGTTGGATTAACTTTTCCCGGCATAATCGAGCTACCTGGTTCATTGGCAGGCAATGTAATTTCACCTAAGCCGCTACGGGGGCCACTCGCTAACCAACGAATATCATTAGCCATCTTCAGACAATTAGCTGCTAAGGCTTTTAAGGCTCCGCTAACAAAAATTGCCGCATCACGATTGGCTAACGCATGAAATTTATTGCTTTCACTAACGAAATGAACGCCAGTTTCTGCTTTCAACGCTGTGATAAAGGCTTCTTCATAAGCTTTCGAAGCATTCAAACCAGTACCCACTGCCGTTCCACCAATCGCCAACTGACGAAGCTCAGCCAAACTATTGAGTAGCATCGTTTCGTTATGTTCCAAGGCAGAGCGCCAACCGCTGATTTCTTGAGCAAAAGTCACCGGTGTCGCATCTTGCAAATGGGTTCGACCAATTTTAATCACGTTTTGATTGGCGGCTTCCAATTCTTCCAACGCTCCAATCATCTGATGGATGGCCGGCAATAATTTTTGTTCAATCGCCAGCGTTCCTGCTAAGTGTAATGCCGTTGGAAAAACATCATTAGAACTTTGCGACATATTCACATCATCGTTGGGATGGATCGTTACCCCCTCTTGGCTTGCTAAATGAGCAATCACCTCATTGGTATTCATGTTGCTTTGCGTACCACTTCCCGTCTGCCAAACAACCAGCGGAAATTCATCCCAGTTTGCACCTTTAAGTAAAAGATCCGCCGCCTTTTGAATCGCTTGTGCTTTTTCTTCGGTTAATTTTCCGGTCTGTTGATTGGCAATTGCCGCCATTTTCTTGACCAAGACTAGTGCTTCCAATAATTCAGGCGGCATTTTTTCGCCACCGATTTTAAAATTTTGGCGGCTTCGTTCAGTTTGTGCTCCCCACCAGGCTTCCTTAGGGACTTCAAGCGCCCCCATTGAATCTCGTTCCGTCCGTGTTTCCATACATTCGACTCCTTATACTGATAAATAATTAACTATTTGGTTCGATTATCGCTTATTTAACGAATAAAAGGAACTCATTTTTATAAAAACAGGAAAAATAAATTTATTTTCATGCTGTGAAGCATCGGCTGATCTTCCCAAAACAAAAAAAGAGGCACGACAAAATTCATGTCGCACCCTCTTTTTCCAAATAAACGGAATTCCAGACGTAGCCGCTTTTTGATACTATTTATCTCTAGTATCAAAAATAATCGTAATCGGACCATCATTAATCAGCGCGACATCCATGTCGCCACCAAATTCTCCAGTCTCTACTGTTAAACCGGCTTTTTTCAATCCTTCATTAAAGTATTCATATAAAGGAATCGCTGTTTCAGGTCGGGCAGCTTTGACAAAACTGGGCCGATTCCCCTTTTTAGTATCTGCATATAAAGTAAATTGCGATACACTTAAAACACTTCCGCCGACATCTTGTAACGACTGGTTCATTTTTCCCTCTGCGTCTTCAAATACGCGTAACAAAGGAATTTTACGAATCAAATAATCCGCATCTGCTTGTGTATCTTCTTCATGAATCCCTAGTAGAATCATAAAACCGCGATCGATTTGACCGATTATTTTTTGATCGATCGTTACACTCGCTTGACTAACCCGTTGAATGACTGCTCGCATTGAAGTTCCTCCAAATAATTATTATTTTATCCCTTCGTCCGCTTCACACTGTAAACATCTGGGATGGTCTTCACCTTATCAACGATCGAATACAAATGATTCAAGTTCTGAATCTTGAAAGTCAAATTAATAACCGCCAGCCGATCTTTAGTCGGTTTCGCTTCAACGCTTACTAATTTTTTCGTCATTCCGCTAACGATATTCAACACATCATTCAATAGGCCATCACGATTGAACCCATAAATTTCTAAATCAGCATTGTATTCCTGTACCGAATTCGAAGTATCTTCCCACTCAACTTCGATCAAACGTTGCTGGATATCCTTTTGTTTGGTGATATTCGGACAATCCGCACGGTGGATTGAAATACCGCGACCTTTAGTGATATAACCAACAATGTTATCCCCTGGAACAGGGTTACAACAGTGGCTGATCCGAATCAGCAGATTGTCGATCCCCTGAATCACGATTCCACCTTCATGGCGGACCTTGATCTTTTCCGGTTCTTTCGGGTTGTTGACCATTTCATCAACCGCATCCCGTTGCTTTTGTTTCAGTTGTTCACGACGTTCTTTTTCCGTCAACCGATTAGCAAAAGTTAGCGCACTGATCTCCCCAAAACCGATTGCGGCATACAGATCCTCTTCACTATGGAAGTTGAATTTGTCTAAGACTTCAGAAAGTTTGTCTTTCGTCAGCATCTCTTTTGGTACAAAACCTAAATCATTGATACACTTAACGACTGCATCATGACCTTTTGCGACATTTTCTTCCCGGTCTTGCGTTTTGAAAAAGCGTTTGATTTTATTTTTAGCTTTACTGGTCTTTACTAAATTTAGCCAGTCGCGACTTGGTCCAAATGAATTGGCTGAAGTCATGATCTCGATGATATCACCATTTTTCAGCTTATAATCCAACTGCACCATCTTGCCGTTGACTTTTGCACCAGTCGTTTTATTCCCAATATCCGTATGAATGCTGTAAGCAAAATCTAACGGGCCTGATCCTTTAGGTAATTCTGTTACATCCCCCTTGGGTGTAAAAACATAGACCTTGTCACTGAAAATGTCGCCTTTGACGCTTTCCATAAACTCAGATGCATCATAGCTCTCATCTTGTAGCTCGATGATTTCGCGGAACCAGTCCAACTGCTTATTATCCTGTGTTGCCTCGGTCTTTTCCGTCTTACCTTCTTTATAAGCCCAGTGAGCTGCAACCCCGAATTCAGCGATTTGATGCATCTCATGGGTCCGAATTTGGACTTCTACAGGATTGCCGCTTGGTCCAATAATCGTCGTATGCAAAGACTGGTACATATTGGCCTTAGGCATTGCGATATAATCCTTGAAACGCCCCGGCATTGGTTTCCATTTGGTATGAATCGCACCTAAAACAGCATAACAGTCTTTGATGGAATCCACGATTACACGAATCGCTAACAAATCGTAGATCTCATCGAATTGTTTCTTTTGATCCCGCATCTTGCGATAAATTGAATAAATATGTTTGGGACGACCATAAATATCTGCTTCGATCCCTAATTCTTTCGTCGCTTCTTTGATTTCATTGACTGATTTTTCAACAAAACCTTCCCGCTCTTCCCGTTTACTCCGCATCAAATGAACGATCCGGTAATACTGTTTAGGATTTAAGTAGCGTAGTGCTGTATCTTCTAACTCCCACTTGATCCGACTCATCCCTAGACGATCAGCCAATGGCGCATAAATTTCTAATGTTTCACGAGCAATTCGGCGTTGTTTGTCATCGCGTAAATATTTCAGCGTCCGCATATTATGCAGACGGTCAGCCAATTTGACCATAATAACGCGCAAATCTTGCGCCATTGCCAACAGCATTTTACGATGATTCTCCGCTAGCTGTTCCTCGTGGGACTTATACTTTATCTTCCCTAACTTGGTCACGCCGTCAACTAATGAAGCCACATCTTCGCCAAATTCAACCTTTAAATCTTCTAAGGTAACCGGCGTATCTTCTACTACATCATGTAAAAAACCCGTTGCGACCGTATGGGGATCCATATGTAGATCAGCCAAAATCCCCGCGACTTGAATCGGATGGATAATATATGGTTCGCCTGATTTGCGGACCTGAGGCTTATGTGCTTCATAGGCAAAGTCGTATGCTTTTTGTACAAACGCCACGTGCTCTTTTCCCATGTACGTACTAACCATCTTAATGACGTCAGGACCAGTCAATTCAACTTCTTTTGCCATGTGACGTTCCCCCTTTATTCTTGGTAAACAATCTACCAAAAGCTGCTGCTTCTAAACTAAACCGAAATTCCACAAAAAATAGAGAAATATTTTTTGAAAATTTTTTCTTAATTCGTAAAGCTAAATGCTTTTGTCTCAACCTCTTTTTGAAAATGATTGTTTTCATTATACAAACTCTAGCAGGCTTTTTCAATCAAATCAGCGCGAGAGCTCATAATAAAAACTGGCTGCGCTCAAAAGATAAAACGGGGCCGTTTCCGTTCGTAAAATCCGCGGACCTAATCCGCACAGGTGTGCTCCGGCTGCTTGGAATTTTTCGATTTCATTTGGTGTTAGCCCACCTTCTGGACCAAAAACGACCAATAACTTTTGACCGGCATTAAGTTTTTGAAAGGTTTGAACCAATTGCGCTTGTTCACCTTGCTTGGCTGATTCTTCATAAGCAATCAAAACCGCATCGTAAGCGACAAAGCTTGCAATCAATTCTTTCTCTGAAGCAAACTCCACCTGTGGCAACGCTTGGCGGTGAGATTGTTCGGCTGCTTCTTGGGCGATTTTATTCAAACGCTGCTGCTTCTTCTGCTGCTTTTTCGCGTCCCATTTTGCAACTGAACTTTCTCCAGGAAAAGCGATAAATGCATATGCGCCCAGTTCCGTTCCCTTTTGGACAACCAATTCCAATTTTTCACCCTTCGGAAATCCACTGGCGATTGTGATGTTAATGGGGAGTTCTCGTTGCAAGCTCTCTTTTTCGACTTCTTCTAAAGTAACTTTATCGCCATCAATAGAGATAATTTTGGCTATGATCGCGGTTTGATCGTTGAAAACAAGAAAAACTTGATCCTCTGCAGACATCCGCATCACGCGTGACATATGATGATGGGCTTCGCCGCTAACTTCTACTGTTGCTTGATAAGCTTGATCTAAAAAATAGCGCTGCATCTTAGTCTTCCTCTGGCTTCTTCAAAATGATGGCAAACCAATCTTTTTGCTGGAAGATGCGATCGACTTCGAATCCTTGCGTGTACATTTCTTCCAGTACCATATCCTTCTTATCTTCAATGATACCTGAGACGATCAATGTACCAGCTGGTTTCAATAAACGCCAAGCATCTTCGATCATCAAAACAATGATGTCCGCTAAGATATTGGCCACGATCACGTCGGCTTCTTGCTTCACACCGACCAATAAATCATTGGCAGAAACATGAATATTTTCGGTATTGGCATTTAAATCGACATTTTCCTGCGCCGAACGAACGGCAACTTCATCTAAGTCATAGGCATAAATATCTTTCGCCCCATATAGCGAGCTAGCGATACTGAGTACCCCTGAGCCTGTTCCAACATCCAAAACCGTTTCGCCACCACGTAACACCGTTTCCAATGCCTGTAAAGTCAGATTGGTGGTAGGATGCGTCCCCGTTCCAAATGCCATGCCGGGATCCAAAGTAATAATCTTTTCATCTTCGTGCTGGGCTTCATATTTTTCCCAGCTAGGTACAATCGTCAAATAGCGTGTCACACGAACCGGATGGTAATACTTTTTCCAAGCAGTTGCCCAGTCGCTTTCTTCTACTTCGCTGACTTCCACAATATTTTTGCCAATATTCAACCCAAATTCAGGCAGCTTCGCGATGCTGTCTTTGATGAAAGGCAAGATTTCTGGCAGGAAGATCGTTTCAGGGAAATAAGCCATGACGACTGCGCCTTCAGCTAATCTTAAAAAAGTCGCTTTATCTAAAAGCTCGCCATACTGATCTTCTTGATAATTTTCAAAATCCAAGGCATCTTCAATCGCGACACCTGACGCCCCCGCCTCCATTAAAATATTCGAAACAGCTTCCACCGCTTCACTTTCGGTTGTTACTTTGACTTCATTCCACTTCATGATTTTTCCCCTTGTTTAAATTATTTTCCACTCACGTTAAAAAGAATTAATAACTTGGATAAGGCAGGTAATTGCTATCGCTAGGCTTGATCGTTGCTTTAAAGACCGCGTCGTCCCAGTTCATTTCAAAAATCGCATCCTCACTATCATCTGCTAAAAAGTCCAAAAGATCGCTTTGGCCTTCTTCAATCACATCTTTCAAATAATCGACCACTGCAGTCAATTCATTTTTCTTCATCCCTTTTTTACCTTCATAAGGAATGACCGCTAAAAAATCGTCCGCATCGTAGGTAGATTTAGCAGGATCAACCAATAAAATCGCATCCTCAAATTCAATGATTTCTTCCTCAGAGGCGACACCATCAACATCATCAATTTCAATTTGGCCTTTATTTTCAGCATAAAGTCGAAAAGCAATTTCAAAACTACGGTTTTTTGTATCCCAATCTAAAGCTAATTCGTAATCCGGAATTTTTTTGTTCAAGTAACTGTCTAAATAAGTAATCATGGTCTCTTTCGCCATTCTATTTCCTCCATCCGTGGTCTTCATCGATCAAATTTTTACGCTGATTTGTTATGTATGGATTACCGTGAACAATATAGCGCAGCGGTCGCTCGGTCCAGACTCCTTTATTAGGGATGCCAATCCGTGGAAGCGCATCGATCTTCTTTGGTATTCGACGTTTTTCCGGCACTAAATGCAAGGGGCTGGAAAAAATCGACGCACCATATAAATCACGCTCAATCCCTAACGCTGCAACTAGTTTCCCTGGGCCATTAGAAATTTCTGCATTCTTTCGGCCATGCCGATTTTTAATCATTTGGTCCAATCCTTCTGCTGGTTCGATTCCCCGGATCATTACGCCTTGCGGGATGCCCTCCGGCTGAGTAATCATATTCAAAATCAGATGAGTATGCATCGTGTATAAATAAATTGTTCCCGGTTTCTGATACATCGCCCGTACTCGCGGTGTCTTCCGCATCCCGTAGCTGTGAGCGGCTTTGTCATCCGGCCCTAAATAGGCCTCACAGTCAACAATGTACCCACCGAGTTTTCCCGCAGATGTCTCATGTTCCAAATACATTCCTAATAGATGTTGCGCGATTTTTTCAGTCGTTTCTGTATTAAAATAGTCGATCAAATCTTCCATCATTATCACCTTCTCCATGATACACAATAATCTCGCCACACGCTATGCCTAGCCACCAAAACACAGCAAACACAATGAAAACATGTTACAATGGGAACGTATATTTGGCATTTTTCTCACTTGCTTTAACAAGTTAGTAAAGCTGCTGATCATCTAAAGAGAATCCTTTTTTGTAGACTTGGAAAAATTTCTCTTCCCTTTTTTCTTTGATTGTACCTAATGGATTCCCGCGCTTTACGAACATAAATACCTTATTTTTAACTTTTAAGGAGGTTTCTTATGCAACAGCCTTTAGCTTATCGCATGCGTCCTCGCAACTTAGATGAAGTTGTTGGGCAGCAGCATTTAGTCGGTCCAGGAAAAATTATTCGCCGTATGGTAGATGCTAGAATGCTTTCTTCGATGATTTTATATGGACCTCCCGGCACCGGGAAAACGAGTATCGCCAGCGCGATTGCCGGCTCCACCAATTATGCCTTTCGCCTGTTGAATGCCGCCACAGACACCAAAAAAGATTTGCAGATAGTAGCTGAAGAAGCTAAAATGAGCGGCACGGTCATTTTATTACTGGATGAAGTCCATCGCTTAGATAAAACGAAACAAGATTTTCTACTGCCTCATTTAGAAAGCGGGCGGATCATTATGATTGGCGCGACTACGGAAAATCCTTATATCACCATCAATCCGGCGATTCGTAGTCGAACACAGATTTTTGAAGTGAAACCACTAGATGAGAATGATATTATCACAGCCGTCAAGTCGGCATTAGAAGATAAAGAACGCGGATTAGGCGCGTATCCCGTTGAGTTAGACGAAGAAGCGTTGAATCATTTAGCACGGGCCACAAATGGCGATCTGCGCAGTGCGTTAAATGGCCTAGAACTAGCAACAAAATCAACCCCGCAAAATACGGAAGGAAAGATCCATCTAACCCTAGCGATTATTGAAGAATGTGTGCAGAGAAAATCATTGACTCATGATAAAGATGGGGATGCCCATTACGATGTGATCTCTGCCTTGCAAAAATCAGTACGGGGAAGCGATGTGAATGCAGCATTGCACTATTTGGGGCGCCTAGTCGAAGCGGGGGATTTGCCGATTATTTGTCGACGCCTAATGGTAATGGGCTATGAAGATATCGGTTTGGCCAATCCTGCCGCCGCAGCCAGAACAGTCCAAGCGGTGCAAGCAGCAGAAAAATTAGGCTTTCCCGAAGCACGAATTCCCTTAGCGGCTGCTATTGTCGATCTGTGCCTCTCGCCTAAATCAAATTCAGCCTATGTAGCATTAGATGCTGCAATCGCTGATATTCGCATGGGAAATGCCGGAGAAGTTCCTGACCATTTACGCGACAGTCATTACAAGGGAGCCAAAGATTTAGAACGCGGCATCGGCTATCAATATCCTCATAATTTTGATAACGCTTGGGTCGATCAGCAATACTTACCTGATAAAATCAAGGATGCTCATTACTATGAACCTAAATTTACTGGGAAATACGAGCAAGCCTTGGCTCAACAGTATCAGCGGATCGAAGAATGGAAAAAACAAAAATAGATACAACCAAACAATTCGACTGTAGGAATGCTCTTTTATATAGAGTTCCTACAGTTTTTTAGTTTTATTCGTTAAAAAGAGTCCAGGAATGAAAACCAAAGCTAACATTATGACGGAAACGAGAAAACCAGCCTGATACGCAGCCAATTCATTCGCAATGCTGGTCCCTGCTTGTAAAACACTCGCAACCACTGTAGCAATCATCGCCGAACCAAAACTAGAACCTAGATTTTCAATAATGTTGATCCCCACACCGGCATCTGGTAATTCTTCATCGGTCAAGCCTGTATAAGCATCACTCGTCAACGGCAGATTGATTCCACCAAAGCTGGTGCCCCGTACAAATAAAATCAAGGCGATCCAAAACATACTCGTATGATCAGTCACAAAGACTAAAGGAATCGTACCGATTAACGAAATAATTAAACTAATGAGTACTACATACTTTGCGCCCAACTGATCGATCAATTTTCCAATCAATGGTCGAGTAATCAGCATACCTAAACCTTGAGGAATTAGGGCAATCGCCGCTTCCATCGCCGAAAAATGCCGGAAATTTTGAAAGAACAACGGTAATATCAGCATCGGTCCCATGATTGCAATATTGGCAAAGAATAATCCAATACTTGCTGCTCGAAAACTTTTATGGGAAAAAATCGTTAATGGCAAAACAGTCGCATGTTGTTTCTGATGGTCATAAAGGATGTAACTAATCAGTAACAAAAAGCCCAGGCCGGTCCAAATCAATGATTCACGATTATTGAAAGTAGCATGATCAGCTGCCTTAGTAATCCCGTAAATCAATGCGGCACTCATAACGGATAGATCGAGAATCCCGAAAATATCTAGTTTACTATCAGGATTAAAGGGCTCAAAATTCGGTAAAGTTCGTTGCATTAATGGGACTGCTAACAAAACAATGAAGACATTGATGAAAAAAATCCACCGCCAACATAGCGCTTGAATAATGAAGCCACCAAGAACCGGACCTAAAATCGGACCAAAGATCATTGGGGTACTGACAATTGCCATGACACGGCCGATATTTTCTGGGCCAGCGGTCTTTACTAACAGTGTGGACATCAACGGAGTAATAATTCCAGCAGTAAAACCTTGCAGCAAACGAAAAGCGATGAAGCTAGTAACATTCCAACTAATACCGGCAAGAACCGAAGTCACTCCGAAAAGTAGTACAGCGCCAATAAAGATTTTCTTGCCGTTGAAATGATTCATTAACCAGCCAGCGATTGGCACCGCAATTGCCAAGGCTAATACATAGCCTGTGACCGCCCATTGAATCGTTGATAGGGTCGTCTGAAAGTCTTTAGTTAATTGATCGATGGCAATATTGACCATCGTCGAATCTAGCATCGGAGCGATTGCACCCAATGCGATCGCCCAAGCGGCAGATAAAACTGCTTTAGATAATTTATTTGATTGAGTCATAATGAAAACTCCTTACATAAGTTTATTGGGATTAGTTTCTCAGAAACAGCACGACGCCTTATTGTATTAATAATGGCTGCTTCTCATGTCCTTTTTCTCGCTGCAGCCGAGAAAACTTTTTGTTTCCCAGGAAACTATAAAACTAAATTGTTTCCTTGTCAACAAAAACCCAAATAATTTTTGCTCGTCTTTAGAATCACATCCCCAACTCCTAGATTGCTGACTAAAAAATGAAAAAACAGCAGCCTCGCTAGGAGACTGCTGTTCTTACTATTTGATCGTTAAGCCTTGCTTTTTGATTTCCTGGTCTAAATGCTGATTGTAGCGTGTCAGAAATGTTAGAAAGGCATCGTATTGTTCCGCCGTAATGGGAGCAAAAACCTCCTGATCACGTTCTTCAAATTCTTTATGCAATTTTTCGTGAATAGCAAAGACTTTTTGTCCTTCTGCCGTCAGTTTAAAATAAATTTCCTTTTTGTTATCTGCCTTTTGATAACTTTCAATATAATTTTTTTTTAACATTTTTTTAGTTAATTTACTGATAGCACCACGCGTCATATAGAGAGCCTCTGCCATTTTTGTTACATTCGGATCTTGGTTCTTACCAATAAACTCAAGGCAGTGAACCTCAGAGGCTGCATAACCGGCTAGAGCCTGTTCCATCTTGACTTTGTTTAGCCAAGCGCGCTTATTGAATACTTCAGCAAAACCTGCTAAAGCTGCTTCTTTTTTATCCATGCTTTTCCTCCTAGTTCAAATGATTGCTTCAGCTGATTCTAGCTCATCGAGAATCATGCCAAAAATCTTTCATACCACCCTTCATTCTAAGTTTTTTTTGTTTCTTTTTCAACAAAATCATTCGACCTTCGTTGTTAATGTCCAATGAAAAGTTAATTCATGGACACCGGCTTGTTGCTGTTCTTTGGGTATTGTTAAACAAACTCCCTTGGTCTTGTCCCAATCTTCGAAGCTAGTCAGCCATGAACCTTTTTGGGTAAAGAGTATTTGTGGTTCTTTCAACGATTGCATTTGGCCCGCCTCTTGAAAATACAATTCCCCGGCTGTCGACATCTGAGCTTGCAAACTCAAACTCCACTGTTCTGGTTTTACCCGGCTATCTTGGACCTCCAGCCTACCAGAAATCTTCGGATAAAAATTGGTTTCTTTAGCTACCGGATGTTGCCCAAAATCAAGCAATACGGGAACGGACAACAGTTTAAGTACTCCCCTTGGCACTTGGAATTGTACACGAACTTGGTAATGATAATTTGCTGTTGGCCGCCAGCTATTTTCAGTAAAAATGCTTTGCTCTCCACGACTAGTCACTATTTCTGCTTGCTGGAAAGAAAAAGCATCTGTTTCCGGAAAGCTTAAACTAGCCGTATTTATCTTTTCGGCTGGGACAATTATTTCCCCTTCGCGCCCGCCTGTCTTCCCCCAAAGATCCAACGGCAACGGCTGATTATTAGGTTTTAAAGAAAAATCATGCTTGACGCTACCGATTGGGCTGATCACCTGATACTCAATGATCGCTGCGGCTACTGCCAAACCTGTATTTCCATTAAAATCGCCCGTATATGTCCGACCCATCTCGTCAAAACCAATAAAATTTTCTGGAGCTAAATGACTCTCACTGCCAGCGAAAGTCATAATCGGATAGCCCGTCTGCTGAGCAAAATACGTTCCCGCAATTTTCACTTGCTCTTCAGGCTTCAGCAATCGCCAAGTCAATTTTTTATCGGGCGTTAGTTTTCGTAAAAAAATCTTTTCAGCTCCCGCTGGCGAATGTAGTTCAGCCTTCGCAGCTGTTACTAACTCACCCGTTTTCAACTCTTTTACAGCTAATCTGGCACTTTCTCCTAAGTAAAGCTTCCCAAATTGGTGATACGCTTGGTCAAAGTTGTCTTTCGTTGCTTCATTCCCATTACGGATTGAAGCGACCGATACTTTGTTTTCAATCATCATTTTGGTAAAATTATTGATTTCCTCAATAAAAAGTTCTTTCTTTGCAGCACCTAAACGGATGTCCACTTCTGCCGTACTATTTTCGACTAAGCGATTAGAAAAAGTTGTCGCATCGCTGCCAATAATTGTTTCAATCAATGCAGCGGCTTGAATATCTAACGTCAAATCATGCCTTAGTTTACCGGCATAAGTATTTTTAATCATCCCTTGAAGTAAAGAAAAAGTACTGTTTGGGGCATTAATTCGCAAATTGATTTCTGAGCTGAAGAGGTCTCTTGTCTCTATTCCACCATCACCGATGACCGCGAGATCGGATAAATGATTTTCTGTATCCAATTCAAACTTCACTTGCTTACCGACCGCACCTAATTTATTGGCTGAACTCGCATTTTTCGGACGTCCAGCTGAAATTTGGCTTCCCGGTGCGAGTTTCACTGAATCAAGCAGTTTTAAAATGACCTCGCCACGGATCATTCCTTCATTTTGGATTCCGCCCATGATCTGAGTACCCGTGCCTTTTTTCTTGAAACTACCACCGTGAACGACTAATTCCACATTCCCATCCACTAGATGATTGGAGCGCGTTCCTTCTGAGCCAGCCAAAACCCCTAAAAATTCGCCACCAGAAATAACAGCACTGACATTGGCTATTTGTCGATCTTGCGTGCTCCCGGCGGCTGCGATACTTTCCACTTTACCACCGGTCACTTCAAGACGGCTATCTCCATAAATTCGATAACATCCGCCACCCGCACCGTAAATTCGATTCACTTGACCGCCATGTAGCTGGGTGTTACTGTTCCCAATAATCGTGCCAGAGAAGCTGCCTCCATAGGCAAAACCTAGCAAAGCTTTACGAATGATTAGGTTGGTTGTGCCATTGATAAAAAGTGTGTTTTCATAAGCTGATTGACTATCACCGCCCCCTCCTGAGGCACTAAAACCATAACTTGAACCTAAATTCGATATCTCTGGCAAGCTATTGGGATCTATTTCCATTTGTTGGGCGTGGGTTCCCCAACGTTTACTGTAAACCAGATCCTCTTCTCCTAAAATCAGATAAACGTTGCCCTTAATCACTCCGGCAAAGCCCGCTCCGCGAACACTTTGAGTATTCCCTAAGCCCCCGCTAACACAGCCACCAAGTAAATGGGTCGTTACATTACCCTCAACGGAAAAAAGAGTCTTGCTTTCAGCTAAGCCTAGACGCTCCGCTGCCGTTAGCTGATCGTAAAAAGCTTCTTCTGGCGACTTATTTTGCGGATCGGTTAGATTGACCTCTGGTACTAAATTATTTGAATTCGATAAAGCTTTTTTCTGAATCTCCATGCCCCCGGCGCCATCCATTCGCGTAAAAGAACCCTTTCCTACTTCTCCAGCATAGATAGAATTTTCGATGCTCCCGATAATTCTGCCGCTATATTGATTTCCGCCGACAAAGCTACGCTCACCTTGCTGAAATTGGCGTGTATCAAGATGCGTCGTAATGGCGCGGTCCGCTCCTACGATCTCGCCTACTTGAGAGCCCCCAATTAAAATTCCTGCTGAAGAAAAACTACCCGCTCCGTTAATAGTTGTCTGAATTGGTCCACACCTACCGTAAGCGACTCCGCCTACAAAATTGCCTAGCGTAAAATCCGCTGCAGTCGAAGCTAATTGATTCGTAATTCCACCTGTGACTTCGCAAGGTTCGGCTTCTGTACCGATCCCACCGCCGTAATAGCTGGCGAGGCTTCCACTCAAATGGTTGATTTCAGTGCGAATCTCACCGACAACTTGGCCTTCCAGAGACCCACCACACAATTGTGAAATATTTCCAACCAAATTTTTGATTTGAATCGTTGGATTTCCGGTTAATACCCCCGTTTCATTGCCCCCGTAGATTTCCCAACTTCCCCCGATTACCTGCTGAAAAATCAGTAGCGGATCCCCAAATAAATTTTGATTGCTCCCACCAAATAGTTGTGTCCTTTGGTTATGCTGAATTTTTTCAAAAAGTAAACGATGACCGTTGCCATAAATTCGCGGGGCTTGGAGAGCGAGGTCTTCAAAATGAAGATCTTGACCAAAGAAACACGTATCTGGTAAAACTAACTCCGCTTTCGAAGAGCTTCCTTTTATAGTCAACGCTGGCGAGACACTAACGAAGTTAATGGTAGCAGGCGTAGGCTCGGAGTAAATGACATTCTCTCCAATAGCAGTCCGACTCAAATCGAGTGCACCATCAAGTTGGATCGTGTAACTATCAGCCGTTCCCGCTCGACTAAGATCCAGCAATAATGTTTTCCAGCCTTCCACGTTCAACGAGTATTCTGCTTGCTGATTAATTGCCGGAGTTACGGTCAAAGAATCCGCTTCTACCTGCGTTTCGAATGGGTTTAATAAAATGATAACTATATGAATCAAAAAATAAGCAATTTTTTTTGACATAAGCGTCTCCTTTTTTATACAATATACGTATAGAAGAGATTAATGTTTGGGATTATTTCAAGTTTGTCAATCTAAGCCCCTTCGTTGCTTCTCGATAATGACTGTGCTATGATTGAGATGGAAATTCTGTGATGTGCGCGTTGCCTACTTCAGTGTTGACCGAACATTTTTATTGATATCTTGGGATCCGTCTTGTGTCAAAGTTGGTAACATGCCTTTTCATTTGGTAGTTCGACGCTTAGACCATGGAACCCACCTGCTAGATTTTGCGGGATCAATACTATCGGGTGAATAACGGCATCGACGGAATTTTCCATTTTTTATGGAATAAAAGCAATTTGCGTACTGCAAATTGCTTTTTATTGTATAGGAGGAAGAAAATGATCCGCATTCTATTATTTTTACTAGCACTTATTTTGTTATTCTGCAGCTATTATTTGATCAAAAAGCCACAAGGACTGCTTGTGCTTTTCAGTAAAGAAACACAAAACGAAGCCCGCAGCTTTTTACGTCAATTCGGAATTATTTATACCGTCTTAGGGATCATGGCGATTTTAGTTGGTGTGATTAATCATCGCTCCTATTCAATGATGTATTTAATCCTACTTTTAGTCGTTGCTGCGATCTTCGCCTTGTTGATGGGATCAAAAACTAAAAACGGCTAATAGTACCATTTTTTTTCGAATTGATTTAAAATTAGGAAAAGGAGTTGAGAACGATGGAACAACAGTATAATAAGATTATGGTAGCAGTCGATGGCTCTGATGAAGCAGAATTGGCTTTCAAAAAAGCGGTAAACGTCGCAAAACGAAATCAAGCTGAATTATTACTCGCTCATGTCATTGATACTCGTGCATTTCAAACAGTTTCTTCTTTTGATAATGTCTTGGCCGAACAAGCGACCGATATGGCCAAACAAACACTAGCCGATTATGAAGCAGACGCTAAACGAGCGGGTGTCGAAAATATCAGTAAAGTGATTGAGTATGGCGCGCCAAAGGTCATGATTGCTAATCAGATCCCTGAGAGTAATCAAATCGATTTAATCATGCTTGGAGCAACTGGCTTGAATGCCGTCGAACGTTTATTCATCGGTTCAGTCTCTGAATATGTTATTCGCAATGCCGATTGTGATGTATTAATCGTTCGGACAGACTTAGACAATCACCTTCCTGAAGACAAAGATTAATTTTTATTCGTTAAAAAACTAGAAAAGGAGTTGTGACAAAATTTTTGTCACAACTCCTTTTCTAGTTTGATCCAATAACGATCCCGATAAAACTTAACAGTAGGCCTAGACCGTAGGACCCGAAAACGTAACGATAAAACATCGGGCGATCATTTTTCCATAAAACAAATAATTCAAAATTATAAGTCGAAAAGGTCGTATACCCGCCCATAATTCCTGTTCCTAAAAATAGATACAGTGGGTTAGAAAGATGCATACCAAAAAAAATACCTAACAGCAAACTGCCGGTTAAATTAATAAAGAAAGTTGATTTCGGCAAACGAGTAGTTTTAGGTTCGAAATAATTATTCAAAGCAAAGCGCAACATCGCACCCAGCGCCGCTCCACTTCCGACTAACAAGGTCTCAATCATTGAGCTGCCGCCTTTCTATGATAAATAATCTCCCCTAGGATAGTCATCCCTAAACCACCCACAAAAGATAACACTAAATAAATGATGGCCAACCCAATTTGACCTGTTTGAACCAATTTCAGCGTGTCGAGGGCAAAGGAAGAAAAGGTGGTCAACGCACCACAAAAACCTACGCCAACTCCCAAAACCAACCGCGCAGAAACATCAATATCACTTAAAATATGTTTTACCACCCAACTAAAGATAAAACAGCCTAATAAATTAACTAATAGTGTTCCTAACGGAAATCCACCTATGGTAGGAATCCAGAGACCTAACCAATAGCGAGCAGTTCCCCCGATAAATGCGAAAAAGGCAATGACTAAATAGTCCAACATGCTTTTCATCTCCATTGTTTTATTCTTTTTTCACTATAAAACGATTGATTTTAAGTTGCAAATAATACCATCTTTTTCATCAATTATTTTCAAAGCATGTTAAACTGAGAATATTCTTGGATAAGTGAGGGTTATTTATGAAAGGTATTATTTTTGATTTTAACGGAACAATGTTTATGGATTCAGATCTCCATGAAAAAGCATGGCTATCTTTACTCCAAAAATATTCTACGAAAGAATTGACTGATGAGGATATTTTGAAAAATATTCACGGCAAGACCAATGACGTGATTTTACGCTATTTTATTTCGACAAACTTAACCGCTGATGAAGTGGAAAAATTATCAGATGAAAAAGAAGCCTATTATCGCAAATTGGTTCTAGACAGTCCCGCTCATAAAGAATTTACTAAAGGATTAGTCGACGTATTGGATTACTTAAAAGCCAATCATTTTCCCATGACGATTGCTTCTGCTTCACCTAAAGTAAATATGGATTTTTATTTCGGCTACTTAAACTTAGGAAAATGGTTTGATTACGATAAAATCGTTTATCATGATGGGACCTTTCCTGGTAAACCAGCACCGGATATTTTTCTGATTGCAGCCGAAAAAATCGGCCTAGCCCCTGAAAATTGTCTAGTCATCGAAGATTCTTACTCTGGTCTACAAGCCGCTCATAACGCCAAGATTGGCACGATCGTCGCGATTGATCCCGCCGGTAAAAATCGGGCTCTCTTTGCAGCAGAAGGGCTTGCCAAAAAAAATGTAATTGAAGACTTCACTACGTTTATTCCAACTTATTTAAGCTAAAAAGATCGCAACGAAAGTTTTCGTTGCGACCTTTTTAGATAAGTTTCGCTCCTAAAGTATGTTTGAAATGATTCAATGCCCAAGTATGTCCCGTTGCATCAAAACTAGCTACCGCTTTTTCAGGAATCACCAGCTGATAGCCTAAGTTATAAGCATCCACTGCGGTATGTAGCACACAGATATCCGTGCAGACACCCGTCAAACAAAGCTCTTTGATTCCGCGTTCCCGCAGCCTAATATCCAAATCCGTACCGCTAAAAGCGGAATAATGCCGTTTATCCATCCAATACATATTTTTCTCCGCCTTGTTTGCTTGATAAAAATCAGCCAGCGAACCATATAAATCCCGACCGCTTGTCCCAATGACATTGTGGGGCGGAAAAAGTTCATTTTCCGGATGGTAGTGATCACTTGGATCATGACCATCAATCGCAAAGACGACAAAATCACCCTTTTGAAAATATTCCTTTGTCACCGCTACTAGCTCCTGCTCAATTGCTTGCCCCGCCTCACCAGTGGTCAATTTTCCATCCGTTGCAACAAAATCACTGGTATAATCAATCGAAAGTAATGCTCGCACGTAAATTCCTCCTAATTTATATCAACAAAGTAGCTCTTGTTCAGAAAACCGTTTTTATTTCAAATGGTTAACAAATTCTATTACTAGCTGTGCAGACAAAGTCCCTGTCCGGTTAACGAATTCTTCATGGGTTTCAGTGGCTTCGCTATCTGCGGTATCACTGATCGCCCGGACAATTAGGAAAGGAATCCCAAATTGTGCAGCCGTGTGCCCAATTGCTGCCCCTTCCATCTCGACTGCTAAAGCATCGGGAAAGGCTGCTTTGATTTCATAAATTTTTGAAGGGCTGCTGACAAAAGTATCCCCTGAAACTACCAACCCGACATGCGCCGTCTGCTCCATTTTTTTGCTAGCTTCCAGCATTTCGCTTTTTAGATAAGTCGAACTTTCAAAATAAAGCGGCATCCCAGGCACTTGACCAATTTGATAGCCAAAAGTCGTAGCATCCACATCAAAATAGGCCACCTTATCCGCAATCACTAAATCGCCAATTCCTAGACCGGCCCCAATCCCGCCAGCAGTTCCCGTATTAATCACCATGTTGACTTTATATTGCTGAATCAGAACAGAAGTCGTAATCGAGGCTAAGACTTTCCCAATCCCTGATTGGACGACGATCACTTCATGATTGCCTAAACTACCGGAAATAAATAAAGCTCCGGATTGCTCCCAAGATAAAGGATGCTCTAATTTTTCACGTAATGCTTTAACTTCTGGTTCCATTGCTCCAATAATACCAATTTTCATCTGTTATTCCTCCATCGTTGTTTAAATAAAGAATACCGCCAACATCACTATAATTAACAGTAATAAGACTACAATAATCGCCTTATTCAAAAAACTGCTGCGTTCTTTTTGCTTCACTCGTTCACTACTGCGGGATTTTGTCACGGGTTTATGCTTTTTCAGCTCTTTACGATACACGTTGCTGATTTCTTTTTCTCTTTTTTCATAGGCTCGCTCAGCGGCTTTGCTTTGTTCTTCCGCTAAACGCGCTTGCTCTTCTTTTCGTTTTCGCAATTCACTGCGGGTCACCAAGGGTGATTGGCCCATCCACGATCCCCTCCTTTTAACTTCTATTCACTAATCTGAAAAATGTGTTTGGCAAAACAAGCCATTACTGAGCCTGCTTGCATTGCTGCAGTTCCCAATAATTCACTGCAAAAATCGTTTTGGCATCACAAATCAACCCAGATTTGATCGCTTCTTTGGCCTCTTCCAGAGTTAATTCATATAGTTCCAAAACCTCATCCTCGTCTTGTGGCAAGGGATTTTCCACTTTGACCAGCTCAGTTGCAGCATAGATATACAATTTTTCATTCGAGAAACCTGGGGACAAATACATTTCATTTATGTAAGTCAACGCTTCGGTATGATAGCCTGTCTCTTCTTCTAATTCTCGTAAAGCAGTTTTTTCTGGGTGCTGTCCTTCACCCGGATCGATTTTTCCGGCTGGAATTTCTAGTACAACTTTTTCTAAAGGTTTCCGAAATTGTTTGACCAGGAGTAGTTTATTTTCTTTTGTGATGGGAATAATCCCAACCCCACCATGATGAAAAACTAATTCCCGTTTGGCCGTGCCCCCCATTGGTAAGGCAACATCGTCTAAATAAACGTCGATGATTTTTCCTTTAAACAATTCTTTACGAGTAATTGTCTTCTCTTCAAAATCTTTATACTCTAACATTACAGCCTTCCTCTCCTATTCTCCTTGGAAACTTCATTCACTAAATCAGACAAATACTGAAAATAATTTGTCTAAAACCGAGAAAAACGAAGCACTTGTTGCTGTCTATCATAAAAAAATAGTCATTCAATCAGATTTTCGTTTCTAACAGTTTTTCCGCAGGCCCTAGTAACTTTGAAAAGTTGGACTAGCAAATAACTCACACTTGACGGTTCTGCCTTATTGTATCATAGAAAATTCTTATGTTTTTTCTAAATCTGAAAAATCCATCTTTAGTCCCATACTATTTCTATAGAATTTCATGCTATGATGAGCGTGTAAAGAAAGCAAGGATTTTGAATAAATAAAGTGAAGGTTTTTTACTAGATTAGGAGGATTATTATGCGAAGGAAAATATTTCCAATCATCATCGCAGCAATCGGCATTCTCTGCTTTTTTGAAGGAGACTTCGGCAATTTTCTCATCTTTTTAATGTTGATTGTTGGATTTTGGCTAATTTATCGTGGCTTTAAGGGCCGAAAAGTTCGTCCCCAAAAAGAAAATCTACCGTTTTTATCTAAAGAAAAAGAAGCGTATTATCGGAATTCAGGCATGAGTGAACGTGAGATCGAGATATTCCGCGAAACGATGAATCTTTCGAAACAGCAAATTTTACGTTTGCAGCAAAATATGCAAAAAAGCGCCAAACTGAAAGCCATCGATTTACGCCATGATACTTTGAAAGCGGCAAAGGCTCTATTTAAAGAATTAGTCAAAGAGCCGAAACGGCTACCTGAATGTAGTCAATTTCTTTATACTCATTTGCCTAATATCGTTGATTTGACCGATAATTATGTTGAAATCAACGAACATGAGATTAAGTCAAAAGAAGTTTATGGTAAACTAGAAGAAAGCGCACAGATCATTGATCAAATGGCTGCTTTAATCGTAAAAGACTATCAACAATTCGTGGCCGAGGATTTAGAGGATATGGATGTTGAAATCTCGATTGCGAAAAAGAATTTAGAGCGACATCCCAAGCCAACGACAAAATAAAAAATAGTTAAACAAAAAAATCTGGCTAAAGCTAGATTTTTTTCGAACAGGAGGAACCACTGTGGAACCAGAAAATCAAACGCAGACCCCCGCGGTCGAGAGTACTTTAGACGATCTACTGAGCAATCCTTTCGGTAGTGATGCTTTAACCCCCGTTCAACAACAAGAAATCTCTCACTTACAGTCCCAAGAACAAGCGGACCGTTTAGTGGATAAATTACCGGAAGAACGGCAAGCCCAAGCCCGTGAATTAGCTAAAAAAATCGATGTCAATGACTCACAAGCAGTGATCAGCTACGGTGCAACGGCACAAACCAAACTAAGCGAATTCTCGCAATCGATGCTAAACACCGTTTCTTCGCAAGATATCGGTCCGATCGGCGATTCATTGAATCAACTGATGTATCGCTTAAACGAAGCCAACCCTGACGAATTACGGGTCGGTGAAGGCAATATTTTCCAAAAAATGTTTGGCAAAGTCAAGCAATCGATTTATGAAATCACCACTAAATACCAAAAAATCGGTGCTCAAATCGATAAAATCGCGACTAAGTTAAATATCGAAAAAGATGGCTTATTAAAAGACAATCAAATGCTTGAAACTCT
Organism: Enterococcus pseudoavium NBRC 100491; assembly: GCF_001544295.1. Lineage (GTDB taxonomy): Bacteria > Bacillota > Bacilli > Lactobacillales > Enterococcaceae > Enterococcus_A > Enterococcus_A pseudoavium. The sequence continues at coordinate 54,803 of NZ_BCQF01000012.1, forward strand.
TTATAATAAAAATAAGGACTACTTTGATGCCTTGAATATCTATATTGCAGCAGCGGAATTAAAGATGGAAGAATTGAAATTGACCACGATTCCCGAAGCAACCCAAAAGGCCCAAGCATCTGGTGATCAAATGGACGTGCAAGTAGTCAATGACTATACCCAATTTCTCGATCGTTTAGATAAACGGACCTACGACCTAAAATTGGCCCGCCAAATTACGATTCAGCAAGCACCACAAATTCGTTTGATTCAAAATACGAACCAAGCTTTGGCTGAAAAAATCCAAGCATCGATCAATACGGCTATTCCTTTATGGAAAAACCAAGTTGCGATTGCTTTAACCTTATTACGGCAAAAGGATGCTTCAACGGCTCAACGCCAAGTCTCTGAAACGACTAATGATTTATTGAAGAAAAATTCAGAGATGTTGAAGATCTCAACGATTGAAACGGCTAAAGAAAATGAACGTGGCATCGTCGATCTTGAAACCTTGCAACAAACCCAAAACGATTTAGTCGAAACCTTGGAAGAAACCTTGCGGATCCAAAAAGAAGGGCGGGAACGCCGCCAAGTGGCCGAAATCGAGATTGGACATATGGAAAACGACTTAAAACAAAAACTGATGGAATTAAATTCTGGGCAATAAATCCAGAATACTCCCTTCATAAGTAAAAAATCAGTGGACCAAAAATGGTCCACTGATTTTTTATGCTTTCATATAACCCAAGACTGCTCCGCCAGCAATAATCAGCAAACAACCGATAATTACATAGTACATCTCTTTTTTAGTCTTGCGCTCACCTAATAGGAAGATTCCCCCCAATGTCGAAATAATAATTCCCATCTGGGATAGTGAAAAACCAATTGCTAGGCCAATATTTTGAACGGACAATAACATGCAGACATTTCCGATCCCCCATAACAATCCGGAAAGCATGTTACGCCACACATAACGATTGACTTTCGCTTTACGAAACGCGAAGAAACTAGCACCAACTAGCATCCCAACGCTTTGTGGTAAAATAATCGCCAACGGATCGAGTCCAGCCCAAGTAATAATAATAGTATAAACACCATAACCAACTGTTGAAAAAAGCAACGCACGAAATCCCTTGCCAAAATCAAACAGACCATTATCCGTTGCCACACCGCTCTCGTCATCTTTGCGCGCGGTTAGATAGGCTCCTAAGACTAGCAATGCCAACGCAATAAAGCCTAATACAAAGTCTTTTGTTTTCGTCCACTCATGAAAGAAAATAGCCCCAGCGACGGTATTCAAAATTAATTGAAAGCCGGTTGAGATCGGTAACCCGACCGAAACTCCCATGAATTTCATTCCATGAAATTGACCATTCTGACCAACAGTCCAAAAAAGACCCGACAAGAAACCGATCAATAAAATCCAACTATTGATAGTTGGTTGAACAATAAAGTAGGTCGCTAATGCAAAAACAAAAGCCCCCATCGTCATCCCTAAAGTTTGCTGATTGGCATCGCCGCCAAGTTTCCCGCTCACCAAAGCAATACTTCCCCATGCTACCATCGGTATTAGGGCAATCAAAATATTCATAACCTTACTCCCTTCAATTTGCAACTGAAATAGTTTAGCGAAAAAAAGGGGATTTAGCAATTAAAAACTTAAAAACTTAACGTTCTTCATGGTAATAATCTAAGCGCGGGAAAAACAACGTCATTGTTGTTCCTTCATTCAACGTTGATTCTGCGGTTAAATCGACACCCAGTTTTCCTGCTAAAACTTTAGCTAGATATAAACCCAGTCCGGTCGAATGCTGTTGAGCTTTGCGCCCATTTTCACCGGTAAAGCCCTTATCAAAAATCCGTCCGAGATCTTCCGGCGGAATACCGATACCATTGTCTTGCAAAATCAAGGCTACGCCCCCATTTTTAGCTTCGATCCGAATATCAATCCGACCTTGATCAGGAGTATATTTGATCGCGTTGCTTAGTAATTGGCGAAAAATAAATTCGATCCACTTGGCATCGGTTAGGACTTTGGCATCCTCATCCACTAACGTCAATTGCAGATTTTTTTGAATAAAATAATTGGCTTGACTACGAATGATCGGTTGGATGAGCTTCTTTAACGAATATTCTTGAATCAAATAATCATTCACGAATTCATCAGAACGAGAATAGTAGAGAATTTGCTCAACGTATTCATCAATTTTTTGGATTTCATTTTGTAGTAAGACAAATTTTTCATCAGGGATGTCGAATTCGATTGAATTTAAAATCAAGTCTACTGCGGCTAACGGAACCTTGATTTCATGAATCCACGAATCCATGTAATCCTTCTGATCCTTTTGACTATCCAACAGCTGTTCCATCATCAAGTGATGCTCTCGAACTTGTTGATTTACATAGTCTTGAAGTAAATGTTCTTCATTGTTGCTGGCAGTTTCAATAAAATGCTGCAACTGAGAATCTTCTCCTTGAGCAAACGAACGATACCAGCGCTTGCGTCGATAATAATCAATCGTAAAAAATAGCAAAATTAAAAATAATTGTAAAATCAATAGGTAGCTAAGATTGTCCCAAAAACCGTGCAAATCAGGGGTTAGCCACACCATAAAGACTAATAAAGAACTTAATACGCCCCAGCCTAGTAAAACTAGCAACCGATCTTTTAGATATTTGATAAATGTCATAGCCGCTCCTTACGGGACAATATAACCCTGTCCAACTTTTGTTTGAATGTAATCCTCGATTCCCGCCTGCTCAATCTTGCGTCGGACCCGATTGATGTTAACAGTCAAGGTATTGTCATCAACAAAGCGTTCATCGTCCCAAAGTGCCCGTAGTAATTTATCCCGACTCAAAATTTTGCCATGGTGTTTCATCAAAATAAACAGTAACCGATATTCGTTTTTACTCAAGTCCACGACTTCTCCATTGATTGTCATACTGCTATTATCAATATTCAGCGTAATCCCATTATGCGCCAACTCTTCGCCGCTCTCAGCATAATTATAAGAACGCCGTAGCAAGGCATTGATCTTCACCACTAAGATATCGACTTGGAACGGCTTAATAATATAATCATCCGCCCCCATATTCATCGCCATAATCTGGTCCATGTTGGTATTACGAGAAGAAATAAAAATAATGGGAACTTTTGAAACTTCCCGGATTTTTTGACACCAATAATAGCCGTCGTAAACAGGCAGATTGATATCCAATAAAACTAGCTGTGGAGCAACCTCTTCAAACTCCTCAAATACTTGATTGAAATCTGTTATTTGATAGACATCAAACCGCCATTTCGTCAATTCTTCTCCAATCAATTGACGAATCACTGCCTCGTCTTCTACAATCATGATTTTTGCCATTTTATTTTCTTCCTTTCGACTGGACTTAGATTCCCAAAAATCTTTCTTATCATCATATCAAAGAACCGAAAAAAAATGAAAGACAAGCCTGCTTTTCTTTATTTTTTAGTAAAGTCGATGAAGCCTAAATTATCATCAATCATGCCACCTTCACCCGATAGACTGAAGGTGCTGAGACGGGGATTAAATTTGATCCACATTTCTTCTTGTAAATCTTCTTTAGAGTATCCTTTAATCCAAAAATCACCAATCTCAGAGGGAATCGTTTCATTATAATCTGACTTCTCCATATTCGTCGTAATAATATTAAGCGAAAATTGCGTTTGCATATGAATCATCGCATGCTGTGAGTATGGACCTACACTATCTTCAAATGTCAGCAATAAAATTTTATCTCCTCCCAAATGGGTCAAAAGTTTTTCTTTAGCCATTTCATCAAGTCTGATTTTCATAAGCTGTCCCTCCTATTTTTAGCTATTAAAAAATAGCCCCTTTGTCTTAATCATCAGACGAAGGGACTTTTTTTGCAAGAATTTCTACTTATTTAATTGTTGGTCTAATTTAGTTAGCTCAATCTGCGGATCCTTTGCTAAAAGTTCCCGGAAAATTGGTAATTGCTTTTGAATCTGCCCAGCTTGGTCATTTTCCACCTGCATCACTAATAACGGCTCATGTAAGCTTAAGCGCAGCAGCAACCACCCCTTACCATAAGGTTCCGTTACAGAAAAACGAACTCCTTCTTGATTTTCAGGATTTTCCGCAAAGCCCACCTGTTTCGGTAACTCTTTGCGGAACAACTCGATCATTTCTTGACCAGTTACTTTATAATCCTCTCCGCTGATTGGATAACGAATTTCTAAAGTTTCCAACGGTTGTTCTAATTCCGCCATCAAATCTGTTAGTTCCCGCTTTTCTTGCTGTAATTTAGGTAATAACATTAAGACTTTAGCAATGACATAGGCACCATCATCCAAGAAATAGTTTTCTTTAAAGGCGGCATGGGAACTCGTTTCAATCGCTAACTGACAATCGATCCCCGCTTCATTTAGTTCAATCGCCTTATTGATGACATTACGATAACCGGAAATATAACGGTATTGTTTGCCGCCTTTTTCTTCAATGAAGTCTTTCAAATGATCGGAAGTCGGTGAATTAGTCACGATCGTACTGCCAGGATGTTCCTGTAAAACAATCGCTGATAAGACCGCGATCAAATTATTTCGATTAATCATTTGTCCATCTTTTGAGACTATTGCTGAACGATCGACATCCGTATCAAAGATCACACCGAGGTCCGCTTGGTTTTCCAACACGGCTTTCTTGATACTAGCCATCGCCTCTTTATTGTCCGGATTTGGAATATGGTTTGGAAAATGACCATCCGGTTCTAAGAATTGTGAGCCACTTGTATCAGCACCCAAAACGGCCAAGACTTGATCAGCAAAATAGCCACCGGCACCGTTCCCGGCGTCAACAACAATTTTTAAGCCCTGCAACGGTCGCTCACTGCCGCTACCTGTTTGAATTTTTTGGACTAAATCGGCGGCATAACGCGACAACAAATCAGCTTGTTGAACACCTCCTGCCCCTGTTTCTCCCGCTTCTGGATGTGCTAAAATATAGGCAATATCCTGCTTTTCAGCACCACCGATTTGGCTGAAAATTTTGATGCCATTGAAATAGTAAGGTAGGTGACTAGCTGTCAGCATAATCCCGACATCACAAGCAAATTCTTCAAATTGGGTAGCCATAAATAAGGCCGGCGTTGTCGCCAAACCAAAATCTAAAACGTCACAACCAGCATTTTCAAAAATTTCGATCATTGCAACTTTTAATTCCGGTCCCGTTAAACGGCTATCATGGCCTATTCCGATTTTAAAAGGCCGCTCCACGCCTTTATCAGTTAACCAATTGAGAATGCCCCAAGCAATCAAGCGGACTTCCTCAGTACCTAAGTTCTTAACTTTATCACCCTCAGTGATAGCGATTCCACGAATGTCTGAACCATTTTGTAATTTCATTAATTCCATCGATAAACCTCCTTCTTTCGACTAAATTTTATTTTCCCAAAATAAATAACTTTATCTTCATGACGTCAATACTTCCTATACTATCGTGGGAATAATAGCCTCTAACGCTATTTTTAGTTTATTATACCAAAAACCCCAGAAAAGAAGAAAGCCTTTTCTAGGGTTTTTCATTTATTTAAGTAAATTATACTGATTTAGAGAAACTCCGGACCTTTACTTATGTTTCACACGGTGCTTTGCTTGCCAAGCGATTCGCCAACCAACTAATTTATCCATGATCAGTGTCAATCCTTTAAACAACCAGTAAATCCCAAAGGTTAGTGGTATGACGAAGAATAGATTGCGATTCCATAATTTATCGAAATCAAAAAATTCTCGGAAAAATAAGTAACAGCCTAGATAGCCACCGGCTAGAACCGCAATCAATGCGATTTTTTTCTTATCCAGCGGGAAGGATACTTTGTATAGAACCAAAAGACCGACACAACCTGTCAAAAAGACCGACATCGTTGAGGTTGCTTGATAATCCAACTGAAATAAGACAGCGGCCAGTTGGATTACCATTACTGCACTAACTACTGTCAACGCTCCAGGTAGTGAAACACGTAAAATATTGTTTAAAAAATCGCCTTTGATTCGTTCATAACTCGGTTTCAATGCCAAAAAGAAGGAAGGAATTCCGACCGTTAGTGCATTAATCGGTGTTAATTGGACCGGTTCAAAAGGATACGGGGTTGCGATAAACATAAAGATGACCGCTAAAATCAGTGAATAAATTGTTTTAACTAAATACATCGAGGCTACCCGCTCAATATTATTAATCACCCGTCGGCCCTCATTCAAAACATTTTGCATGCGGGCAAAGTCAGAATCCAATAAGATTACATCTGCAGCCGCTCGAGCTGCACTGCTGCCATTGGCCATCGCTACGCCGATATCCGCTTCTCGTAACGCCAACACATCGTTTACTCCATCACCTGTCATACAGACGGTATGAGTTTCTTTTAAGGCACGAATCAATGCTTGTTTTTGTTTCGGTGTGACTCGACCAAAGACCGTCGTCTGATCAACCAATGCTTTATAATCAATCGGCTCACTTATACTAGACATGTCAATAAACATTTCAGCATCTTTGATTCCCGCTTTTTGCGCGATTTTTGAAACAGTCAAGGGATGGTCTCCTGAAATAACCTTTAATTGCACATCTTGCTGGGCAAAATAACCGAAAGTTGCGCGAGCATTCTCTCTTAGATTGTCTGAAATAATCAAGGTGGCTAATAGTCGCGGCTCATATGCTAATTCTTCTTCCAATACTGTTGGGTATTCCACCAGCACTAAAACCCGTTGTCCAGCAGCTAAATATGGTTGGATCTTTTCCTGTATTTTCTGCGGTAGATTTTTAAAAATAAACTCGGGTGCGCCAAAAGCAAAACTGCCTTGCTCTTTAAAAGTGACACCACTCCATTTACGAGCAGAAGAAAACGGGACAACTTTTTCAGCCGCCCACTCAACGACTGGCGGGAAAGCTTCCCGTAAAGCTTTGGCAGTAGCATTTTGATCATTTAGCTGGACTAATAATGCACCCATGATCTGATCCAAACGCTCCTCAGAAACACCTTCTTCCAGCAATGCTTCTTCAAATTTCAATGTGCCATCTGTAATCGTCCCGGTTTTATCCAAGCAGATCACATCGACACGAGCCAAGGTCTCAATTGAAGGCAAAGCTTGAACCAATACTTTTTTACGGGCCAAATTAGCAGCTCCCACGGCAAATGCAACACTGGTTAACAACATCAATCCTTCTGGAATCATGCTGACCAAAGCCGCAACCGTTCCTAAAACGGCCTGTTTGATCGATTCAGATGCTTGATACTGACTATAGAACAAACCTAGCCCTACCGGAATAATCACAACCGTCAAAACTGCAATCATGCGACTCAAGACTTTCGTCAATTCCGAGTTACCCGTTTTTTTCGTTTTGGCTTCACTAGTGAGCTGTTCTGCAAAATTATCTTTTCCCACTGCCGTACCTTGATAAAAGCATTCCCCCGCAGTTATAAAGCTGCCGCTATATAATTGATCCTGCAAAGTTTTTTGTACCCGATCCGCTTCACCCGTTAAAAGTGATTCATCAACTTCAACTCCTGCACCAGCCAGCAATTTACCATCCACCGGCACTTGATCCCCACTACGCAAATAGAGGGTCTCGCCTAGCACAATCTGCTCCTGATCAATTTGCTGTAAACGCCCGTCTCGCAAGACAACGGCTTTCGTCTTCGCTAAAACAGACAATTTATCAATCGTGTGTTTGGCTCGTAATTCTTGAATCACACCAATCAAAGTATTAATGATTACTACACCAAAAAATAATGTATTTTTGGGCGAACCGACCAATAATACCAATAAAGCCAAGACAAAGTTCAAAATATTAAAGATATTGATCGTATTTTCGTTGATAATTTCTTTGTCCGACTTTAATAGATTCTCTTCAACTTGATTGATCTGTCCATCCTCTATTTTCCGTTGAACCTCGGAAACTGTTAGCCCTTCCAGCCCTGCTGGAATCTCAACATCATCAAAATTTTCTTCCACCGTTTGAACTTCTTCCGTTTTCTTCATCCGGTTTCACCTCATCTCATTGATAGCCATGATTTACTCTATATTTATCTTAACACTCCTTGTATTTTAAGTCGGTGTTGAGCATTGAACGCTACTAGCTCTTAAAATATTTTTGAAGCTTCGGTTCTATTTATGCACAGAGTATACGTAATGGGGCATAGCTATTCCGCGATAATGCTTAACAAACTCTCCACAACGAGTCATTCCGTTTCTCTCAGCGACTTTTTGTGAAGCACTGTTCGTATCACGAATAATCGAAAAAACTTCTTCTGCCTGTAAATCCTCAAAAGCATAAGTCTTACATGCTTGCGCTGCCTCAATCGCATAGCCTTTATGCCAAAATGCGCGTTGAAATAAATAGCCTACCTCCAAAACTTTTTGATCGGCAAAATTTTGCCAAGTCAATCCGCATTGTCCAATCATTTCATCCGTTTCCTTCAAAATGACCGCCCATAAACCAAATCCATCACGGCGATAATTTTCAATCTGTTTATCTAGCCAATGTTGAACTTCTCTCTCTTCGAAGGCTCCTTCATAAGCATACATCGTTTGTTCATCTTGTAAAATTTTCCTTAATGAATCACTGTCCGCTTGCCGCAACTCACGAAGATACAATCTTTCCGTTTCAATCATCATCCTTTAACTCCTTAAAAAGCTGCACCAAGTAAACTCGGCGCAGCTCTGTATTAAATATCTTTCGGTACGTAAAAACTGCGGTTGTCCATCCCAAAAATTCTTTCGGTATACGTGCCGGGATCAGTATTTTTTACCGCACTTGCCATCATTTGCATTGAGGCATCGATGTTATCGATTTGATGCAGGATCTCTGCTTCCATGATTCGCGGACGGACTGGAGAACCATACTCTAACAAGCCGTGATGGGACAAGACCATGTGCCGTAAAATCACAACATCCTCATCAGCATCATTAATCTTCAATTCGGCACAGGCCTTGGTAATTTCTTCATCTACTAAGACCAAATGCCCAACTAAATTTCCGACTACAGTGTATTCAGTTGAAGAAGGTCCGGTCAACTCGATCACTTTGCCTAAGTCGTGGATAATAATCCCCGCATATAGAAGTGACGCATTTAACTGTGGATATTCTTTGGCAATCGCCTTTCCTAGCCTCAGCATCGTCAAGGTATGGAAAGCTAAGCCGCCGGCAAACGCATGGTGGTTGCGCTTCGCCGCTGGAAATTCAAAAAATTCCTTTTGGTATTTATTTAATAGAAAACGAACGATCCGATTCCAATGAGCGTTAGTGATCTCAAATAATGTCTGATTGATTTCTTCTTCCATCACATCCCGTTTAAGCGGCGCTCGTTCCATATATAAAGCAGGGTCGTTTGGCTCCTCTGGTTTCATCGTGCGAAGATGCAGAATCTTCACTTGCGGATTGCCTTGATACATTTCTCGCTTACCACTCAATAACACAACTTGTCCAGCTTTGTAGCGCTTGATTTCTTCTTCTGAGGCATCCCAGAATTTGCCGTCAACTGTGCCAGAAGTATCTTGGAAAGTAAATGCGATAAACTTTTTACCATTTTTTGCTAGCCGGACGTCAGCATTTTTGATTAAAACGTACATTTCAAATTGCTCATCGACCGTTAATTCTTTGATTTTTTTCATCGTTGGACTCCCTTCAATTCCCAGACTGGCTGGTGAAGCTCTTGGTAATAGCTTACCATTTCTTGGTCAGATGACAAACAAATGACTTGATAATTTTGACTAAATTGTTGTAACAATTTGGCAAATTGTAACTTTCGCTGATGATCGTAATGCAGCCAGCCATCATCGATAATCACCGGACACAATGGATGCTTTTGCTGCAAAGCCAAATAGGCAAAGCGAAATGCCATCATAACCTGATCCTTGGTCCCTGTAGAGAGAGCATACAGACTCATTTGATCCACCGTCAACAGACCTTCGGAAAATTCTAAACGGCTATGGGCATTATTCGTTAACATTTGAAAATAAATCGTTGCCTGTTTCAGTAATTCCGGCAATTGTTGTTCAGACAATTCGGTCGCAATATCTTGCAATAATTGATTTTCCAGCTTAGCCACTGCGTAATCAGACGTCAGCTGCTCAACTAAGGCCCGCTGCTGACTCTGTTGCTGATACAAGCTATCCAATGTCCCATCCGCTTGCATTTGCTGAATCTGCAAACGAGAGCGTTGTTCCTGTTCCTGTAGCTGACGCAAGTGACTTTCACCAGTTTGAATCGTCTGTTCTAAGATACGCAGCTGCTGATCAATTTCTGACAACGTCGTTTCTTTTTCAAACAACGGAGCCACACTTTCCTGCAACTCCTCTAAGCGAGCTCGTTTTTGCAAAATTTCGCTTTCGCGTTGTAAAAAAGCTGGAATCTCTGAGGGATAAGCCAGACCTAATTTTTCTAGTAACGGTCGATTTTGCTCGAGTATTACTTGCTGCTGCTTTTGAGTTTCATGGATCCGTTGCTGCAATACCGTATTTTCCTGATACGTCTGCGCAAAACGGATCTGCTCCATCTCTTTAGCAAACTGCTCTAATACTACAAGTTTTTCTGACAAGTTTTTTTCCTGCAGCGGCAGCCAATCTGCTAAAAATTCAAAATGCTGTTCCTGCTGCATGAGTTTTTGGCGCAATTCCAACTGACGATCCTGGAGCTCACTCTGTGTTTGGCGTTGTGCTAAATAGCTTTGCGCTTGCTGATTTGCTCGGATCACAACAAATTCATTTTCGCCATTTGGCAAATTGCGTTGCCGTAACTCATTTTGAATTTGATTCCATAGTTGCGTGACTTGCTGTTCACCTTGGGCAATAGAATCGCTCAGCTTCACCACTTGCCCCTCATAAATATCTAACTGCCCCAATTTTTCCTGCCAAGCTGCTTTGTCGACCGGCTTTTGTTTCAATGCCCCAATAATTCCACAACCAACAGCTAAAACTAAGAGGAGATAACGAAATGGCGGAGGTACAATAAAAGCAATGATCAAGAGGATTCCCGCGGCCAGTAAGAACCACGGCAGTTGCTTTTGCTGATCAAACAGCTCGGGATGCTTTTGTTCATAGGCATTCAAGTTGTTTTCCGCTTGATCTCGTTGTTCTTGGACTAAACGAAGACGAATTTTTTGTTCCTCTACCGTCTTTTGCTGCGCTTGCAGTGGTGCAAATAACTGTTGAATCGCCTGTTCATCCGTAAAAGGACGGGGTGGGTTTTGCTGCCATTCTATAGGTGCCTCGTCTGTCCCAGCAAGCTGGACTGCAATTCGTTGTTCCTCGTCTAGCATACGGGTGACTGAAACTTTTTCTGCTAATAATTGCTGAATGCAGGTTTCATTTTCCAAATAGAAATAATAGCGCGCAGATTCTTGGTTACCACTATGCTGTTGTAAGGCCGCGTGAAGTTTTTCCTGCTCTTTCATCGTTTGTTGATACGCTTGATAGAAGTCTTGTAGCGTGGCTTGCTCTTTCAGATTAGCGGCTGAATGCAGTTCTTGATTTTGTAATTCCAATAGCTCAGCATACCCTGACCAGTTCAATCGCCGCTGCTCCAACCGTAATTGTTGCTCCTGTAATTTACGATTTTCTATCGCTTGTTGAGTTACTTGACGCTGTTCCTGTTCCGCCTGACGAACCAATTGTTGAAAATGGGCTTCTTGCTCTTCTTTTTCTTTGATTTTTTGTTGCAGACTTTGATACGTTTGGAGCGCTTGGTTCAACGGCTGCTTACGACCGCGGGGGCGATAAAGATTTTCATACTCGTTCTTCAGTTGAAGCCGCTGTTCAAATAATTCATTACTGCCGGATAAGCCTAGTGAAATCAACGCCTCATGCAAATTTTCTTCGGTTAAATGCTCTAGTTGTTGTAGCTGTTCCTGTTGAAAAGTAAATACTTGGCGGAAAAGCTGTAAATTCAGCGGATAAAGAATTTTTTCCAGCAACTCTTCGCCGCCTTGTTGACCATCCTCCAACCAAACTAAGGCCTTGCCTTTATTTTTTGCTTTGTAACGTTCGATAGTCACCGTTCCATAAGTTGGATGAACAACCAGTAGCCGGCCACCAAAGCCACTCCCGTCATTCGGTGTATAGTCTTGCCCCTTTTTACGCTTAGTGGGAAAACCGAAGAGTATTGCTTGGATAAACTGATACAAAGTTGATTTTCCCGCTTCATTCAAGCCATAAACCAACTGATTTTTTGCTTCAAATAAAAAAGTTTGCTGACGCCACTTGCCAAAACCAGTGATCTCCGCTTTTTTAATCCACATCTACAGCCCCCCTAAAGCGATAATTATCGGTTATTTTTTCTTTTAATTGCAACAACACATCTGATCTAAATTCCTGATCTAGCATAGGGTGTAGCTGAGGATTTTGCTCCAGTTCACTCAAGAGGTCACTGAATATTTCCGGCTCCTGGTAAGTCGCAATTAACTGTTCTACTAATTTTTTTTCAACTGACAAATACGGTCGTTCCGCTGGTACTTCTGCCAATGTGAGCTTCCATAGTAAGATTTCTGTTGAAACTTCTGCTTGAAGAGCCTCTAACAGCTCACCTGAGTTGATCTGATAAGCCAACTCCTCCCCTAATCCTGTGACCTCACTAAATTCTAAATGTAATAGCGTCGGCAAATCGCTCCTTAACCGCCGCACTAAGGGAAAGATTTCTCGTGGCTGCCGAATGCCTGCTAAGGAGATTTTGCGTTTCTCCCAACGAATCGCTTCGACTGGCAGCGTCTGAGCCAGCAGCTGATTCCCTTGCGTTTCAACTAAGGTTATCCCTGCTAGTTCCGTTTCTTTTTGTGTATGGCCTTGGGGTGTACCTGGATAGATCACATAAGGTTTTTGAGCCAAGACTTGTGGTACATGAATATGCCCCAACGCCCAATAGTCATAGCCTTTAGTCATTAATTCAGTTAGCTGAAAAGGAGCATAAGGCATTTGGCCTCCATGATACATCCCAATTTGAAAATCAACTTCACCTTTACGAGGAAATTTTTCAACCATCCCCGTCTCAATCGTCGGATGCTGGTAACTAAAACTGGTAATCGCGACTTTTTCGCCAGCATTCGTAGTAAAATTTTTAGTTTCAACCGCTTCATCGGTAAATAAGTGGATATTTTCAGAAAATTCAAACCAATAGCGTTCCGCTTGATAAAAGTCATGGTTGCCAAAATTCATAAAAACTGGGATATCTGCTTCAGCTAAACGAGCCATGGCTTGAAAGAAATAACGTTGTGTTTTTAAGGTTGGTCGATTTTGATGGAAAGTATCACCCGCCAACAAAATGAAATCCACTGCCTGCACTAGCGCCGTCTCGATAATATTTTCCAACATTTTTTGATTGGCTGTCGTCAAACGTTTTTGAAACGTTTCAGGTACGCTAGTCAGTCCTTCAAACGAACGATCTAAATGCAAATCCGCTGCATGTAAAAATTTCATTTTATCCCCCCTCATTACTACTAAAAATGAAACTTATCCCGTTTATTTTACCATAAAAAACGAAAGTTTGTTCGTATTCAAATTAACATTTTAGAAAGGTAAATCCTCGATATTTATAACAAAATCCTCTAAAATAAACTTAACTGAAGGAGGAATCAATAAATGAACAATGATGAACTAATCAAAAAAGCCAAAGAATTATTGAATGAAGGAAATATTGATAAGGCCAAAGAATTTATCGAAGACCACAAAGAGGAACTAGGGGAGTATTACGATAAAGCCAAGGTCTTACTTAAATCGGAAAAATTCGATGGTTTGATCGATCAATTTAAAAATTTATTTTAACAAAAAATAGCAATGCGGTTCAAAAGTAGCCGCGCTGTTCAAACAATACAGACAAAAATAAGTGGGTGTGACAAAAAGCTTGTCATACCCACTTATTTTATCTAACAGTATTCCAGTCGCAACTTCTGTCACAACCTCTATTGTTGCTAATTAACCTTCGTATAATTCACTAATTGGAGTCATGATAATCCGGTTCAAGTCGTTAACGATCACGCTAAACGCTTGTTCTTTTACCATTAATTCATTGATCAATTCTTCTTGTTGAACTTTTTCTGCCAATGCTTGAGCTTTTTCAGCATCTTCATCACTGAAGTCTTCGCCACGCATTTGTTTTTCTTGCAAGCTTTGTTGGAAAGCTTGGAAGTCTTTAAACGCTGCATAAGCAGAATCATTTTTCTTTAGTTCTGCAAAAGCTTCTTCCAAAGCTTTAAATTCTGGTAATTCGCGGATTTCGCGTTCTAATCCGTTCGCTGAATCATAAATATTTGCCATTTTTTATTCCCTCATTTTCTATAAAAGTTACCATTCTATTGTACCACGAATGGAAACGGGTTCACACCCTAATTTCCTTGTTGGTATTGCTGCCACAATTCTTGGCCTTTTTCTTTTAATTTATTGGCGCCTTCTTTGGCTTTTTCAAAAAAGTTGGCTGCTCCTTCACTTGCTTTACCACCAATATCTTTTAATTCTTCTCGCCATTTACTTGCATCTGAGTCTTCAGCACCTTGATTGATTTGATCTGCCGCTACCACCTGTCCACCAGTAGCATAGGCATCTGCTACTTCAAAAGAGTACTGGCCCGCGTAAGGTAAGATTGATTCTGCTTCGGCTTTAAAAACTTGACCGACTTCTGAACCGCTCGTTCCACTCAGATAGTGCGTTTCACTGACTTTTTCAAAACCTAACCACGTTGAAATCACAACATTCGGTGTATAACCGATAATCCATTGGTCATTGACCTTGTTGGCATCAAAATTGGTTTCGGTCGTTCCGGTTTTACCAGCTACCGTAAAGCCGGCTGGTGCTGCTTGAGCGGCTGTTCCATTTGAGAAGGTCCCTAAAAGCATGCTGGTCATTTCATTGGCAACTTCTTTAGAAACAACTTGTTCGTATCTAGGTGAGCTGTTGTCTTCGATCACGGCGCCCGTTGAATCGATAATCTTTGTGATCAAATGCGGTTCATAAACTTTTCCTTCATTAGCAAAGGCGCCATAAGCTGCCGCCATCTGCATCGGTGAAGTCCCTTTTTCCAAACCGCCTAATGCTAAACCGTAATACTTATCGGATTTACTCAATGGAATCCCAAATTCTTCCGCTTTACTGTAGCCTTTATTTAGTCCAATTTCATGCAGCAACCAGACTGCCGGCAAGTTCAAACTTTGCGCGACCGCTTGATACATCGGTACTTCACCTTGGAAAGTACCGTCATAATTTTTGGCCTTATAATAAGACTGAGGCTCATCTTTTAGGATGCTATCCGGTTTATAGCCTGCTTCTAATGCCGGTGCATAGACACTTAAAGGTTTCATAGTCGAACCTGGGGAACGCTGCATTTGTGTCGCAAAGTTGTAACTGCGGAAAATATGCTCCCCGCGCCGACCGACCAACGCTTGCACGCCACCCGTTTTCGGATCCATCGCAACAGATGCGGACTGAGGCATTGCGCCATCAGCAGCATCAGCTGGGAAGTTGGCATTATTTTGATAAACGGCTTCCATCTGTTTTTGATACTCTTGATCTAAAGAGGTATAGATTTTGTAACCTTTATTCAATAAATCCTTTTCCGACATGCCGTAACGTCCGACGGCTTCATCAATGACTGCATCAAAATAAGAAGGGTAACGATAACCAGCATCGGCTGAAGAATACGTGTCATTTAACTCGCTGCCGAGATCCACCGCTGCTTCTTGATTTTCTTGTTCTTTTGTCAGCTTACCATTTTCCACCATGACTGAAAGCACGGTGTTTCGACGGTTGACGGCATTTTCTAAGTTGTCGATCGGGTTGTAGATACTTGGCCCCTTCAGCATTCCGATAATCGTGGCTGCTTCCCCGATCGTTAACTGATTGGCATCAACACCAAAGTATTTTCGTGAAGCATCTTGCACGCCCCATACCCCGTTACCAAAGTAGGAATTGTTCAAATACATCGTTAAGATCTGATCTTTGTCGTACTTCTTTTCAATTTCGATTGCCATGAATATTTCCTTGGCTTTTCGTTCCAATGTTTGATCGAGACTCAAGTAGGCATTTTTGGCTAACTGCTGAGTCAAGGTACTTCCGCCACCGGTAATATGACCAGAAGTCACTAAGCCTAAAGCTGCCCGAGCGATTCCTTTGATGTCGAAGCCGTGGTGCTGATAGAAATTGCGATCTTCTGTTGAAACTACCGCATCTTTTAAATACGGCGAAATTTGATCGCTTTCCACATAGGTTCCTTTTTGTCCATAAAGTGACCCCGCTTGTTCGTTCTTTTCATCATAGATGACCGTCGATTGTTTTAAGCTAGATTGCAAGGTTTCCACATTAACCGACTTTGCTAAGAAAAATAAGTAGACACTCATGACCAAAACACCCACAAGGGTTAATAAAAGCAAGATTTTATTGATATGATATTTTTTCCAAATACGTTTGCGCCAGTGGTGAAAACGAAGTAAATGAGGCTTGATCCATTGCCAAAAAGTCTTCGTACCGCTTTTAAGCTGTTGCCCAAAAACTTTCGCGCCACTTTTAAATTTACGCCAAATTTCCTGAAAATCCATTTTTTGATCTCCATTCTATCCAAAATTCAGACTCAGTGTATCACAAAGCAACGATTCAATGCTTGGGTCTTGAGACTGATACACACTTGGAAGTATTCTAGCATGGGTTCTCAAGGAAAAGCTGATTTTTTTCTTAAATATCCGTTAAAAGTGATACAATAAGCCCGATGAGGCCTTTCTAAGATTAAATATATCTACAAGGAGTAACTTAATGAAATTTACCATGACTTTACCAGACCAAACTGCTGAGATGACCGTCAAAGATTTACTAGAAAAAGAATGGCTGGTTCCGCGAAAAGTCCGCCATTTTATTCGTATCCGCAAAGGTATTTTAGTTAGCGGTGAAGCCCGCCATTTTCAAGAAATGGTTTATCCTGGCGATAGTATCACGATTATACTCGAGGCCAGTGATTATCCTGAGCGAAAGATTCTATTAGGTGATAAACAAAAAATCAAGGTTCTTTATGAAGATGAACATTTGATCATCGTTAATAAACCTGTCGGCATGAAGACGCACCCGAATCAGCCAGAAGAACGAGATACTCTATTAAATCATTTAGCCGCTTATCTAGCCCCAAAGGCACAGCCTCATGTGGTTCATCGTTTAGATAAAGAAACTAGCGGAGCCATTCTCTTTGCCAAAAACCCTTTTGTCTTACCGATTTTAGGACGCTTGCTGGAACAGAAAAAAATTTATCGCCGTTATCAAGCAATCGTCCAAGGGACAATCAAACAAGATCTGACCATCAATAAAAAAATCGGTCGTGATCGCCACGACCGCAGAAAGCGCCGGATTGATCCTAAAGGTGGGAAAGCCGCGTTAACCCATGTAGAAATCGCTCAGCGATTGCATCAGCAAACGGCGATTTATTGCCAGCTGGAAACTGGACGAACCCATCAAATCCGCGTGCATTTAGCCAGTATCGGACACCCGCTAGTTGGTGACCCTTTATATAGTAAAAATCCGCAGGGGCGTTTAATGCTCCATGCATTTGAATTACATTTACAACATCCCTTTACCAATCAAGCAATTAGCGTCCAGGCATTGCCGGGACTTTGGTAATTAAAAAACCAGCGAAAACAGAGCTGTTATCTGTTTTCGCTGGTTTTTTGTAAAACAAAAAAAGAGAGGAATCAATTTCTGATCCTCTCTGAATAAGTATGCTAAATCTTAGTACCAGCCGTTTGCTTGCCAGAAAGATTGTGCGCCTTCCCATGAACCATAACGAGAAGTTACATATTGATCTGCTACACGTTCTTGGTTGGCTTCAGAGTAGTCACCATTTAAGTATGAAGCAGATAATTGGTAACGACCGATATACTGACCATTCGTAGCTGAATAAGAACCGCCTGATTCACGTTGAGCAATCCATTCTTTAGCTGAAGAAGTTGTCGCTGCTGTTGTTGCAGGAGCTGCTTCTTGAACTGGAGCAGTTTGTTGAACTGGTGCTGCTTCTTGAACTGGTGTTGCTGTTTCTTGAACTGCTGCTTGAGCAACTGGAGCTGCTTCTTTAACAGGTGTTTTGTCCGCTTTTTCAGCGCCATCAATGGTTAATTCTTGACCTGCAAAGATCATGTTTACATTGTTGATTTTATTTGCTTTTGCAATTGCGCTAACTAAACTATCATTACCAGCAAACTTGTGAGAGATTTTTGATAGAGTATCTCCAGCTTCAACGGTGTATGTTTCTGATGCATGGGCATCCGTAGCTCCCATCGCTAAACCTGCACCTGCTGCTAATACTGTACTAAAAAGAATTGTTTTCCCTAATTTCATTATGTAACTTCCTCCGAATTGTCTATGTCTTTTTACTGTCTTCATGACTACGAGAGTTACTTTATCATCCTTTTGTATTTCATGGGTAAAATTATTATGACAATTCATTACAAAAACATAAAACAATGTAACAAAAGACTTCCTTGTGTGTCACTTTGAAATATAGCATTTGGGGGAACACGACCACAAATCCTTGAATTATAAGGCTTTCAATCAATATTACTGTTTTTTTCTTGTGTTACAAAAATTAATTTCAGAAATATTGAAATCTTTTTGTAAAGAAAAAGCTTCTTTTCTTTTTGTTCTTTTTGAATTATTTTGCGAATATTTTTTATTGAAAATGAATTAATTAGTTTTTACTAGCGATCCATTAGATAAAAACGAATAAGTCCTGGGTATACCTGTAACTATTTGAAAATACAAAAAAGGTTGCCCTACCGAAAGAGCAAACCTTGCTTATTTTATTCGTAAAAATCGCCGCCATTTTTTGGCCTGCGGTCCAACGAGTTTATCGACTAAGCGAATCTTTAACGCTAAATAGAAATAATTAAACCCGCCAACTCCTGCGGTCAATAAGCAGATGATGAATGCCTGAAAACACGTGTTGCGATCAAATACCAGATAGCTCAACTGACGGGTAAGCAGTGCAACTATCAGCATAATTAGTGTTAACAGCAAAATCAAGACACAGCGGCGAAAAACGAGCTGATAATTTGTGGGAACCACCCGCCGCAGCTTCCATAGACACAAACCACAGGTTAGGCTCAAGCCAATGAACGTTGCTACTAATGGACCGTAGACTTGCAACAATTCAATCAGCGGAACTTGAATCAAGGCCTTTAATAATAAGCCAGCTAACCAATACCTCACAGCGATCCGGCTATGGGAAATTCCTTGCAGCGTAGTGGATAGCATCATAAATAAGGCAGCCACTAATCCCGTCCAACAAGCAGCGACTAAAACCCGGCTACCCAAAATATCGGCTGAATAGAAAAGGGTATTCAACGGGTAGGCGAGGAGAACCATCCCTGTAACCGCCGGCAACATAATAAAAGTGAACAGCTGAATATTGGTATTCACCAGTTTGGCCAGTTCGACTCGTCTCTGTTGGGTAAATAGTTCCGTTAACATCGGCAAGCTCGTTAAGGCCAATGATGTTCCCAAAGCAACGACTACCATCGTTAACTTATCGGGATTAGCACTGAATAGAGCATAGAGATCAACTAATTGTTCATGACTAAAATTAGTGTGGGCGCTCATCGTATGGATAAACGTCAGTTGATCGATTAATTTGTAAAAGGTAATCCCGGAACCTAATAAAATGAATGGGATCGCTTGTCGAATAGTTTCTAGTAATAATTTTTGGGGATCGATCGTCACTTTATTTAAACTGCGCGAAACTTGCAAATCGCTGGCTTTGCGATCTTTAAACCAGTAAAACAACAAAACAGCATAGGAACCGATCATTCCGATTGTCGCGGCGAAGGTCGATTGAATCACCGCATTCAAATAATCGCCATGCATCACTTTCATGATGATAAAAACACTTAACAGCATATACAAAACCCGTAATGCTTGTTCAACTACTTGTGAAATGGCTGAAGGTCGCATATCTTGCTGACCTTGAAAGTAGCCTCGCAGAACACTCATACAAGGAAAGGCAATCACTGCAATACTTAACGCTTGGATCACTGGGATCAATGCGCGGCCACCGCCTGATAAAGCGGCTAAGAATGGTGCTGACCAAAACATTAATCCGCCGAAGAAGATCCCTAAGACTGCCGTCGCCTGTAACGCTCTGATAAATAAGCGGCGGCTCGTTTGATACTCCCCCAGCGAATTATAGCGAGCGATTTGTTTGGCAATTGCTCCTGGCAGTCCTGCGGTGGAGATCATCATGAACAAGGCGTAAAAAGTATAACCCATATTAAATAAACCGTTCGCCGCACGGGCATTTTCCCCCATCCAAGCATACCAAGGAATAATATAAATGGCGCCAAGCAATCTGGAAAAAATATTTCCCACAGATAGCCAAGCAGACCCTTGAATCATTTTTTCCTGATAAGTCAGATCACTGGGTTGTATCTTTTTCATGGTCTCCTCCTTCAAAAATACTCCTTTCTATATAGTAAAGCTAAAAGCAGCTCCTGACAATCACTCTTTCCTTTTTCTATTTCTGAGCTATGCTATAATAGCCTAGACTATATATTGGAGGTCTCGATATGCTGACACTTACCCAAGTTCAACAGATTCTTGAAAAAGAAGATCTTTTACGGGAATTCATCACACCTAATAATTGGACGCTAAACGCTCCTTTTGACAAAACATTTAGCAAAATTTCTTATGATTCACGCGAGGTTGATGCTGATACACTTTTTTTCTGTAAAGGCAACAATTTCCAACAACGCTTTTTAGAACAAGCGCTAGCAGACGGCTTAACTTGTTACATCGCTGAGCAACCCTATGAAGTTTCAGCAGAGTTAGCGATTATCGTAACAGACATTCGCAAAGCGCTCGCCGTTTTAAGCATGGCTTTCTATGATTACCCGCAAGAAAAATTGAAGCTGATTGGCATCACCGGAACGAAAGGCAAGACGACGGTTGCTTATTTTACAAAACAAATCTTAGATATCTCGACGAATAAAAAAACCGCACTTTTCTCGACCTTAAATACCACTTTAGACGGTGTCACCTTTTTTAAATCAAAACTGACGACGCCGGAATCCCTTGACTTGTATCGGATGATGGCAGAAGCTGTGGATAATGGGATGACCCATTTAGTGATGGAAGTTTCTTCCCAAGCTTATAAAGTAGCGCGGGTCTATGGTTTGATCTTCGATGTGGGTATTTTTCTAAATATTTCACCTGACCATATCGGACCGATCGAACATCCGACTTTTGAAGATTACTTCTATTGTAAGCGTCAATTAGTGACCCATTCGCGACAAATCATTTTGCAGCATGAGATTGATCATTTTGATCTATTGCACGAATTGGCCGAAAAACAAAATATTCCGATGATCACCTATGGAAATCAAGCTGCCGATTATCAGGTCCAACCTTTAGAACATCCTTTAGCCTTTGCCTTGGCTGGAACACAGGACCGCTTGAACTTAAACGGCGACTATCAAATTTTATTAGCCGGTGACTTCAACAAAGAAAATGCTGCGGCGGCGCTCTTAGCTAGCGCACTAGTCGGAGCCGACCAAAACGCCGGACGACAAGGCTTAGCTGAGGCACTAGTTCCTGGACGGATGAACCTGTTACTAAAACCTAATGGTGCCCATATCTATGTAGATTACGCCCATAATTACTTGAGCATGAAATCATTATTGGCTTTTGCCAAAGAACAGCACCCAGTTGGCAAAATTTTGGTCATTACCGGCTCTACCGGCAACAAAGCCGAGTCCCGCCGCGAAGGCTTAGGTCAAGCGATTGGCGAATATGCGGATGTCGCAGTGCTGACTATCGACGATCCTAACTTTGAAGATCCGCAAAAAATCGCTGACGAAATTAGTCAAGCAATCAAAAATGACCACGTTCAAGTTCATTTTGAAGCTGATCGTAAAAAAGCAATTCAACAAGCGATTCAACAAGCCGGTCCCAATGATGCCATCATTTTAGCTGGTAAGGGGACTGATAAATACATGACGGTGAAGGGTGAAAATCTCCCTTATGAAGGCGATTATCATTTAGCGGAAGTATTTATTAAAGACTAACGGGGGTATCCCGTTAGTCTATTTTTATTTTTTGAGCAACTTCCAGTGCTTCTGTGTAAATTTCTGTAATTAATGTCTCCACTGGTTTCACTTGTTGGAATAAACCGGCGATTTGTCCCGCCATTACGATACCACCTTGAATATCCCCACTGTCTGCTGCTCGTTCTAAGGCCGCTAGTGAAAATGCCTCAGCTGGATTCTTTAGCGTCAGTTGGTTTTGCAATCCCCGCAGGGATCCACCATGCGTTTTTTGCAGAACGGTTGTCGCTGTGTCATCCGCTTGTAGAATAGCTTGTTGATAATTTTCATGAATCGGACATTCTACTGCCGTTAAAAAAACAGTCCCCATTTGAACTCCACAAGCACCTAAGGCAAACGCCGCGGCCATCCCTCGACCATCACCGATGCCCCCAGCTGCGATGACTGGAATCGTTACTGCCTGTGCAACTTGCGGAACCAAAGCCATCGTCGTCACTGTTCCAATATGTCCTCCGGCTTCCAGACCTTCAGCGATCACTCCGTCAACACCCAGCTCCTCCATCTTTTTCGCTGTTTTTACGGAGGGAACTACCGGAAAAACTTTAACACCGGCTGCTTTCAACTGTTTCAGATACGGCTGGGGCGTCCCCGCGCCCGTTGTGACGATCTTTACGCCCTCGCGAATCAACACGTTCACTTGTTCTGAGATATTCGGCATTTGTAGCATTAAATTCACGCCAAAAGGTTTGCTTGTCCGTTGCTTAGTCGCTCGAATTTGTTCCTGTAATTCTGCTGCACTTAACCCACCAGCTGCAATAATTCCCAATCCGCCAGCTTCTGATACGGCGCTGGCTAACGGATAACGAGCAATCCGGGCCATTGCACCTTGTAATATTGGATATTGAATGCCCAACATTTCAGTCAATCTTCCCATAAGTTCTCCTCGTTTCTTTTTGTTTCATCTTAGCATATTTGGAGGAGTCCTCGTCTTATTTTTTTCTGACTGTCGTTTTGGATAAAAAAAAACTCCGCAAAATCTGCGGAGTTCTAAAAAACCATTGGCCATTAATTAGCCACAATATTTACTAATTTGTTTGGTACAACGATCACTTTCCGAACGGTTTTCCCTTCGATATTTCGTTGGATATGTTCATCAGCTAGCGCTAGTTTTTCCAATTCATCTTTGCCTAGGTCAACTGCGACCATGACTTTCGAACGGACTTTGCCATTGACTTGCAAGATCACTTCAATCTCATTTTCCACTAACGCATCCTCGTCATAAGTTGGCCACGCTACATGAGAAATCCCGCCTTCATGGCCTAAGATCGCCCACAATTCTTCGGCAATATGAGGAGCTAGTGGTGCTAACAATTGGACGAAACCTTCCACATATTCATACGTCAAGGCTTCCGCTTTGTATGCATCGTTCACGAAGACCATCAATTGAGAGATTGCAGTATTCAAGTGAAGATTTTCCATATCCTCGGTGACTTTTTTAACGGTTTGATTGTAAACTTTCGTCAATGAGCCATCATTTAGTGTCGTGATATGGTCCCGCATCTTGCCATCTTCGTCAACGATTAAGCGCCAAACGCGTTCCAAGAATTTTCGAGAACCTTCTAATCCATTTTCACTCCAAGCAATCGAAGCATCTAATGGCCCCATGAACATTTCATACATCCTCAAAGTATCTGCACCATATTGTTCAACCACATCGTCAGGATTTACGACATTTTTCAGTGATTTACTCATTTTAGCTGGTGCTTCTTCCAGTTCTTCACCAGTCTCAATACTGAACCATTTACCATCGCGTTTTTCAACCATATTCGTTGGTACTAAAGCCCCACGGTTGTCCCGGAAACTTTGACCTAAAATCATGCCTTGGTTATAAAGTTTTTGGAACGGTTCGTTAGTTGGTACGACACCAATATCATACAAGAATTTATGCCAGAAACGAACGTATAGTAAATGCAGCACTGCATGTTCTGCTCCACCAATGTAAAGATCTACCGGTAGCCAGCGCTTCAATTTATCATAATCGGCCAAGGCTTCTTTGTTATGGGGATCGATAAAACGTAAGTAGTACCATGAACTACCGGCCCATTGTGGCATCGTATTGGTTTCACGACGGCCTTTTTTACCAGTGACCGGATCGACCACATTGACCCACTCTTCAATATTAGCTAATGGTGATTCGCCAGTCCCGCTTGGTTTAATGTCGGTTGTTTTCGGTAATTCTAACGGCAATTCGTAATCAGGAACTAGACCAGTCGTTCCATCTTCCCAATGAATAACCGGGATTGGTTCGCCCCAATAACGTTGACGTGAGAATAACCAATCGCGTAAACGATAGCTGATTTCTTTCTTCCCGCAATCGTGCTCTTCTAACCATGCAACCATTTGATCGATGGCCTCTTGTTTATTCAAGCCATCTAAGAATTCAGAATTGATGTGTAGACCATCACCAGTGAAGGCTTCTTTGTCTACGTCACCGCCTTCTAAAACAGGCACAATCGACAAGCCAAATGTTTTGGCGAATTCATAGTCACGTTCGTCATGTGCTGGCACAGCCATGATGGCACCAGTTCCGTAAGAAGCTAGTACGTAATCACCGATCCAGATCGGCATTTTTTCACCGTTGACTGGATTGATGGCATAGGCCCCAGTGAAGACCCCTGTTTTTTCTTTTGCTAGATCTGTTCGCTTCAAATCTGATTTTTTGGATGCTTCTTCGATGTAAGCCTCGACTGCTGCTTTTTGTTCCGGTGTCGTAATTTTTTGGACCAATTCTAATTCTGGTGCCAAAACAGCATAAGTTGCACCAAACAATGTATCTGGACGTGTTGTAAAGACGGTGAAGGTCTCTTCGCTGTTTTCAATCTTGAAGCTGACATTCGCCCCAATCGAACGGCCGATCCAATTACGTTGCATCTCTTTGATACTTTCCGGCCAGTCAAGTTCTTCTAGATCATCTAATAAGCGATCCGCATAAGCCGTGATTTTCAGCATCCATTGACGCATTGGTTTACGAATGACATCGTAACCACCCCGCTCACTCTTGCCATCAATGACCTCTTCATTGGAAATAACGGTCCCTAATTCAGGTACCCAGTTCACAGCAACTTCTGCTTCATAGGCCAAACCTTTTTCATACATTTGTTCAAAGATCCATTGGGTCCATTTGTAATATTCTGGATCCGTTGTATTTAATTCCCGATTCCAGTCATAACTAAAGCCCAGTGAATTAATTTGACGTTTGAAGGTTTCAATATTTTTTTTTGTGAATTCAGCTGGATCATTTCCTGTATCCAGTGCGTATTGTTCCGCTGGTAAGCCAAAAGCATCCCAGCCCATTGGATGTAATACGCTATAGCCTTGCGCCCGCTTCATCCGTGAGATCACGTCAGTCGCTGTATACCCTTCTGGATGTCCGACATGTAATCCTTGTCCAGAGGGATAAGGGAACATATCCAATGCATAAAACTTAGGTTTTTCAGGATCATCTTGGGTATTGAAAACATTGTGTTTTGCCCAATATTTTTGCCATTTCTTCTCAATCGCTTTGTGATCGTAACTCATGTTGCTCCTCCTACTTTTAGATAAACTTATTTTGTTTCTTTCAACAGACTAAAAGTCTAGTTTAGAACGAATAACGAGGGATTTATTTAAAAATAAAAAGCCCTACAAAAGTTCTCAAAAAAACTTTCATAGGACGTTATTCACGTGGTACCACCTATTTTTATCTGTCTAAAGACAGACCTCATACGAAATAACGGTCTCTAACCGGATCTAGCGATCATGCTCAAAGGTAAGTTCGAAGGTCTCGCATGCCCGCTCTCAGCTCCGCGCGCTCTCTGAAATGCGTTCGTTTCTACTACTCCTCTTCCCAGCAATCATATTAAAGTAAGTTAATCTTAGCAGATTACAAAATAGAATTCAATTGAATTCCCTTTAAGAAACGCAGGAAAAAATTGTGCCCGATTTAAAACATGATATAATACTTCTGTTTAGAAAGGATGAATCAGAACATTATATGAAAAATAAATCACTCTACCAATTAATTGGCAGTTTTACGTTATTGTTTTTTGCTGCTTTGTGCTACATCGTCCGCTTTTATCCAGAAACACTCGTCGGCTTCGATCGCCGGATCATTCAGGGAGTGCATCACCTTTATCCTCAAATGAACGGCTATTTTCTCTGGGTGACGAAATTCGCCAATCCCATTACCGTCGTCTTATTAACCCTCGTTTTCGTCGGTTTGTTCTATTTTAATAAACAAAAGGTTACGGCCCTTTGGCTGGCGATCAGTATGGTCCTAGTCAGCGGAGCCGGCAACCATCTATTAAAAATCTTTTTCCAACGGTCCCGACCGACAATTTTGCCACACATGGTGACAGAACATAGTTTTAGTTTCCCCAGTGGTCACGCAACAGCCAGCACCTTATTGTTCGGTACCTTGATCTTTGTGATGGGGCTCTTCTTTAAAGATAAAACCCCCCGTCTGATCGCTCAAATTATCGTTGGTCTGTTGATTTTCAGCATCGTCATTAGCCGAATCTATCTCGGCGTCCATTACCCTAGCGATGTTTTAGGTGGCGTGCTCTTTGGTAGCAGCTGGCTATTCTTTAGCTATCCATATTACACACAGAAAAAATTAGCTTACGATCTAAAAGCAATTAGGAGAAGATAAATGACTTTTCAATATAGTGATGACCCAACCAAACGCTATCATTCATGGAATTACGCATTGCGACAAGAATTTGGTGGCAAGATCTTTAAAGTTCCTGTTGATGGTGGATTTGATTGTCCCAATCGTGACGGTACAGTGGCCCACGGTGGCTGCACCTTTTGCAGTGTTTCTGGTTCTGGCGATATGATCGTCGCTCCCAGTGATCCACTGCCGCAGCAATTCCATAAAGAAATTGATCTAATGCATCAAAAATGGCCCCACGTTGAACAATATATCGTCTATTTTCAAAACTTTACCAATACCCACGCCCCAGTTGAGGTCATTCGCGAGCGTTTCGAGCAAGTTGTTAACCTCCCCGGGGTCGTCGGTTTATCAGTGGGAACACGCCCTGACTGCCTCCCCCCAGAAGTGGTTGAGTATTTAGCCGAATTAAACCAACGGTTGTATTTATGGGTGGAACTTGGCTTGCAAACAACTTACGAACATACCAGTGATTTAATTAACCGAGCCCATGATTATCCGACTTATGTCGATGCCGTCGCTCGGTTGCGCAAACATGATATCAAGGTCTGTACCCATCTAATCAATGGTTTACCCGGAGAATCTTTAGAAATGATGCGGGAAAATGTCCGGCGAACAATCCTAGATTCTGATATCCAAGGGATCAAGCTCCATCTGATGCACTTGATGCGGAATACAAAAATGTTGCGGGATTATGCAGAAGGTCGCCTACAATTGATGAGTAAAGCGGATTATGTCTCAGTCATCTGCGACCAGTTGGAGCTGATTCCCCAAGAGATTATTATTCATCGCTTAACGGGAGACGCCCCGTGGGACTCTTTGGTGGGGCCGATGTGGAGCCTAAAAAAATGGGAAGTTTTAAATGCGATTGACCAAGAAATGCTTAAGCGAGACTCCTATCAAGGAAAATTTACAGTAAGAAAGGGATTTGTCCATGCTACTAACCGCTCTGCACTTTAGTCATCAATTGCTACAAGAAATAGTTGCTGAAGGAGACCAGGTCATTGATGCAACCATGGGAAATGGCAACGATACGTTCTTTCTTGCTGAACGTGTCGGCAACACCGGTCATGTCTATGCTTTTGATATCCAAGCACAAGCGCTGGAAAATACTCGTGAAAAATTAGGTTCACTGGCAGCACGCACAACGCTTTATCTTGCCGGTCACGAGACGATTACAGAAAAAATTGCAGTGGAGCAGCCCATCAAAGCTGCAATCTTTAACTTAGGCTATCTTCCTAAAAGCGATAAAGAAATCATCACGTTACCCGAAACTACTAAACAGGCGATGGCAGCTATTTTAAAACGCTTAACAACTGGTGGCCGTATGATCGTCGTTATTTACTATGGCCATCCTGGTGGCGAAGCTGAAAAGAATCAGGTTCTAGACTATTGCCAAGCCTTACCACAAGAGCAATTCAGTGTCTTAAATTACCAATTCATCAATCAAAAAAATAATCCCCCGATTTTATTATGCGTAGAAAAAAAATGACTGATCAATTTTCGATCAGTCATTTTTTTCATTAAACCATTCCAAGACGCGTTGAATCCAGTTGTCCCAGAAGTTCCAATCGTGTTTTCCTGGCCCCTCTTCGAATGTGACAGCCAAATTCTTTTCTGACATCTTACGAGCCATATATTGGCTTGCTGGATAAAGCTCATCTTCAGTCCCGCAGGCTAAGAAAAAACGTGGCGCCTTTTTGCCACTAGCCACCAATTGATCCAATAAATAAAGCGGATCATTTGCAGAACCTTGAATTTGCTCCAACGGCCCAAAAATCCCCGTCCAATAAGCTTCATTTCGAACTAAGAGCAGGCTTTCAATATCTGCTAGCACCACTGCGCCCGATAAAGAGGCCACCGCTGCAAAATTTTCTGGCTTGGCTAAGCCCAATTTCAATGCACCATAGCCGCCCATTGATAATCCCGCAGCAAATGTCTTCTCACGCTGCTGAGTGATTTGTGGAAAAAGCTCGTGAACAATTATCGGTAATTCCTCTGCCACAAACGTCCAATACTTCATATCATAGGTCGTATCGGTATAAAAACCTAAATCTGTTGACGGCATCACCACCGCCAATTGATATTCTGCCACATAGCGTTCAATCGAGGTCCGACGTTCCCAAACGCTATGATTTCCACCCATACCATGCAGCAAATATAAAACCGGCACATCCTCGGTCACCCCTGCCGTTTCCGTACCAATCGTTTTACGAGTAGTCTGCGGCAAGATTACATTCAGGGCCACTTCCATTTGTAAAACATTCGAATAAACATTTACTTGTAAAAAAGCCATTCAGCCAGATTCCTCCCATTCTTTTACTATTTGTTTAGTTTAACACGTCTAGGGTGTTTGCCAACCATTAAAGTAAAGAACAAAGCTAAAATAATCAACACCAACCCGGCCAAATAAACCCAATGTAAGCTATTAAATAAAATCGTCCGTAGTTCGGTCCGCAGCGTAGTTTCGATCTGTAAGGCCGTATGGGGATTGATCAAGCGATTCATGATGTCGTGTTCGAGAACTCCTGCTTCCACTAATTGGCGGCTGTTAGCAATATTCAAAATAATTCCAAAGATTGAAACCATCACCGTCTGTCCAATCGTCCGCGATAAAGTATTGAATGAGGTCGCCACACCGATTTCTTCCTTGGGCACACTAGCTTGAGCTTCGACTGTCGTTGTAGTCACAGCTAAGCCGTATCCAATGCCTAAAATACCAGTAATAAAGAAAAATAGCCAAAAAGGACTCTGTTGTGGGAGTGCTAATAATATACCACCACCTAGTAAAATAATACTTAGTCCAATCAAAATGATCCGTTTAGCGGCATGCTTGCGCAATAACTGGCCTGATAAAAAAGAACCATACATCCAAACAATTGACATTGGTGCTAAAGCTAATCCACCAAGTCCCGCATGCTTGCCTAAAACACCTTGCATCCACATGGGGATATACACATCTAGTCCCATTAAGAAGCCACTAATCAAAGCTGCTACGATATTGACACTAGTGAAAATATGATTGTTGAATAAATTCAGATTGATTACTGGGTCTTCCGCGCGTTTTTCCGTTCGAATAAAAAGAAATAAGGATAGGCTACTCAACACAAACAAACCTAAAACTGCCAGTGAAATACCGTTATCACCTAATAATTGAAAGCCCAATAATAAACTCACTAACGTCAAAATCAAAAATAAACTCCCAAAAAGATCCATTTTCTTAGATTGTCGGATTTTTTTCTCTTCAATAAAGAAATATTGCAACAAACCAATCAACCCTAAACCAATTGGAACATTGATAAAGAAGATCCAGTGCCAGCCGATTGTATCCACGATCAGCCCACCAGCCAAGGGACCAAAGACACTGGCAATGCCCCAAGCCGCACTCGTTAGCCCCAATACTTTGGCTCGCTGCTCAATATCATAAAGATCCGCAATGATTGTCAATGAAACTGGCATGATCGCACCACCACCGATCCCCTGAATTCCTCGAGCGATGATCAAGGTCAGCATCTCATTAGACATCCCACATAATGCTGAACCAAAAACGAATAATAAAATTCCAACAATAAAAATCGGTTTGCGTCCGATCTTATCAGCCAACTTACCGTAAATTGGTGTAATCATTGCATTGGTCAACAAATAAATCGAAAAAACCCAATTCATGATTTCAAGTCCATGCAACGTCCCGACAATCGTCGGCATCGCTGTCGTTACGATTGTTCCTTCGATTGCTGACATAAATGTGGCAATAAAAATCCCCACCGTCACAACTTTAACATTTGTTTTTCTTTCCATATTTCCCTCCAAATCTCGTTAACCATTATAAATTTATTTAGTAAATAAAAAAGAGACGGTTCCATTGATCCTACGACCAATCGAAACCGCCTCGTGAACTCCATAAAAATTTATGTCTGTACGATTTATACTATATCTAAACTTTTTTTCAGTCCATCGACTTTATCTAAATGTTCCCAAGGAAGATCAACATCTGTCCGGCCAAAATGACCATAGGCGGCTGTATCACTGTAAATTGGGCGTAATAGATCAAGCATTTCAATAATTCCTGCTGGACGCAGATCAAAGTTCTCACGGATTGCCCCGATCAATGCGTTTTCAGAAACTTTTGCCGTGCCAAATGTATTGACTGAAATAGAAACCGGTTGAGCCACACCAATGGCATAAGCCAGTTGAACTTCTACTTTTTCAGCTAATCCAGCAGCAACAATATTTTTCGCAATGTAACGCGCCGCATAAGAAGCCGAACGGTCAACTTTGGTTGCGTCTTTTCCAGAAAAGGCACCACCACCATGACGTGAATACCCACCGTACGTATCAACGATAATCTTACGTCCGGTTAAGCCGGCATCCCCTTGAGGACCACCAATAACAAAACGGCCTGTCGGATTGATAAAATATTTTGTTTTTTCATCCAATAATTCGGCAGGAATCTCATGTTTGATAACTTTTTCCATCACGTCTTTTTGAATGGTTTCATTATCTACGGCATCATTGTGCTGAGTACTGATAACAACAGTATCCACGCGCAGTGGTTTACCATTTTCATCATATTCAACCGTTACTTGGGACTTCGCGTCTGGTCCGAAATAAGCTACTTCACCTGATTTACGTAAATCGGCCAAGCGTTTTACTAAATGGTGACTTAAAGAAATTGGTAAAGGCATCAGTTCAGGTGTTTCATTCACAGCAAAACCAAACATCAAGCCTTGGTCCCCCGCACCGATATCATCTAATAATTCATCTTTACCACGAGTTTCTAAAGCATCATCCACCCCTTGAGCGATATCTGGTGATTGTTCATCGATTGCTACTAATACAGCCACATTGTCTCCATCAAAACCAAAGCGAGACTCTGTGTAGCCAATCCGTTTGATCGTTTCACGAACAACTTTTTGAATATCAACATACGCTGAAGTCGAAATCTCACCAAAAACTAAAACAAGTCCGGTCGTTACAGAAGTTTCACATGCAACGCGGGCCTTTGGATCCTTTTCTAAAATTGCATCCAAGATTGCATCACTGATTTGATCTGCTACCTTATCCGGATGTCCTTCTGAAACAGACTCAGATGTAAATAAACGACGTTCTTCCATTATAAATATTCCCCCTAATTTTTATTCGGTTACAAGGAATCTCTGAACTTTGCCAGAGCCTATCGGGAACTTGCAACGACTCGATTATAACAGAAAAACGGCAACTGTCACGAAAAAAAAGTCATAATACCGAAAATTTATAAAAATTTCCCTTTAGAATACAAAAAAAAGAGACGTCTTTAAACGTCTCAGCATGACCCGTACGGGACTCGAACCCGTGTTACCGCCGTGAAAGGGCGGTGTCTTAACCGCTTGACCAACGGGCCATAACAATAAAAAAACGGAGAAGGAGGGATTTGAACCCTCGCGCCGGTTTCCCGACCTACACCCTTAGCAGGGGCGCCTCTTCAGCCACTTGAGTACTTCCCCAAAAACCAAAAAGATTTTAATGGGCCTAAATGGACTCGAACCATCGACCTCACGCTTATCAGGCGTGCGCTCTAACCAGCTGAGCTATAGGCCCTTCTTAAAAACTAAAGCGGGTGACGAGAATCGAACTCGCGACAACAGCTTGGAAGGCTGTGGTTTTACCACTAAACTACACCCGCATGGCGGTCCCGACGGGATTTGAACCCGCGATCTCCTGCGTGACAGGCAGGCATGTTAACCCCTACACCACGGAACCATGCGTTTAGTTTTC
>NZ_BCQF01000013.1 GCF_001544295.1 Enterococcus pseudoavium NBRC 100491
ACTCTAAATCACTGACCCAGCGCGATATTGTTTCTTTCTTTACGTTGTATAAATCTGCAAAGTAATCATTACTTGCCCAGCAATAACCTTTTTCATTGCACAAAGCAGTTATCTCACCGTAGAGCAATTTGGCATTAGGCATAAGACGTGTATCATACCTAACAGTTGCGGGTATTATTGCGTAATAACTTCTTTTAATACTGTCCATTTTTATCCTCCAATCCTTAATTTTTTGATTTCTTCTTGACTTAGCTTAATGCCAATTACGTGATGTTTATTTTTAAATGCTGCAATTCCGATTTGATGCTTTTCTTGATGGTGGGTTCTACAAAGTGCTGCAAAATTAAATTCTGTGTGGTCTACCTCACTTCGCTTTCTTCTTCCCAAAGCTTTATCAAAATGGTCAATATCAGCATTCTTTTTACCGCAAATACAACAGGTTCTTGTCGTTACGCATTTATAAAAATAGTATTGTGTGTTTTGTGGTGGTATCTCATACCCTTCACGAAATGGAATATCGTTTTCAAAGATGAAATCTAGTATCAATTCAGATAGTGTAGATACTTCATCAACTGAACTCTCAGACTCATTCGATAAACTAATATTCTTGCCTGTGAAGTAGCGAAATTGCCAATAAAACACGTCTTTAAGGCTCTCTAACGGCTCGCCAGTGTGAATATATATATCTTGCATTAAAGCGAACACAAAGCGTCTCTGTTGCGGTGTAAACCCACGTGGATCTTTGATGAATATTTCAGCCTGACGTTCGCCGTTGAAACCGTTGAAAATCGTCTTCAATCTTTCGATATTCAGTTCTTCTTTGAGTTCTAAAACAATTTTCCTTCCAGAAATTTTTGTTATTTTTGTCAGATAAGAAAGGTTGTTCATGCTGATCACTTCTTCGAATAGGCTTTTTCAAGTTCGTTCATGTATCTGTTCAAAGTTGCCATTTGAGCGGTATCCATTTTCTTCAAATCCAAACTTTTCCCAAATTTATTCGTCGTAATACGATTCCAAAAAGCTTTAGGCTCTTCATTAAGTTTGTTAGCCAGCTTCATGGCATGTTCGCTGACCGCCTTCATTTGAACTTCGCTGGCTTGTTTTGGTTTCGGTAAACCTTCATTGCTGTTATCTAGCGAATCAGGATCTACGTCATCAGAAATCATCAGCAAGTTTTGTAAAGCGTATTTTCTACCATAAGTAGAAGCCGAACCACTTACTTGAGATTCGTCCATTTTAGGCTTGCTTTCAGGCTCTCGTGCGCTAAATGTTGACGTGTATTTATTTATTCCGTCAGTAATAGTTGCGGTCACACGTTTGTAAAACCGTCCTTCTTTAAACTCGACTTCTTCAGTAGTTATGACGACAATATTTTTAAGTTTAAGCTCGATACATACTAATTTAACTGCCTTTAAAATTCCTTCTGCTGTCCGATAATCAAAACCTGCAAAGTTATTCTTAACGTCTTTTGGCGTATTCAGTTTCATTACGAGCTGACAATATTTCTCGTGGAAACTCATTTCTTTTTCTTCACTCACCGTATAGTTCCTCCATTTCTTTTTTGAAGTCCTTACCGTTTTTATATCTCACAAGCTCCGCTCTCTTAATTTCTTCTTCAAAAAGATCAAGTGTCTCTTGCACATTTTCAAAGAGTAGATAGAACTCTTTAGTTTTTATTTCAGTTTCAATTTTCAAGTGCCAGATTGTATCTGTATTAAAAACAGGTGATTCACTATCATCTTGATTACATTCAACATTCTGTTTTAACTCAGTATTTCTGAACCCATTTTTGACTGGCTTCATTTCTTCATCAGGAGCTTTTGTGATGTAGTCGTCTAGCTGTACTTTTTCTTTTGAGCTAAGCATGTTATACTCCTTTCATAATTATCATTTTTGTGCTCACTAATTGCTTGCCGGCGTAGTGAGCTTTTAATTATCTCAAACGATTTTCAAATTTTTTATTACTGTTGTATAATTCAAGTAAGGCTGAAACAGTTGCTTCTTCAAGTGTTTGGTTGTATTGTTTCTTGTTTCGAGTAGCTAAATTTAGCAATACTTGTAATCCGTTGTTTACCAATCTTTTTTCTAGGAAGCGTTGGTCAAATTTCGGATTTTTTTCATATCTAACAAAGAATTCTGTCATTCCGATCATCATTGAACGTTGAAATGCTTTTCTTGGTAGTCCAAATACTTGTTTGATGAAACGTAAAGTTTTTTGTAGTCTGTCCCGACAATATTCTTTATATATTTTTTCTAATGCAATATATGCTGATATATAACCGTCACGACCTGTTTGTTGGTAATCAATTGATAACCCGGTTTCTTCTACTGTTTTATTTAAGGCAATAGCGAATGTATCCCCTCGTTTAATTTCAGCGTTTGCCTGATCCAAACGAGTCGCCCGACTCGACTTAAGGTTAAAATAATCCCACGCTTTCGCTTCATCGAGATATGTCATGCCTTCATAAACAATGCACTCTGCTGTTTTGGCACCTAATGCTTGCAAAGCTCTTAATCTATGTTGACCATCAAAGACCCAATATTTACCATCACGTTTGCTTACTAACAGACTTCCTAATCCACGCGGATCAAAATTATTGATAATTTTTCTTACTGTCGATTCACGTACAACTCGTTGATAATCAGCAACATTAATTTGTGTCAGTGGAATACGTGAAATACTTTTTGGGTAACTATTTGGATTAAATTGTTTTGTCATTGTGTTTTCCTCCTTTGTATGCATCCATTAAATTTAATAATTGATGTAATGCCGTGTGCGCTTTTTCCATAAATTCTGGTCTTTCTTCATATGTTTGACAGATTGCGTCATACAACTTTTCGCCGTTATTATCCACGTAATGAATAATCTGGTTGAAGTTCAAGTCCAAATTTTCAACTGCCATCAACATTTTTGTTTCATCTGGTGTCATTGGTTTAGGAATGTTGATTGGTACCACATTTGATTTCTTCTTTTCTACGATAATTCTTTCTGACTTTTTTGGGCTAACCTCTCCAGATACGACTTTCTTATAAAGTTCTTCATCTTCTTTTTTAGCTCTCATAACTCGTTTCATAGTGGACTCACTTATCCCTGCAATATCAGCTAATTTTTTTCTAGTACTATATTGTTTAACTTTTGGGTCCGAGGACCTAGAAGTTAAATCATTGCGTGCGCCTTGATTTTCTTTCGCTTGATTGCGAATTTTGCCAATCAAATCATCACTTCTTAAAACGATGTCCGCTCTTTGAACTGGCGTCAAATTTCTCCGTTCAATCGCTGTATCCCTTACAAATTCAATTGATTCTGATTTATCGAAGTTATGAACCAAGCATTCAATTTCCATGATTCCAAGTTGTTTGCACGCTCTCACTCGATGCCTACCATCTAAGATTGTCATGTCATTTCTAATATGAATCGGTGTTTGAACACCTGATTTTTTAACGCTGTCTACAAAATGTTCGTACTCATCAGTTGTCATTTCAGGAACTAATTTGGATAATGTTTTGTCTTCTTTCAATTCGTTAATATTTACCGTTGAAAACTCCACACCTTCACCGCCTTTCAATTTGATATAATGGTTTAAAAAATGGTGGTGCTTTTAAATGGATTTTCCTGAATCTCCTTACTCCAAAGAATTAATTGCTACTTCTGAAATGATCAAAAATGCAATTAGCCCTACTTTAGCTATTGTTAACGGAATGAACCCTGTATCTGAAAACATTAGAAGATACATGGAACAAAACTCACTTCTTACTTCTAGACATATTTTTGATTCTCCTTTAATGAAAACTGTTGAAGAAAGAAATAGAACAATTGCTAAAATGGTTCCATCTTCTTTTTTAGCAATTCAAAACGGTCTAAATTTGCCAGGTTCAAATATTGCAAAACAAATTGCTGCTAGCGTTCCTAAATGGGATTTTTCGGGCATTACTAAATCATATAGATTACCAACTATGGATATTCCTAAATACGATTTTAGAATCGATGTTCTTCAACAAGGCGTGTCTAAGAATTTATCTTTCCTGCTTGAAAATTCCTCTCAAACTATCAATGTAGAGGAAGATTATGTGTTCACTGATTTTGATAAACCTAGTCCGAAATCTACCGTTTATGCAAAAGATAATAATCAATATGCTAATGACATTAACGAAATAAAAGGCCTCTTGCGGCAAGTTTACAAACGGCAAGAGGAGCAAATGAACTATTCCTCTGAAAAAAATATTCAAGAAAGTAAACAAAGTGACAATTCGAACGAATCTTCTCAATTTAATACCCTCGCTTTTATTAGTGGTGTAATGACTCTTTTAAGCCTAATGACAGCTCCAAAAGAGATTTACGAATTTCTAGTCTGGGTTGATCAAATAGTTTCTTTCCTAATAAACAAATGATCCATCACCTAGCCTAGTCAGCCCTCTCGGCCGGCTTTTTCTTTTCCCAGCCAATCACTAAAAAGAAAAGTAGAATGTAACCGTAGGCCAGCCAAATATTGACTAACGTAAAAACTGGTATTGTGATTATCGAAAGCAGGATCGTTTGAAGGTTGATTTTTTTCATGTTGTTACCTCCTTCTTTGGTATACTCACTATAGAAAGTGAGGTGATAATTGTATGGACATTACACTTAATATTTGTATTAATGATGGTTCGGAAATTCTTGTTGATGGTTTCGATAAAATATCTTTTTCAAATAACGTCTTGGAAAAAACATGCACTAATACTGGGTATTCTTGGCAAAAGTCTTATCCAGAAATTTTAAATGCAGTGGTTGAAAATAAATTTCTTATTTTTGATCGTCACGATGAAAAAGATAGTCTAGAATATAGAGATCATTCTTTTGCTTTTCGTAACGAGATTACTGAAAAAAACCAACCGTTGATACTAACTACACAATCAATTACTACAATAATTGATATGTATAACTAATCTTTAATGGCATGTTGTTTCTCTGAAGCAATATGCCAGCTTCTTTCTAAAAATACCTTCTTTGTTTCTTCTAACGCTTCTAGAGCTTCTAAAGCAGATAAATTATTTTTGACTAAGATTCCAGTTAATTCAGAAATAATTTTCACTTCATTCATACTGTTGCCTCCTCTATTTAAATTTATTTTTGTCCTTCCAATCCAAAAATTGATCAAACAGATTGATGTTTATCAGCACAATTTTGTATGTCGGTGCTCGATAACCTTTTTTGTAATCAGGATGTACTTTGAATTCTGCTAACAATCTTTGAAATGTAGACTCATGTCCTTCGAATCCGAAATATTTTATCGCTTCATCCTTTGGCATTGATAATTGAGGCAATTTGATGGTTTCTGCTATGGCGATTTTTTCAGTCATTATTTATCCTCCTATCTAATTTTGTAATACGAAATAATATCGGATCTATTCAAAAAGCGTTTCAATTGATGGTAAAACGTCATGTTTCTTCAAAAAGTCATAGATAAACAAATGACCTTTTTGCGTCCACTTCATAATCGGTTTTAGATTGTCTGTTCCTTGCACTGGCACCATTTCGATATGTGTGTATCCTTCGTTTTGATACTTCGCATACAACAGCCACGCTTTGCCTTGTCGGTATTGGATGCCAAAATCATGCAGAATTTTGTTCATTTGCCTTGCACTCATACCATAGTTTTTAGCGATAAAACTGATTGGCGTAACACTTTTATTTGCTAGGATAATGTCGTGATAATTTACCTTTGGCTGCATTTCAGCTACCTTTTGTTCGGCAACCAATCGCAACGTACGTTCTTCTTTGAGTTTGGTTGCTACTTCGATTAGTAAGTCTGGATTGTTTAGTAGTTCATCTGTTGCGTACATGCCGTGCTTTCTGATTTGAGGTAAGACTTCACTCGTTACCCAACGCTTGAATTTTTTTGCGCTTGGGAGGTGACTGCTAAAAATCAAACTATAAAGACCCGATTCATTAATTAATGTCATTCTTTGAACGCCTCCAGGTGTCTGTATTTCACCGACCCCTTTATCTTCGTCATCAACATGTTGTTTAATTGCATCTGCTGTTCTTTTATATCCCAAAATTACCGCTGAATCTTTAGCGACAAAATATGGTTCATCATTTACTAAAACAGTTCGAACTTCGTTTTGTTCAAAGTTAAAAATTTGTGGTGTATTCATTTTGTCTCCTCCTTCTTATGTTGTTTGTTTGTTTTGTAGCGTAAATGCGACTTTTCCACCAAAAAAAATTTCGATTGCCTCTTGATCAGTTAGCGGGATTTCTTGCTTCATTTTTTTTGCTTCTTCAATCGAGAAATCTCCACCTTTTTTCATTTTTCGATAAAAAGTACTTCGATCGATTCCGATTGAATCTGCTACTGCTTGTTGAGTAGTGCCCCGTTCTACGATAAGACCTTTTAACTTGTTTGTGTTGATCATGAACCTCACTCCTTTCTTTTGTCGCATTATCGCGACTTGTTGAACTAAATATACCACCCAGAAATATATTAGTCAACACGAAAGTTGCATTATTGCGATTTTAATTTGTTGCGTTTTTGCAACATATAATTTATAATATATTCAAGAGGTGAAAGAAATGGATATAGGTGAGAGAATAAAACTAAGGCGGAAGGAATTAAAATTAAGCGCTGATGTCGTTGCGGAAAAGCTTGGAGTTTCTAGATCCACTATCTTTAGATATGAAAAAGGCGATATCGAAAAATTGCCTACTAATATTCTTGGTGATATTGCAGAAATTTTGAAAACAACTCCAGCTTTTTTAATGGGTTGGGAAGACGATAATGTTCCTTCCATCGAAACAATCTACAATCAATTAGAAAAACCAAGGCAAGCCAAAGTCTACAACTTCGCCGAACAGCAACTTGAAGAACAAAATAGCAATGTGGTTCAATTCCCTATTCAAAATAACCGTGAAGAGGTGCAGGCGTACTTATCAGCTGGTACTGGGATTTTAAACTACTATGAAGCAGATAAAGATGTAGTAGAAGTTCCAGCAGATGCGCCAGAACATGATTGGATATTTAAAATAGCGGGGATTTCTATGAAGCCGTTGTTCGATGATGGGGATATTGTGTATGTGGACGAATTTAAACAAGGTACAGACACTATACAAAATGGTCGAATTTATGTGGTCGAGGTAGATGGTGAAGCTTATATAAAGAAAGTCTATGTATACGAAGAAACAAAAATACTTAGATTAGTATCTCTGAACAAAGATTATACGGATTTACTATTTAACTTTGAAAATTCGGATATTAATTTTATCGGTCGTGTGATTATTTAAATAATACCCCAGTCGGAGTTGCCGCTCCGGCTAGGGTGAATGAACTATCACGAAATTATTATATCAGAAATGAGGAAAAGAAATGGAAACTTTGTTAGGATTGCTATTTATTCTAGGCTGTGTTGGTATCTGGTATTTTGCTAGAAAAAAACCGAACAAACGAAACAGAAACATTTCAATAGCTATAGTTGTGTTTTCAGTATTGATAATGGGATTTTTGCCAACAGGACAAACTCAAACAAATTCTGATTCTAAAGAAAAAACCGAGTCTAAGAAAACCGAGTCGTCAGAAAAACCATTATCATCTTCCGAAATTCAGCAATCAAAAGAAGCTAGCGAATCAAAAGAAAAAGAAAAGATAGCACAATCAGAATCAAAAGAAAAAGAACGCATTGCTGCGGAAGAAGCAAGAAAAATAAATGAAGAGAAAACTAAGGCTAGCAAAGAGGCAGAAGAACAAAAGAAATCTGATATAACAATTTTATCAGACAAGCCAACTACTGAACAAGCAACAACTTTAGAAGATTTAGCTTCTCAACAATTTAAACAACAATTCCCCTATAAAGGAAGCAAGATGCACTCAGTTCTAGGGGTCATTCAACCTTGGACACAATCAGATGGCAGATGGTATAAAAAAGTTCAAGCAACAATTGTAAATGGATTTGGTGCTGAGCAGGATACTACAATAGAAATTCACATCACGCCTGCTAGTGCTACTAGCGGAACAGTTGAAATTATAAATTATTAATTATTTATCAGCCCCTCACGCAGGGGCTTCTTTAATAACGCCAAAAAAAGAACGCACGTTCCATTTAAGGAGTTGAATAAACATGTGGATTGAAGAATTACCGAACGGTAAATACAAATATTCTGAACGATACATTGATCCATACACAGAAAAAAATAGAAAAGTTTCAATCACACTTAACAGCAAATCTAATCAAGCAAAAAAACAAGCAATCAGTGAACTTCAAGATAAAATCGATAAGAAGATCGAAGAGAAAAATCAAATCAAGATCACGCTTGGAGAATTATTGGATATATGGTGGAATCAGCACAAAGTTTCTATTCGTCAGTCATCGCGAGTTAATTATGAAAAGCTTTTAAAATACATACGAAAGAACATTAACACTGAAGCAGTGGTACGTAATACAGATACAAAGTTTTATCAAGATTTCCTAAACGAGTTACCTCAATCTTACGAATATAAGAAGAAGTTTCGAAGTGTGCTAAAAATGGCGCTTGATTATGCAGTGGATATGGAAATGATCAAAATTAATCCTATTAACAGGGCGAAAGTTCCTAAACCAGCTTTAACAAAAGAAACTTATGAAAGAGTGGAAGATAAGTATTTAGAAGAAGAAGAAATCAACAAGCTATTGAACGTCTATTACAGCACGTTTCAGAGCGTCCATCACGGAAGGTTAGCTGAGTTCATGTATTTAACTGGACTGCGTGCAGGCGAAGCTATAAGCCTCACAATTGATGATTACGATCCGAATAGCCAAACTATAAAGGTGATTGGTACTTTAGATTATTCGGAAGGCTATAAAAATGCAAAAAAAGAGATGCCAAAGACATTAGCATCATATCGTGAAATTGATTTATCGAATCGAGCGATAGAAATAATTGACGAATTGATTTTAGAAAATAAGTTAAAATTTAAGTGTAGAACACCTTACCTCTTTATTGGTAAGACTGGCAAGCCGATTCAAATCAACGCATTCAATAACTCACTAAAGACTATGAATGACAAGCTTGGTAAAGATGCTATCAAAAAGAAAATGTCTAGCCATATTTTTAGACATTCTCACATCTCCCTACTTGCTGAATTGAACATACCTGCAAAAGCAATCATGGAACGTGTAGGACACTCCGACATGGAAACAACAATGAAGATATACACCCACGTAACCAAGAAGACAAAGGCTAGTATTGTTGAAAAGCTCAATGCTAAAGGTAAATAGCTCTTGCCCCTTTTCTGCCCCTTTTGTTTTTTGACAAATAAAAAAGCAAGCTCTCAAGCTTGCTGTTACGCGGTTTATATCAGACACATGCCGGATCCCACTTAGTGCTGCTTCCTTCCAGACCTGACACAATTCACAGGCCCGGCATTGTCCTGCCTTTCGGCAAAAAATAGTATAACAAACTCTAGTCAATTTGGCTAGTCTTTTTTTTACGGGCTCGCAA
This sequence comes from Enterococcus pseudoavium NBRC 100491, assembly GCF_001544295.1. Taxonomy (GTDB): domain Bacteria; phylum Bacillota; class Bacilli; order Lactobacillales; family Enterococcaceae; genus Enterococcus_A; species Enterococcus_A pseudoavium. The sequence goes on from NZ_BCQF01000013.1 coordinate 9,449, forward strand.
TTGTCGGAAAAAATCGGTTAGCAATTGACCACACTCCGCTTCCAAAATGCCGCCTTCAACATACGCCCGATGATTAAAACGCTCATCTGTCAATAAATTCATCAAGGTTCCAGCAGTTCCGCCTTTAGGATCGTACGCCCCAAAATAAACTTCTTCTATCCGCGACAGAATCATCCCACCACTGCACATGGGACAAGGTTCCAACGTGACAAACAGCTGACATTCCTCGAGGCGCCAATTCTCCAAATATTTACAGGCTTCACGAATCGCAAACATTTCTGCATGGCTAGTAGCATCTTGACTATGCTCCCGCAAATTATGGCCTCGACCGATAATCTCGCCGTGATAGACCACAATTGCACCAATTGGAACTTCCGCGATAGCTTCGGCTTTTCGTGCTTCATTGATCGCTTCTTGCATAAAATAATTTTTTTCTTCTTGCGTTAGCTGACTTGCGCGCTCCATCATCTTCTCCACTCGTTCATTTGATTACTGCATTACTTTAGCACAAATTTTATAGCAAAAAAAGATGCGCCATCACTGGCACACCCTCTACATCATTTTATCTACGAGATCCATCAGTTTGTCTTTTAAATCTTCGGTCGTATCCTTGATGGATTCACCATAGACCGAAACACGTTTTTTTCCACTTTTGATCTTAGTTAAAATATTCATAATATTATCTAAATCATCATCAGAAAGCTTATCAACGATTGCTAATAACGATTCACTGCCATCGAACTTATCATTGACAAAGCGTTTCACCTTACACCGATTTGAGACATGACGGGCCTTTTCAATCAGTTTTCCAGAGGCAATCACTGCTGTCGCGGTACTAGCTGCTACAACGACCCCCACTCCGATTTTGACTTTGGTTGATCTTTTCATGGTATCAGCTCCTTATTCATATAGGGCATAGATTTAGTAAAAAAATCATATTAGACCCTATCCTTTCTTCCATCATACCACATTCTCAATATTATCAATAATAAGAACTACCATAATAGGAAGCGGATTCAAATCGCTTGATTCACTTTTCTCCCTAGTTTAAACAAACAAAAAACCGACATCCGTCGGTTTTTTAGTCGCGACTGCGATTGCCAAACAGCAATACTAATCGCAATAGTTGTAAGAAAGTAGCGAGCGCGGCAGCTACATACGTTAATGCCGCTGCAAGCAGGACTTTCCGAGCCGCGGCTAATTCATCAGCAGCTAATAGATTGCCCTCTTGTAAAATACTCAAGGCCCGCCGTGAAGCATCAAATTCCACCGGTAAAGTAACCAGTTGAAAAACGAGTGCTAACGAAAAAGCGAGAATCCCGATGTTAATCAATGTTTGGTTCCAGCTCATAAACACCCCTAGCATGATTAACGGAAACGACAGTGTCGAACCAATATTTGCAACTGGGACGATAGCCGCCCTCAAGCGCAACGGAATATAATTCTTAGCATCTTGGACTGCATGACCGCATTCATGCGCCGCCACTCCGATTGCCGCTACCGAAGTTGATTGAGCGGTAGCTTCAGATAGACTCAGCATTTTATTTCCACTGTTGTAGTTGTCTGTCAAGTTTCCGGCGATTTGCTGCACGCCGACATCATTGATTCCTTGGCTGCGCAAAATATATTCAGCTGCCTCAGTCCCAGTCACACTCTTACTGCTACGAAATTCATCGTATTTACGAAATGTTGAATTCACGTAAGCCGAAGCTAGCCCAGAAATAACTAGACCGGCAATCACTAATAAGAACGTGGGATCGAAAAAATTGTAATATCCGTACATAGACATCTCTCCTAGCTACTTTAGTCTTTCTTTCTGAGAAAATACGTTACACTATATGATATGAAATCTTAGTTCTAGTGTAGCATGAAAAACATGATTTTTTTATGAAATCTACGCTAAGAATCTCTCTAGCTTACAGTTTCTTAACAAATTCAGATTTTAATTTCATCGGCCCAAATCCATCAACCTTGCAGTCAATATTATGGTCGCCTTCCACCAAACGAATATTTTTGACTTTTGTTCCCTGTTTAATCACTCCTGAGGCCCCTTTGACCTTCAGATCTTTGATCACAGTCACACTGTCCCCATCTTGTAATTGATTTCCATTACTATCTTTGACAACTAATCCTTCTTCTGCTATATCGCTTTCAGACCATTCATGCCCGCATTCGGGACAAACAAACAGACCGCGATCCTCATAAGTATATTCTGACTGACACATAGGACAATTTGGCATAATCTTCCTCCAATAATTTATTTTACTAAACACTTAGTTTAGCCGAAACTTGCGGACTTGAAAAGCTTTTCTCCTAAAAAAGTAACAATTAGTCTTCTATCAGTTGCGAAGATAACTTCCGGTGCTTAACTTTTACCAATTGGATTCTATCTAGCTTTTCGGTACCTCGATTAACAAAAAAGAGCTGCGCTCGCTTGCACAGCTCTTAAATACTTATTTACTTGTTACATCACCAACGATGTCATTTACTTGAACCTCTTTGACTGCGGTTAAGTTAAACGTTTCAACCTTATCCATATTCGTCAAAGCTACGATCATATCGGTTTTCTTCCCTGCTGATAAGATAGCTGTTAGGTCAACTTTCGCAATCATTTGACCACGACCAACCTGTTGTCCTGTAGTCACATAAATAGTAAATGGTTCGCCACCTAAGTCAACCGTATCTAAGCCCATATGCAACAGAACTTCGATACCTGATGGAGTCGTGATGCCTACTGCATGTTTTGTAGGAAAGACATTCGTGATCGTCCCAGCTACTGGTGAGAAGATTTCTCCTGAAGTCGGCAAGACCGCATAACCTTCCCCCATCATTTTCTCTGAGAAAACATCGTCTGAAACTTCAGTGATCGGCACTAAACGCCCAGTTGCCACAGCGAACAACTCTTGAGTCTTAGTCATTTCTTTAATGCTTGGTACTTCAGCAGAACTTGACATACCACCGCCAGTTCCCTGTAAATGATTCATTTCGTCTGCCACAAATTGAACTTCTGTCCCAACAATCACTTGAATGTTCTTATCATCGATTACTTTTAACCCCGGAACACCAGTAGCCTTGATTTTATTTTGATCAACAGCTCCAGTGTCATTGACTTGTAGGCGCAGACGCGTCGTACAATTATCAATCGCAGTGACATTCGCTGCGCCCCCCAAAGCATCGTAAATTTTTTGAGCCATTACGGCATGCTTGCTGTCACCAGTCATATCAACATCCGGTGTTTCTTCGCCATCGCCTTCTTCGCGACCGGGAGTCATCAAATTGAACTTCGTAATCACAAAACGGAAAGTTACATAATAAACGACTGCCATGACTAGACCCAAGACAATCAGCATATACGGCTTATTGGCAATTGGTACGCGCAAACTTAGGAAAAAGTCAATAAAGCCGGCACTGAAATTAAATCCTGCCGTCCATTGAAAAGTCGCCGCAATAAACATTGAGAGCCCTGTTAAAAGCGCATGAACAACATACAACGGCCAAGCCACGAACATGAATGAGAATTCAAGCGGTTCCGTTACGCCCGTAAAGAAAGAAGCGAAAGCAGCAGCTACCATTAAAGAAGCAGTTACTTTTTTCTTTTCAGGACGAGCACATTGATAGATTGCTAACGCTCCGGCTGGCAAACCAAACATCATCACTGGGAAGAAACCGGCTTGATAACGACCAGTGATTCCCTTGATCCCTTCACTCGCCCAGAATTTACCAATGTCATCGATACCTGCTAAATTGAACCAAAATACATTATTTAATGCATGGTGCAATCCAGTTGGAATCAACAAACGATTAAAGAACCCATACAAACCTGCCCCTAGCGGCCCCATTCCAGAAATAATCTCACCAAAACTTACCAACGCATTATAGACCGGCGGCCAAACAAAGATCAATCCTGCAGAAATAGCAGCCATCAACCCCACCGTGACGATCGGAACTAAGCGTTTTCCGCTAAAGAAAGATAATGCCATCGGCAACTTGACTCCACTGAAGCGATTGTACATCGCTGCTGCCACTAACCCTGCTAAAATACCAATAAATACATTTTTAAAATTGATTGCTCCAAAAGCGATATTTACATCTTCAACCGCTACTTTAGTAAACATTGCAACAGCATCGCTGTTTACTAAAGTCATTGGAGTAAGAAAAGCAACCAGACCTGATAAGGCCGCTGCCCCATCTTTATCTTTTGACATTCCTAATGCTAACCCAACAGCAAACAAGACTCCCAGGTTGTCTAAGATCGTTCCTCCTGCTTTAATCAAGAAGGCAGCTAGCAAGTTATTACCACCCCAACCACTTGGGTCAATCCAGTAACCGATCCCCATGAACAAGGCTGCTACTGGTAACGTAGCTACCGGTAACATCAATGAGCGTCCCATTCTTTGCATGTATGCTTTCATCTTTATACTTCTCCTTTTTTATGATGTTCTTTAACTTTGCGCAACCGCTCTACATGAATCGCTATATATCCTAACTCTTCAGTAGTGATTGCCACTTGATGATTTTTCATCAAAAATACTCGAATCTTCTTAGCAACTTGATAACTCTCTGGATATTTGTTCCGAACCATCTCAAAAATTTCCTCATCCAAAACAGCATAGCGCTGCTTCTGATAGCGTTGTAATAATAAGCGCAAATGGTTTGCCAAGCGAGAATAATCTAGCGCCATATCCTGTGAACGAATATCTATCTCAAGCTCTTTCTCAATTAAATGAATGATATCTGAAACGATTGAGACTTCTCTGATACTGTCATGATTGCTATTTTTTCCAGTTCGTGCACTGTGGATATGAATCGCAATATACCCCGCTTCATCATAGCCATACGGAATCTCTAAGGTTTGATTCAAATAGTCTACCGCCCACTGCGCAATACCGAATTCTTCACCATACAAGACTTCAATTTCACTGAGCAATTTATTCCGGATAACAATCCCATTTTCGATATTTTGGGCCGCAAAGGCGATATGATCCGTCAATGATATAAAAATGTGTTCATTCAATTTCTCCATCAAAACCGTCTCAGCACGATCAATAATCGCTTCAGTCGCAAAAAAATAACGTTCATCAATTTGATTTAGAAGTGTTTGTAACTTCCGCTGTCCTTCAGGCTCCATTACAAATAAACGCTCAATGTCACGAGCAAAGAGCAGGTCATTTTTTTGCTTACTAAAACCGATCCCTTTACCGATAGCGATCTTATCTTCTCCTTGATCATCTACTAACACTGCATTTTGATTTAATATCTTTTTGATCTTCATTACTCATCCTCATTCTGCAGAACAAATTCACTGTTGCAACTAGTTTATCGGCCAAATAAAAAGGCACGGAAAGAGGCACAAGGGACTCCCTTGTGTATCTTTCCATGCCTAGTATGATCTAGTCACATGAAACAGTATTGTTAACACTTTTGATTGTATAGACCACTTAAAGCTTTGTCAACTTCTTTTTTTATATTTTTTAAAAAGGCTTACTTCTCTTGGTAGTCGGCACACAGGGCTTGAATCTCATGATAGATTTCTTGGCACATCGCTTGATCTTTTGCATTCGCGCCACTGGCCAATGGATGCCCGCCACCATGGTATCGTTTAGCTAATTCATTGATGACCGGACCTTTGGAACGCAGCCGTACTCGATAGTATCCTTCGGGTTGTTCGACAAAGACAGCCCAAGCTAAGACTGTTTCAATCGTGCCTGGTAGCGGTACGAGTGCCGCTGTATCAGAATCTTTAATCCCATATTTTTTAAGAATTGTTTGATCCAAGATCACATAACCGGCACCATTGCCGTCAATTTGTAGATTTTGATACAGGTAACCGGAAAGTTTGGCTACCTCCAGCGAGATTTGATCGATCTGTCGATTTAGTTTTGCTGCATCAAAACCATATTCCAATAATTTTGCAGCTACTTGTAACGTATGGGACGTCGTGGCTGGATACAAAAAGCGGCCTGTATCACCAACGATCCCGCCATATAGAAGTCGAGCGGCATTTTCAGTCACTGTTAGCTTTTCAGCAAATGCAAAGTCAGCAATAATTTCACTGCAGCTGCTAGCCTTGGGATTGACCCACAACAAATCGCCATAAGGATCATCGTTGGGATGATGGTCGATTTTGATTAATTTAGCTCCCAATTCATAACGTTTATCACTGATTCGCGGAGCATTCGCAGTATCTGTCACGATCACTAAGGCACCCGTATACAGATCGTCAGAAATCTCATCCATCGTAGCTAGATAGTCGAGCCCTTCAACCGGTCCTCCGACTTGGTAGATTTCTTTTTCAGGAAAATTCGCTCGTAAAATCTCTGCTAAACCACATTGCGACCCAATCGCATCGGGATCAGGACGTTGATGACGATGGATAATGATCCGCTCATATTTTTTAATCATTGCTAAAATTTCTGTTGTAATTGTCATACTCTTCCTCTTTCTAAGAACGTTCCATCACTTGGCAGACCACGATTGCCTTTGCCACAATGACGTTATCGATATAGACTTCTAAATCAACTTTTGCCGAGCGCCGGCCTAATTCTAATGTTTTCGAATGAATCTCGATTTCACTTTCTAATTGAATCAAACGTAAATAATGTAGATTCATCTGTTCAATCAACGTATTGCGGCGCTGATCTAGCAAAATACTCCTTTGCGCTACATTTGCGACGATCTCACTAAGCACACCGAAGGAAATAGTCCCCACGCTGTTGACCATTTGCGGAGTAACTTCAAATTTAAAATAAGGATTTTCCAGCTGATTATCCTCACGATCTGTGTCGACAGTCACGATGTCTCCCACAATCTGATCGGAGATAGTATTAGACATCTGCGGCTGGCGCTGAACTAGTTGCATCGCTTTCATAACATCTTGTCGGCTAACCATTCCAACTAAAGAAAGATCATCCTTCACCACCGGCATCATTTCCAAGCCATCCCAAATCATCTGATGACTGACCGAAGCCACACTCATACTTTTTTTAACGACATTAGGATCACGAGTCATCACACGGTCAATCACTTGATTTTCTGCCTTACCTAATACATCTTTGGCTGTCACGACCCCCAAGACTCGCATACTTTTATTGACTACTGGAAAACGTGAATGTCCCGTTTTTTCTGCTAAACGATGGTAGTTAGCGATCGTGTCCCCCGCTTGTAAATAAACCGTCTTTTCCAGCGGCATATAGATATCACTGACTTGCATAATATCTTTTTTGATTAATTGATCGCTCAAGGCCCGATTGATCATTGTAGCGACAGTAAAGGAGTCATACGTCGTGCTTAAGACCGGCAAAGCTAAATCATCAGCCAATTTTGCAATTTCAGGAGTCGTGTCGAAACCACCAGTGATTAAGACCGCTGCGCCATCTTGTAATGCTAACTTTTGTGCCCCTTCACGATTTCCGATGATCAAAAGTGAGCCCGGTGTGATGTAGCGGCGCATCGCCTCTTCCGTCATCGCTCCAATCACAAATTTGTTCAAATCTTTATCTAGTCCATTTGAACCACCTAATACTTCACCCTCAATGATCCGAACAACTTCGCCAAAAGTTAGTCGTTCAATATTCTTTTTCAGTTTACGTTCAATTCGAATCGTCCCTACCCGTTGGATCGTCGAAACTAGGCCGATATTTTCTGCATCTTTGATGGCACGGTAAGCCGTTCCTTCACTGACATTCAAATTTTTAGCAATACTACGGACAGAGATACGTTCTCCTACCGGCAAATTCTCAATATGTTCTAAAATCAGATCATGTTTTGTCGCCATAATTTCCTCCCGCCATAAAATTTATCTATTATAGTAGTACAGCTTAGCAAAACTAGTATAACAGAGTAGCCAAAAAAAAAGAAGTCAACCGCTACCATTCACGTAACAATCAACTTCTTATGAATTAGCATACTCATTTCACCGTTGTTTTTTCGAAGCGGTTCGATAAAACAATTGATCCGCAAGTACAAACCAACAATACAGTAACCAAGGTCCTTTACATATAAAGCTATTCGACTAACGCTAGAAATCAGTGCTCACTGGGCCAAAAACGACACACAGACCACTGTACAGAATCAGCGCTGTCCCAATCCTCTTGAACCCCTGCTAGCCAAGGTAATTTTCCATTCAAAACAGCCCTCTTCAACCAAAATAGATTCGCGCTATTTTAAGTAAGATCTACCTACGAAAAAAGAGTGGACAAAATAAAGTCACACTCTCTTTGCTCAAAACTATGCTTTTCAACAGTCTTTAGGCTGAATATCGCCGTTACTCTTAGTATTTTCCAGCTTCACGATCTTCGAAAGTCACAAAATAGCCATTCGTAATTCTTGTTTCATACACGTGATGACAATTAGGACATTCGACCGGCATCGCTTCTTTCGGATGCTCCTGAACATTTAACACTTCATCTACAAAAAAATGCGTACCACAGTTTGGACATTTCAATGGTTTCTCCAACATTTGACCAACCTTCTCTCCATTTTCTTCTAACTTAATAATACTCCTTTTTTTCGAAAAAGCAGAGTGGTAAGTATAAAAAAACTTCTCTCCAAGTAAAAAAGAGAGAAGTTCTGCTATTAAAGATTATTTACGACGTCCACGACGTTGATTGGCTTCCATAATAACAGGTAAAATCACTGGGCGACGCTTCGTTTGTTCAAATAAATAACGGCTCAAACGATCACGAATGTCTTGTTTCAATTTGCTCCACTCAAAATCATCCGAATGCAAATGTTTTTCAACTATTTCACTCGTCATTTCAGCACTTTCTTTCATCAAATCGCGACTGGCTTTGATGTAAACAAACCCTCTTGATGTAATCTGAGGAGCCGAGACGATTTTCTTCAATTTACGGTCAATCGTCACAACTACCACAAAAATCCCATCATCTGATAATACTTTACGATCACGTAAAACAATATTACCGATATCACCGACTCCGATTCCATCAATCATAATATTGTCCGCTGGTACACTACCCGCTGCGCTCATATGTTTGTTTTTATACTCCAACACATCGCCGCGTCCAGTAATAAAGATATGTTTAAAAGGCATCCCTAGTTCGTGAGCCAAACTAGCATGAGCCGCTAATTGACGGTACTCCCCTTGAACCGGAATAAAATATTTTGGTGACATAAAATCGATCATCAACTGTAAGTCCCGTGGATTGGCGTGGCCTGAAACCCGTAAATTTTCAGAAATGCTCTTAACGACCCCACCGGCACGATAGACCATGTCTTCCGTTTTAGCAACCGTTGTTTCCATCGCAATCGTCGGTGTAGTAGTAATGTAAACTAAGTCACCCTCTTCGATCTTGATGTTACGGTGCGAACGATTGGCCATTTTTTGTAAGGACTTGATTGGTTCACCCATCCGACCGGTTTCTAAAATAATCAATTCTTCTGGTTGATATTTTTTCATCTCTTTAAGAGTGACCAAGATATCTTCTGGGACAGTCAATTTTTTTAAACGCATTGCAGTTTTAATGATTCGGTCCAAATCTTGACCTGTTAAAACCACTTTTCGACCAGCTTTTTCTGCTGCATTTAAAATTTGTTGAATCCGCTGTAAGTTGCTCGCAACACTGGCGACGATAATGCGGCCGTTCCATTCATTAATAGTATCGTAAACTTCACTGGCAATTTCTCGTTCAGAAGCCACTTGAATCGGATTTTCAGCATTAGAAGATGAACTCAATAGAGCCAAGACTCCTTCACCGCCGATTTCTGCTAAACGACCATAGTTTGTAGCATACATAGGAATAGCTGTTGGATCAAATTTGAAATCACCCGTATACACAATGCTGCCTTCGTCAGTTTTCAAGCTAATTCCGACTGAATCTGGAATCGTATGGGTCGTTCGGAAGAAACTGATGACTGCTGTACCAAAATCAATCTCCGTATGCTCATCAATCACATGAAAATCTTTGAAGCCCTTGCTCTCTTCATTTTGATTCACATTTAATTTAGCTAATTCAACGGTCAATTCAGTTCCAAAAACCGGTACGGCCACTTCTGAAACTAAATAAGGCAGCGCCCCAATCGCATCTGCATGGCCATGAGTCAAGAAGACTCCGGCAACACGCTCCGCATTTTCAATTAAATAGGTAAAATCAGGAATCACGACATCGATCCCCAATAATTCGTTTTCTGGATATTTCAGTCCACAATCTAGAACAAAAATATCATTATCCACTTCAACAGCGTACATGTTTTTACCATTTTCACGTACTCCACCGAAAGGAATTATTTTGACTGTACTCAAAAAATTCACCTCTCCAAAAATTTATAATAGATTTATCTATTGTTTCAGCTTCCTCAGACCCCGTAATCAGTACGGTCTGTGCCTATTCTCATTAGCTATTATACATGATTTTCCCTGAAAAACCATCGATTGGAATGAGGAGCCTTTTAGTCTTATTATTTAGTTACCGGGTTTGTCTGCCAAAATTCAACGGCTACAGCGGTTAAGCAGTTCCTTATTTTCGGATCACGTAAAAAAAGACTTGCGATAGCAGATCCATCACAAGCCATTAATAAAATTTTTTTATAGTAACTCCATCTCATACATTGTTTCAGCAATTTGTAAGGAATTCCAAGCAGCACCCTTTAATAAGTTATCAGAAACAACCCAAAGATGAATACCTTTTTCTTCGTCAGGGTCTTTACGAATCCGACCAACAAAGGTTTCTTTTTTTCCGACACTATTTAATGCTTGGGGATAAATCTGTTGACTTGGATCATCTTCTAAAACTGCACCCGGGGCCTCGGCAATCAATGCTTGGATTTCTGGAACAGTCGCTGTTTTCTCTGTCTCGATATAGACTGATTCAGAATGACCACTCATCACAGGAATCCGAACACATGTTGCAGAAACCTTAATGGTATCATCTTCCATGATTTTTTTTGTTTCATTAATCATTTTCCACTCTTCATACGTATAGCCGCCCTCAGCAAAAACATCGATTTGCGGCAGTGCGTTGAACGCCAACGGATAATGTTTTTTATCGCCGCCACAAGGCAGGATATTTGCTTGCCATTGATCGACCGGTTTGTCTTCTAAAAAATCCTGGGTCTGCTGTTTCAGTTCCTCCATTGCTTGATTCCCTGCGCCGGAAACAGCCTGATACGTCGAGACGATGACTCTTTTCAAGCCCAACGCTTGACGAAGTGGCTCTAACGCCACCATCATTTGGATCGTTGAGCAATTCGGATTAGCGATGATTCCTTTATGTTTCCGTAAAGCTTCTGGATTGACTTCAGGTACGACTAAAGGCACCTCTGGATCCATTCGGAAATGGCTCGTATTATCCACTACCACTGCGCCACGTTTTACCGCTTCCGGTGCAAATTTAGCAGAAATCCCTCCACCAGCTGAGAATAAAGCCAGATTAACCCCATCAAACGACTCCGGTACTAACTCTTCAATCGTTTGAGTTTCCCCTCTAAATGAAAGTTGCTTGCCTGCAGAACGCTTTGAAGCCAAAAATTTCACCGAACCCAACGGCAAAGAACTATCTTCTAATAGTTTAATCATTTGTGTTCCTACAGCGCCCGTTGCGCCAACAATTGCAACATTCATTTTTCTCATCGTAATCACTCTTCCGTTTCATAGTTTTTTAACATTCTATCATATTTGTTTTGAAACGCAAGCTAGTTTCTCACATTCATTTTAACTTTAGTTATAGAGCCTTGATTTGTCGTTTATTCTATAGACTATATAACTGATATAACTAAGATAAAATAAACTTTATCGGCAAAAGATTGTAAAAATAAATAAAAAAACATACTTTTTTGAATAAATTCATTGTGATTTTCTAATAAAAGCTTTAGAATTAAGACAGAAGCGTTATTCACAGGAGGTCAATCATGAAGGTTAATGGGAATCTCATTAAACAAGTACGCGAAAGCGCAAACATCTCACCGGAATCCTTAAGTGAAATTTGCTTCCCAGCAGACTTAGAATTGATTGAATCAGAAAATGAAGGTATTTTGGAAGTTATTTTAGATCTTTGTATGAGATTGAAGATTCCTTACCATCAAGTTTTTTCAGACCAAACTCTTTTGACAGAAGTTTCTTTACTGAACATTATTGGCTGTTTACATTTACGACAAGAATTTTCTAGCATTTTATTTTTGTTGGATACTTATGGGAAAAAAATTTCTTATGAAAACACTCGGATCGTGGGCTATTTAATGTATTTTCGTGCTTATGCTAATCTATTCGGCAAACAAGATACTCACAAAGCCGTACATTATTTTCAACGAGCATATACTTTTTTTCACGACGAAAAACGATACGAGCTGCTAGTACTCAAAGGTTTAGCCACTTGTTATCGAGCAAACGAAGAAAATAAGCGCGCTCAGGTTTTTCTTGAACGTGCTGAACAATTGGAGGTAAAAATGGAAATGTAAACACAGTTAGGACCATCCTATTATCAAGCTGCTTGCTTCTACGCAGATCGTGGAAACCAAGTAAAAGCGAATGCTTTATGTGATGAAGGCATTCAAACCTTATTAGAGGTAAATGTAACCGCCGGCTTAGAAGAATTATTTTTTGAAAAAGCCATTATTCAAGAAAACCTTAGTGAACAACTGGAACTTTTGAAACAAGCAGATTACTATGCCAAACTCAACGAAAATTTGAATTTAACAGAAATGATCCAAGAAAGATTGGCTCATATCTAACAAAAAAACCAGAAATAGGCTCATCAGCCATTTCTGGTTTTTCTGTTCATTCACTTAATCAGCAATACTTGTATCTTGTTTTCTATTTTTCAATGCTTGTTCTTTTTCCGGTTTCTCAAGGCGATAGAAGAACAGATAAAGAACTGCAACAACTAGCGGGATAATAGCACAGAAAATATAAATATGCTGATAAGAACCTAAAATTCCTTTTATTGCGCCTAATAAGTACGGTCCCACCCCTAAACCTAGATCAAGCCCGATAAAGTAAGTCGATAGTGCTACACCGATTCGTGTTTTTTCGACTAATTTTAATGTCACCGCTTGACCGTTAGCCATAAAGGTTCCATAGCCTAAACCAACAAACGCGCCAGCAACCAATAATATCGGTGCATTTTTCGTAAAAGCTAACAACATCAAGCCAGCAGTCAAACAAATAAAGCTAGGATACATCACAGAATTTTCGCCATACTTATCAAAAATCTTGCCGGACATCGGTCTAGTGATGGTCACCACTAAGGCGTAGACTACAAAGAAAAAGGCTCCTGCCGTTACTAAATGTAACTGGTCAGCATAAATTGATAAAAAGCCCAATACACTTGAATAGGCAATTCCGATTAGAAACGCTATTCCTGCAATAAATAGAACCTTAAATTCAATAAAACTTTCTAAACTAAAAGTGTTGATTCTTGCACGGTGTTCTTCCGTCAACACAATATTCTCAACTTTAAATTTAAAGCAAGCTAACATTGTAATAAAAGCTAGAATGACCGCTAAAATAATAATGGCTCTAAAACCAACTAATGGCAACAGTAGCAAGCCGATAAACGGACCAATAGCTGCTGCCAAACTAGTACTTAAACCATAATAATTGATTCCTTCCCCATACTTTGCTTCAGGAATATAGGCAGTAACAATCGCATTAGCAGCTGTCGAAACCGCACCGTAGCCAAAACCGTTCAAAAATCGGACACCGTCTAAAATAAAAATATTACTGCTGGTTAAATAGGCCGCTGTCGTAATTAAATAAAAGAGTGCGCCATATCTTAAGACCTCTCGGCGACCAAATAATTCCAATTTCTTTCCAACATATAATCGCGCTAGCAAAGTCCCAATGATATAAATTCCAACGGCAAAACCTGCTTGAGCAGTAGATGCACCTAAACTTTGAGTCGCGTATTTCGCAGTGATTACGACAAAACAATAATAAACTAAAAAAACTACAAAATTGATAATCGTAATAGTGATGAATCCTCGATTGAATAACTTCTCTTTTTTAATCTTTATTCCCTACTTTCATTTAATTATGCAATGCTTTCATTTAATTTTTTTAGCGCTGAGATTTTTTCGGCTACTTTATTGTAATTTGAAGGATAGCGATCGATTGCTTGGCTGATAAATAAATCTCTGGTGTGATCAAACTCTGTCAAAAAATCGGCTAATCCTTCATCTGTTTCCAATGTGAAATCTCTTCTCAGCATCAACGCATTTTGATACGCATCATTTAAGAACACTAAAACAGCCTCCTTTTCAAAGCGCACCCGATAAGCTGACTCCAAACGTTCAATTATTGCATAGGTCCATTTTTTCATAACTAACCACTCCTCATATTTTCCAACTTTCTAACTGCTAGATAGTTGGGCTTTTGTTTACTTGATTGATTATACGGATTACTAAAATAGCCGAAATCAGTTTTGCTAACAAAAAAGGACGAACAAAATCTTAAATCAAAAAAGACATTAACATTTGTTTGTATCTTTTTTATGTGTACTTTTGATCAAAATGAGCCGCTACTTATGTTAAAATAGCAATGAAAATTTCAGCAATTTGCGGAAGGAACAAAGAAAAATTGGACAATGCGGCTTTAACAAACTACTTAGAACAAAAAAAATTTCCTGTAATCACGAAAGAATACAAAAAATATTTGCTCTATGAAGGCATCCAAGATCACCATGTCTATATTTTGAAAAACGGAGTCATTAAGACTAGTGTTATTTCTCGAGATGGTAGAGAATTCAATTTGGAGTACATCAATGAGCTTGAGATCGTATCATTATTAAAGGACGAATACTCTCAATTTATCGATGCACCTTTTAACATTCGCATAGAGTCAGAAAAGGCTGAACTTTATCAAATTGATCGAATCGAATTTTGGAAAGATATCAATCAAAATTTTGAATTACAAATCTACGTTAAAAATTATTACCGGGAACGATTACTAAAGTCGATGAAACGAACACAACAAATGCTGATGAACGGTAAATTTGGGGCTGTCTGCACCCAAATCTATGATCTCTATGATAAATTCGGGATCGAGTTCCAAGACGGGGTCCTGATTGATTTTGTAGTAACCAATGAAGAGATTGCACATTTTTGCGGTATCAATGCAGCTAGCAGTGTCAGTCGAATCATGCAACAGTTAAAAAGCAGTGGAGCCATTAAGATGCACGACCGAAAACTATTTGTTAAAAATATTGAATTAATCAAAGACAATATCATCTTTTAGCTCCGTTACAAAAAAGCCAAAGCATAAAACGAAACTGATGACAGTATAATAAGAAATAAAAAGAGCACCTCAAATTTAGTAAGATAAATTTGAGGTGCTTTTGTCCTGGCAAAAACATAATATTCCTTAGAATAAAAGATTTAAATTACGGTTCCATGTTCTACTGGTTTATCAAATTCACCTGGCGCATCATCATAAATATGCCCATAAATAAAAACCGGCATTCCAATAAAACTATACTCATAAATTTGAGCAATCTGCGCTTTCGGTGTGTTCACACAACCATAACTTCCCAATTCTGTCCGATAGACCTCTGGTTGTCCAAAGTATTGCAGTTTATGATCCGTATCATGCAACCCGATTTCCGTAATCGTTTGTCCATGACTTAATAGCGGCATCCAATAATCCACCGGTACACTATACGTGCCATCTCCAGTCGTCAAAACACCACTTAAATCGACATTTCGTCGCTTGTCCATAATGGTATGGAAACCCGGAACCGTAGCGGTCCCCTTAGTGTATTGTCCGGTGATCACATCCGTCTCAACGACTAATTTCCCTTTATTAAAGCAATACATTTTTTGATTGTCTAAATCAACTTCTATGTAATTTTTAGTTACGTGGAGCGGCTGTTTTTTAGTCTCGCCTTGCAACACAAGTTGGATTACTTTTGTATTTTTTGTGCGCAACTTTTGTGCAATTTTCTCAGCGGATTGTTCAATATCAATAAACCAACCATAATTTCCAACATTTTTGAATCGCAAGTGTTGACCATGAATATTCGTGAAGTCCACCGGTTGATAGATTGTGGAATAATTTCGTTCTAATTCTGCGACCCATTCTGCGATCAGCGCCTGATCAAAGTCCCCTTGCTCATTCACCGAAGTAGCCAGCCTTTTTTCTGATAGAGGTATGGTTTGCTTATTCAGTTTCAATTTGACTCCTCGTTTTCTGACAGCTTCCAACTTCTGTAGAATCTTTTTATTTTCCAAATCTTTTTTAGTAATCTCTGGCTCATGATAAAAATCTGCTAATGGGTATTCCGTCCGTAAATCATTCGCATCAATTGCTTTAAAAATTACTCGGCGAATCTTAGTTGAATCAATCATCGTTCCGGCTTCTTCTGACTCAATGGCAAATTTTTTATTTCTGTAAACAACTTTAGCATTTTGGGCTTCTTTTCCCGCAAGAAAAGAAGCTTGATTAAGTGCTTCAGCAAACTTTTCTTTGGTATTTTTTTTTAAGGGTAAATTGAATTCCCCTCTACGAATATTCTGCTTCAAATAGTCCCGTTGAACCTCATAGGGTGCTGCTACTTGCAGCGTGATAGTCTGCTCTTCTCCTTTCAATTTGACTTCGACTAGCCGGGTTTCCTGGCGAATTTTTTGCTCTGCCGCAGCTAGCGATAGGCCACCAACTTCAATCTTCGCTACCCTCGAGCCAAAGAAAAAATGAGTGCCAAAATAAAGATAGATCAGTACAAATAAAATCATTGCCCCCGCAACAACACCAACAATTCGTAACACTAAATTTCCCTCTTCATTCAACTCCTATCACCCACTTACCTAATTATTAGTGATAGTATAAGGCATATAACTAATATTTTTATCGAAAATCACAATTATTAATATTTTCAATAAAAAAAGATTCTGAAGCTCTCCTTAGAGCCTCAGAATCTTTCCATCATTCCATTTTGTAAAAAATCACTTTGTTTTACATTTTAGTATGGTCAGTCCGTGAAATCACATCACGACGTTGTTCTGGAGTTAAATCACGGAATTTCACAGCATAACCAGATACTCGGATCGTAAAGTTCGCATATTTTGGATTATCAATATCTTTATCCATTTCTTCTAATAATTCACGTCCAAAGACGTTAACGTTCAAATGGTACCCACCTTTATCAAAGTAACCGTCTAAGACTTGACGTAGATTATCGATTTGCATCGCTTCGTCATCCGTCCGGCCTAATGCGCCTGGATTGATCGTTTGGGTATCAGAGATTCCATCTTGCGCACAAGAATAGTTTAATTTCGCCGTTGAGTTCAATGAAGCTAGTAAGCCATTTTTCTCACCTAAAAATTTGCCATCTTGGTAACTTGGGTTTGCTCCTGGCGCTAGTGGTTTCCCTGCACGACGGCCATCTGGGGTATTCCCAGTATTTTTCCCGTAAACGACATTTGAAGTGATTGTCAATAATGACAAGGTTGGCGTTGAATCACGGTAAGTGTGCTGACGTTTGATTTGAGTCATGAAGTATTCAAGAATCCAGTTCGCCATTTCGTCTGCTTCATCGTTGTCGTTTCCGTAAGTCGGAAATTCATTTTGTGGAATATAGTCAATCGCTAAACCATCTTCATCACGAATGACTTTCACATTGCCGTGTTTGATTGCCATCAATGAATCCGTTGCGTGAGAAATCCCAGCGATCCCCGTTGCGAAAGTCCGTTTCAAATCAGTATCCATCAAAGCCAATTGTGGTGCTTCATACGCATATTTATCATGCATGTAATGAATTACGTTCAATGTATTGACATAAAGTTCAGCTAACCAATCTAAAACATCTTTATAGCTGTCCATAAATTGATCGAAGTCAATGCTATCGCCTTCTAGCGGACGGAAACGCGGTGCAACTTGCATCTTAGTCATTTCATCAACCCCACCGTTGATTGCATACAGAACTGCTTTCGCTAAGTTCGCACGAGCACCGAAGAATTGCATATCTTTACCGATAACTGTCGCAGATACACAGCAAGCAATCGCTGCATCATCTGAACCCCAGTATTGACGCAATAAATCATCATTTTCCAATTGAATTGAAGAGCTTTCTTTAGCCACTTTAGCAGCATAAGTCCGGAACCCTTCTGGCAAATGAGAAGAATATAAAACGGTCAAGTTTGGTTCTGGTGAAGGTCCCATGTTGGTCAATGTGTGTAAAATACGGAAATCATTCTTCGTTACTAATGAAGAACCATCCATATTCATCCCAGCTAAAGATAAAGTCGCCCAAATTGGATAACCAGAGAATAATTGATTGTATTCAGGTGTCCGAGCAAATTTCACCATCCGTAATTTCATGATTAGGTGATCGATCATTTCTTGTGCTTCAAACTCAGTGATTAAGCCACGGTCTAAGTCACGTTGAATATAGATATCTAAGAAAGCAGAAATTCGACCGATTGACATCGCTGCCCCATTTTGCGATTTAATCGCTGCTAGGTATCCGAAGTATAACCATTGAATAGCTTCTTGCGCGTTTGCTGCCGGTTTTGAAATATCGTAGCCATAGCTAGCCGCCATTTCTTTCATATCTGCTAATGCTCGGTATTGTTCAGAAACTTCTTCCCGCAATTGGATGACATCATTGGTCATCACTTTGCTACCAACATTTTTCCAGTCTTTTTTCTTTTCTTTCATTAAGAAATCAATTCCGTATAATGCAACGCGGCGATAGTCCCCAATGATTCGTCCGCGGCCGTAAGCATCTGGCAGACCAGTAATAATTTTATTTTTACGGGCTAAACGCATTTCATCAGTATAGGCATCAAATACCCCTTGATTATGCGTCTTACGCCATTTATTAAAGATAAATGACATTTCATCATCGACATCGTAACCATTAGATTCCAACGCCTTGTTTGCCATATTAATTCCGCCAAAAGGCATGAACGCTTGTTTCAATGGTACATCTGTTTGCAAACCAACGATTTTTTCTTCTTCTTTAATCAAATAGCCTGGTTCATGAGAGGTGATCGTTGCCGGAACATCATTATCCATATCATAGACGCCGTTCTTTTTGTGTTGTACTTCAAAAAGTTCTTGCAATTTATCCCATAATTTTTCCGTACTTGGGGCTGCTGCTTCTAAAAAGCTATCGTCTCCAGTATACTCTGTGTAGTTGCGTTTGATAAAATCTAACGTGTTGACTTCATGCTGCCAACGACCTTCGTTAAAACCTTCCCAAGGCTTTTTTGTTTGTTCAACAGTTTTTTCCATTGTAGTAGTTTTCATTTGAGCGCTCCTTTGTTAAATAGTTTCAAACTAATTTGAAATGATTATAACAAAAGAATCCGTTTTAAGAAAGGGCTTTTTTGCCTTCTGTCAATAATAAATCATTTTAAAACAATGATAGTTTCTTTAAAATGAATTCTCATCTGTTGCATTACCGATTATAACAGATGGTGTAATTGATAATGACAGTTTCTAGCTGATA
The DNA here is from genome assembly GCF_001544295.1 of Enterococcus pseudoavium NBRC 100491. Taxonomy (GTDB): domain Bacteria; phylum Bacillota; class Bacilli; order Lactobacillales; family Enterococcaceae; genus Enterococcus_A; species Enterococcus_A pseudoavium. The sequence continues at coordinate 28,849 of NZ_BCQF01000013.1, forward strand.
ACAGCATTTGCTTGGTATCAGCTGTTTTCTATTCCCTCATGCGTTGAAAAACAGCGGACTGATACAGAATTATGAGCGGAATAATCCTCACTTCAAACTCTCATAGTTTTAAAAAACAAGAAAAAAAATGACTTCAATTTTCAATTAGAAAAATCGAAATCATCTCTTTTTTATTATAAGATTTTTTTGCTGCTTTAAGAGCTATAACAAATAATTTATTCTTTAAAACTTCTTTTGTCCAGACTTGCTCCTAGCTAAAAAAGCTCTGTCATAGTTACTTCATTATTCATTGAATCACGCATTGTATTCTTTTATATGTTCATTCATCAATCCGCTCGGAACATCGTGTAAACGATACCCATTTCCCCAATAGGTAATGATTCGAACATTATCGATATGAGCATGAGCAATTTTCTTACGAATGTTTCCAACCGCAGTAGACATCTGAACTAAACGCGATTTACTGACCTCATTGTTCCAAACCTTGTTACATAGCTCATCACGAGAAATGATTTTCCCGTTGCCTTCAGCCAGGGCACAAATTATTTTTTTCTCAATATTGTTTAATGAACTATAGAAAAGCACCAGATCCTGCTTTTTCATTTCAGACTGTCTCACTAATCCTGTTGAAATCGTTTCATTTTGTCCTTTGCGTTTATCACTCAACAGTAAAAATTCTCTTAATTCTGTCAATGTACAATCAATCGATAAACAATGATTCTCATCAATATTCGGGACCGGTTCATCCGTCCGGCGCAAATAATGCAGATCTTTTTCCAAAACAATCGGTAAAATTTCATTGAATTCTTGATTTGTTAATGTCTCGCTAAAAATAATTACATCGAATAGAGACAAAATATCCTCAAAATAATTCGGTTTATCTTCATCAAAAAACTCTTTTAAAACAAATACTTCATAATCTAATCGCTGTAGTTCATTTTGAAACTCTTGCTCGATAATAATATTTCTCGTCAAAATAAGTACTTTTTTCATCTTCCCTCACTCCACTTCTCTACTTTTCCATTCACCCTTTAACTCTGTCTATCCTTACTAACTTTTCCACTTTTTTTATTATAGAAAGCCTGTTTTCTCTGCTTTCGAAAAACAGCTGCCTCTTCCTGTAACCTTCCGTTTATGCTGATTCATCGAATTACTTCCAATTGATACAAACACTATTTTCCAAACTTTTCTCAGCTCTTTTCTTTATAATTAAATCCAAAAGTTATTTACTTATCTATGTATGATTTTTGCGTATTATGTAATTCATTCATCCAAATTTCAGTCATATTACCGTCTCTGAAGAAAGCCTGAATAGCTTATCTTCTATTTACTATCTGCCGATTTTTCTGCTATTTTCTTTTAAAATCGCTTTCCTTTAATGCATTGATAAATTAGCTAAAAAAACGATTATCCCTGTCCTATTTCAAATTCAAAATCTTTTATTTGCATTTTGAATTTTATCGTACTTGAGAAAAACAAAAAATCAACAGGAACCGACTAGCGATAACCTCAGTTATAAAATCAGCAAAAAAATAAAAGTACGCCCTAATTCAAAAAATATAAAAATTATTTTTATTGTAAATAAATAATTTTTATGTTTTATTATGCATCGGTTTTAAAAAATTATAAAATATTTTTTGTAACAAATCAACTGTATGTTAATAAAGAAATAAACCTTTTTTTAAAAATGTTTATTTGCATCGATTTTTTCATCATTTGCACATTTAACAAAAACATTCCAGGACTTAGATTATATTTTATAAAAAAATCCAATAAAAAAGATTACATAATAATTATTATCTAAAAACAATAATAGATTTGAAGCTATAAACAGAAATTTTACAGCACTATTTTTTTCCATCAAAAAACGGGGCAGCCGTTTCTCTCCACTTACCTTTAGATCCAATAACCAGGTTAAAATCATAGGCGAACATAAAATATGAATGTAGTCAGAATGAATATTTATGCTTGAATAGTTTATGTTTATTAATTTAGCTCATTTTATTTCTTCCCTACCGTGAGTTATTTTTTTATTCAACAAATTGTTTTACCTTTCTTTAGTTATTCTAATCTACCCACTCTATTCTTACTTAAGAAATACATAATTAATATTTCCAAACAAATAGATAGCTATAACACAGACTTTTTTCAGTACATCGTTTTGAAATTACTTTATAACAATCATTCTTATATTATTATAGGAAGTAATAGATTAACTATTTTTTTATTAAACAGTAAAAACAAAGTCATTTTATGACTCAAAACAATCTTTTTTTTCTTACCAAATCTTTTATTATTGCATTAATATAATAGCTACTTTTACTATCCTTGCTTTGAGAAGACTTCAGACAGAAGTCCCCTCTAGAATTTCTCCAAATCCTTTTGAGCAAACTAAATTTAGCTAACTGTTTTTCGCATTCTCCTGTTCGTTTACTTTTGATAGCAAAGCTTCGTCCTTTTTATCACAAAAAAACCATCCCCATTTCTAACACTAGAAACAAGAATAGTTTTAAAATTATCTTTTGTTGGGATTTTATCGATTTAGCCTGATTTGACTCCTCAAAAAGCGAGTTGCCTATGAATTTACCAATTGTTGATTTTCCACAAAATCATTTTCTAAATACTCGAAAATCTTTTTATTCAAACGGTAACCTTGTCCCCAAACGGTCTGAATCACTTCATCACCAAATTCGTAGGCTAATTTTTCATTCACTTTAGATACAACTTTTGATAAGCTAGCTAAAACTGATTTTGTAGGATCTTTCCCCCAAATTTTCCGACTAATTTCTTCTCTAGAAACTGTTCGATCGCCAGACTGAATCAAATAATAAACAATTTCTTTTTGCTTCAATTTCAAATTTAAGTCAGATAGTTTTTGCTTAACTGAAATTTGCTGAACACGATCCGCGTTCTTCGCTGAAAGATGCGCTAATTCTGCAATAAGCAATAGTTCTCTTAGCCTCTCCAAGGTAGCATCCAAAGGCAGCCAGGCATCAAAAACGGGCAGTTCTTCATCGCAGCGAGTTTCAGTTGTCCGCCGAAAACTTTTTAGTTGCTCCTGTGGCAACAATTGCATTAATTCAGTGGCCTCTTTATCGTAGAGTGTTTCACTAAAGATGACTCCTTCAAATTGGGAAAGAAATTGTCGGTTCATAGTTTTTTTCTTTATTGATTGAATCAAACTATTAGAACAATAAACCTCGTTCCCTAATTGTTTTAATTGACGCTCAAAATTATCTTCATATAATGGAACCTTGGTCAACAATAATAATCGCATCTTACTCTCACCTTCCCTATAAACATCCAACGTTCTTTTTTCATTATTTTATCGACACGTTTAAATAATATGAATAATTAATAAATAATTATATTTATATATAAACACATTATATTATACAGTTAACATAAGGTCAATTTATATTTCAATTAATAAAAATACTTACTTTACATACGAGACTGCTTATATCAGCTGGAATATAACAATTATAAAAGGATTATTTAATCAGTAATAAAAAACTGTCCATCTTCTGCATTACGCAAAAAATGAACAGTTTTCAATTTAAAATTTATTTTACATTTAAAATCCACATAAAACCGATAAAGACAAAGAATAATCCATACATAATTGGTGATACTTCTTTACCACGTTTCGCAGCAATCATCGTGATTGGATAAAAGATAAAACCTAAGGCAATACCATCTGAGATACTATAGGTCAATGGCATTCCAATCAAAATCAAAAAGGAAGGGATTGCCATTTCCAATTGATCCCAATTTATTTGACGTAAAGATTGTGCCATCAGTACGCCGACAATAATCAACGCTGGCGCCGTAACTTGTGAGGTCACCACTGATAGTAACGGCGAAAAGAATAGACCAAAGATAAAGAAAATTCCGGTCGTAATTGCAGTTAGACCCGAACGACCACCAACCGCGATTCCAGCAGATGATTCTACATAAGCCCCCACCGGTGACGTTCCTAATAATGATCCAGCTAACATTGCGGTAGAGTCAGAAGCTAGTGCTTTCCCGACTCGCGGCATTTTGTTGTCTTTCATAAAACCAGCTTGATTGGCTAAACCGACTAAAGTCCCGGCAGTGTCAAAGAAGGTCACTAATAGGAAAGTTAACACAACGACCCATAGTTGCAAGGTATTAATATCTTTAACATGTTTCAAGGCCACTAAAAAAGTCGGTTTTAAACTAGGCGCCGTTGAAATAATTTGACTTGGTGCTTGGATCAAGCCAGTCGCTAAACCTAGTAACGTGGTTGCCATCATTCCGATAAAAATTCCACCAGGAACACGTTTAACCATTAAAATTGAGGTCACCACCAGACCAAAAATAGTTAGCCAAGTTGTCCCCACGCTCATAGAGCCTAACCCAACCAATGTCGATTTATTCGCAACAATAATGCCACCTTCACTCAATCCTAAAAAGGCAATAAATAAACCAATTCCGCCAGAAATCGCATATTTTAAATCAGCTGGAATAGCGTCGATAATCATTTCCCGCAATTTGAAAATCGTAATTAAAATAAAAATCAATGAAGCCACAAATACTCCCGCTAAAGCCGTTTCCCAACGAATCCCCATTCCGACACAGACCGAATAAGCAAAAAAGGCATTGATTCCAAGTGCAGGTGCTGTTGCAATTGGATAGCGCGCAAGTACTCCCATCAAAATACAACCCAAAGCACTGGCTAATGCAGTCGCAGTAAAGACGGCTCCTTCATCCATGCCCGAAGCGCCTAAAACACTCGGATTAACAAAAAGAATATAAGCCATCGAAATAAAGGTGGTAAAGCCCGCCAAAATTTCTCTTCTTACTGTTGTATTTAATGTTTCAAGTTCAAAATAAGAACTTAACTTTGTTTTCATGATACTCCTCCTATATTCTTAATAATGTTCGTAAAATAATAGCTTTGTTTTTCAAACAACGAGGACAATCATATAATAAACAAGATAATAAGTAAATAGCTTCGTACATTTTCAACAAAATCCGAACATTATTAAAAATCAAAATGGAAACCCTTTACTAACTTAAAAATAAACCCACCTCAAAACACGAGAGCCACAGTTAAAAAGCCAATTTAACTTCCCAATGGAAATTAAATCGGCCTACTTACTAAAACTGCCTAAAAATCATCGAGTCAATCTTCCTGGCCAAGTTGCTGTTCCCCCTAAAACGTTAGTAACTTTATAGCCTTGACTGGCTAAAAAAGCACAGGCGTTTTCTGAGCGAGCCCCTGATTGACAAATCAAATAATATTCTTCATTCGGGTTCAAAACTTCCTTTGCAGTCCCTAAACTGCTTAAGGGTAGATTTTGAGCCTTTGGAACATGTCCTCTTTCATATTCATAGGCTTCGCGAACGTCGACTATTTGCAAATCCTTTTTCGTTGCTAAATGATAAAAATCGACCATCGCAATTGCATCACTCATAGATTAAATCCTCCGGTCTAACTGTTTTATACAAGGCAAAGGCGCCATCTAAATTTTGCACATTGAAGCCTTTTTGTTTCAATAATCGTTCAGCCACGTAACTTCGTAATCCACTATGACAGCTGACAATATAATTTTTAGTTGGATCCAGTTCGGCAACTCTAGCCCGTAATTGATTTAATGGAATATTAATCGCATTAGGAAAACGCCCATTTGCTAACTCTTCAGGATTACGCACGTCCAATAATTGAGCACCGGCTTGCTGCGCTTGCTTCAACTGGTACCATTGAAGCGAATTACTGATTCCTTCTGACAGATTGATTGCAGCGTATCCCAGCATATTAACAGGATCTTTGGCTGATCCAAAAGGCGGTGCATAAGTGAATTCTAATTCTGGTAAATCAAAAATCGTCAACTCACCTTTAATCGCAGTGGCTAAAATATCGATCCGCTTGTCCACGCCATTACCGCCAACGCCTTGCGCTCCGTAAATTTTACCGGTCTTTGGATCAAATATTAATTTCAAGGTTAAGTCACTCGCACCAGGATAATAACTTGCATGATCTTTACCAGAAACATGCACGACTTGATAGGCTACACCTAATTCTTTTACCGCTCGTTCACTCAAGCCGGTCGCTGCTGCTGCAAGATCAAAAACTCGCACGATCGCCGTTCCAATACTCCCCCGGTTTGTTCGTTTTAATCCCGCAATAATATCTGCCACTTGTCGGCCTTGGCGATTGGCAGGAGAGGCTAAGGAAATCAAGGCTTCTTCACCACTAATTTGTTGCTTTACTACAATCGCATCACCGACAGCGAATATATCAGGCACACTGGTCTGATAATCTTCATCAACCAAAATACCACCACCTAATCCAGTCGCTAATCCAGCTTGTTTAGCCAAGCTGCTCGCTGGCCGAACTCCTACTGATAAAATCGTTAGGTCAGAAATAATTTCTTCGCCATTTGTTAACTTGATTTTTTGACCGCCTGCGCTGAAGCTCTCTGCCGATTCGCCAGTAATTACGTGAACACCCTTGCTGACTAATTCATTTTGAACGAAGGCCGCCATTTCTTCATCTAATGGCGGTAAAACATGCGGAGCCTTTTCAACTACGGTCACTTCTAATCCGCGCGCTTTTAGATTTTCGGCCATTTCAAGTCCAATAAATCCGGCTCCAATCACCGTTGCTCGGGTCGGCTTCGTTTCCAACGCTTGCATGATACGGTCTAAATCAGGAACATTCCGTAAGCTATATACATTGCTGGCTTCAGATAACCCAGCCATTTCAGGAACCAATGGTTTTGCCCCTGGCGATAAAATCAGTTTATCGTAACTTTCTTCAAAAATTCCGGCTTTATTTTCAACGGTTATAGTTTTTTTATCCGGCGCAATTTTTAGTACTTGATGAAAAGGACGTACATCTAAATTGAAACGACCTTTTAATGATTCTGGTGTCTGAACCAACAAAGAATCACGTTCTGCGATTTCTCCTGAAATATAATAAGGCAATCCGCAATTCGCAAAGGAAACAAACGGCCCTTGCTCCATAATAATAATTTCTGCGTCTTCCATTAGGCGACGTAAACGAGTAGCGGCTGACATTCCACCGGCAACGCCACCAACAATAATAATTTTCATTTTATTTCCCTCCTTTTATCGGACCTTGCCAGCGATTCATTCCGCCTTCAACATTTATAACACTATACCCTTTTTGTTTTAAAATTCGGGCGGCGCGTTTACTGCGAACTCCCGCTTGGCAAATCAAATATACTTCCTCATGGCCTTGATAGTTCTTAATTTCTCCAAATGGATAATTGATTGCTTGACTAATATGCCCCATCCGGTATTCATCCGGATTACGAACATCGAGTAATACAATGGATTGATTAAGTTTATTCGCTAATTCAGCCGTTGTAATAGATGGAATTTTTTGAAATAGATTAAACATCATTTAGTTTCCTCATACCTTCTTTAAAATACCTTGCAGGGTATTTTTACCATATCTTTTTAAGCTTTGTCAATCATTCTGATTACTCGGAAAAAACATCGGTTGCATGCGACTTGACTAAATATACCCTATCCCGGTATATTGTTTGTAAGCAGCTTTACTAAAGGAGAGAATTACAGATGGACATTGAAGAAAAGAAGATTCTTAACCGCTTGAAACGAACAGAAGGTCAAATTCGCGGTATTCAGAAAATGATTGAAGATGACAAGGAATGTATCGATGTTATCACCCAATTAAGCGCCGTGCGCTCTAGTATCGATCGAGTAATGGGCATGATTATGGCTGAAAATCTAAAACATTGTTTTGAACACCCTGATCAGAATCCCGAAGAACAGGCTCAAAAACTAGAACAGGCAATTAACATGATTATTAAAAAATAAGAGGAACTTGGATATTGGCATCCATCATTAACTTGATCACTGGGAGCTTCTTCCCTGATAACTAGTGCAAAAATTTTTCACGAAAATCAAGAGCTACGTTTAACTTCCATAGTAATTAGCCTTTGCTTTAACCGATTTAATCTAAATTAAAAAAATGTCCTTCCCTGATTTAAGGAGAATCAGGGAAGGACATTTCTTATGCACTTATTTTACGATATACATCGATAAGCTCTTTCGCTAAATCAGTGAAAGCAATCGATGTCATCAAATGATCTTGGCTATGAACGGTTAGTAGTGTTAGCTCAAGCTGTTCACCCTGAGCTTCTTTTGTTAAAAGTCCCGTTTGGGAATGATGGGCTTCAACTAACGATTCTTCTGCTGCTTTGATTTTTTCATCGGCTGATTCAAACTCGCCATTTTTGGCCGCTTGGATGGCTTCCATCGCATCGCTCTTGGCATTTCCACTATGGATGATCAACCCCATCACTGCTGCTAAATTTTCTTCTTCCATCGCGCCACTCCTTATTTATCTACTTAGTTTTGGATCATCGTGATTGCTTGACCAAGGACCTTTTCTCCGTTCATCATGCCATAATCTGTCATATTGATAACATCGACTGGGATACCTAAAGGCGTTAATTTTTCTTCGAATTGTTTCTGCATGAAACGAACTTGGGGTCCTAATAAGACCGTATCAATTTGACGTTCTTGCAATTTATTGGTGGCATCGGCGGCCGCAGTAGCAAAAATATCGATATCTAACCCTTCTGCTTCAGCTGCTTTTTGCATTTTGGTCACTAACATGCTAGTACTCATCCCAGCATTGCAAATTAACATGATTGTTTTTTTACTCATAATAATATCCTTTCTCAATTTAGAAGCTCAATTGAAATTATTCAGCCGTACTTATAGTTGCTCCCCATTGGTTTCAATGACTTTTTGGAACCAATCGAAAGAATCCTTTTTACTGCGATCCAAACTCCCAACACCATCATTGTCCTTATCGACATAAATAAAGCCGTAGCGTTTTTTCATTTCACCTGTTCCGGCCGAAACTAAGTCAATAAAGCCCCATGGTGTATAACCCATCAGATCGATTCCATCATAGATTACCGCTTCTTGCATCGCTTCAATATGTTTCCGTAAATAGTCGATCCGATATTCATCGTGAATTTTGCCATCTTCAGCGATTTCGTCAAAAGCGCCGAAACCATTTTCTACGATAAACAACGGCAGTTCATAGCGTTCATTGAACCAATTCATGGCGTAACGTAAGCCTGTTGGATCAATTTGCCAGCCCCAATCTGAAGCTTCAACATAAGGATTTTTTACTAAGTCATGTGCTTCATCATAATCATAAGCAGGTGCTTTGTCATGATCTTTAATAGCAAATGACATATAGTAACTAAAGCCAATATAATCAACGGTTCCTTTAGTTAATTGAACTTCATCTTCAGGCGTAATATCTAGATGAAAAGCTTTCCGTTCAAAATAGGTTTTCATATAACTTGGGTAACGACCTTTACAATGGACATCGGTAAACCAATAACGACGTTGCATCGCGACTGTCGCCGCCATCATATCTGCTGGTTTACATGAATAAGGATAAATCGGACACATGGCAATCATACAACCAATCTCAAAATCGGGATTGATGGAACGGCCAATCTCCACGGCTTTCGCACTAGCAACTAATTCATAGTGAGCCGCTTGGTACATGATTTTTTCGCGATCTTCACCTACTTCAAATTTCAATCCCGAATTGGTAAATGGTGCCCAATCCTCTTGATAGTTGGCTTGATTGTTGATTTCGTTAAACGTCATCCAATATTTCACTTTGTCTTTGTAGCGCTTGAAACAAACTTCGGCAAAATGAGCAAAGAAATCAATCATTTTACGATTACGCCAACCACCATATTCTGTCACTAAATTGTATGGCATTTCAAAATGGGATAAGGTAATCACTGGTTCAATTCCATATTTCAAACATTCATCAAACAAGTCATCATAAAATTGCAGGCCTGCCTCGTTCGGTTCGGCTTCATCCCCATTCGGAAAAATCCGTGTCCAAGCGATTGATGTGCGGAAACATTTCAACCCAAGTTCTGCGAATAATTTTACATCCTCTTTGTAGCGTCCATAAAAATCGATTGCTTCGTGGTTCGGATAATTTTCTCCTTCGACTACACCATCAGTGATGCGCCGCTGAACACCATTGGCTCCAACGGTCATGACATCAGCTACACTGACTCCCTTGCCGCCAGCTTGCCAGCCACCTTCTAATTGATGGGCGGCAACTGCGCCGCCCCATAAAAAGTTCTCTTTAAATATGCTCATACTAATCCCTCTTTACCTTTCCACCTAAACAGTCGCTTGTTTTTCAGCTTTTTTATTTTCATCTGCTAAATCTTTTTCGATCTGTTCCATGCTTTCACCTTGTTCTTGTTGGTAGTTCAATGAATCCACTTTACGAACGAATGGTAGATAGATAAAGAATCCGATCGTTAATACGACTGCTTGTAAAACAGCCGTTCTCCAGCCGCCAATTAAGAAACCAGAAATAATTGGTGGTGTGGTCCATGGTACTTGAACGGCGGTAAACAACGGTACTAAACCTGAATATAGCGAGAAGTAAGTGATGACCCCAGAAACCATCGGCGTTAAAATGAATGGTACTACCATGATTGGATTCATTACAACCGGTGTTGCAAATAGAATCGGTTCATTGATATTGAAGAAAGCTGGTAGCAATGCTAAGCGTCCTAATTGTTTAAATTGAGCGGAACGAGCGAACATTACCATGAACATTACGATACCGATCGTCATCCCGGCACCAGTTACTGTCATAAATTGATCTAAAAACTGTTGTGTGACGATGTGTCCACCGTTAGCAACCGTTAATTCTTTACCTGAGTTTAAAATAGCTGTATTTTCCAAAGAGTTTGCTTGTAAGATTGGTCCCATAATTCCACCAACCAAAGTTGAACCGTGAACCCCAAAGAACCATAAGAACGGTACTAAGAAACCTAACATCATGGCACCACCAAAAGTATCTGTAACCCCTTGCATTGGTGTTTGAATGACTTTATAGATTGCTTCAACCACCGTTGTATTGAAGACTTTATCAAAGATCACATAGACGATTAACGAAACAGTCGTAATTGCAGCGGCTGGAATCAATGCAGTAAATGAATTCGCAACGTTTGCTGGTACTTGTTCTGGTAATTTGATGCGGATATCACGTTTTAAGAACCATGAGTACGCCCAACCAACGAAGAGCCCTACTAAGATAGCACTGATCATTCCTTGACCACCGGTCCAAGTTTTATCAATGACATTTGTTACAACTGTATTGGTTTCAGCATTTGTTGCACTGGAATGTTGTGTTAATAAGAAAACAACCAATGAAATCATTCCAGCTGGCAACCCTTCGAAACCTTCTTCTTTAACATAAGAATTAGCAATACCCATTACAGCAAAAATTGACATAATAGCAAATGATGCGCCGAACGCTTCGTTAAAATAAACATCTAAGCCGCTACTTGCGACCCATTCAGAAATAGCTGGAACTGGAAAGTTTGCTAATAGCAAGAACACAGAACCGACAATCGTAAAGGGCATCGTATAAAGCATCCCATTACGTAACGCAGTAATGGCTTTTGTATTTACAAATTTTAAAATAGGCGGCAATAATTTCTCATTAATAAAGTTATTCATAAATAATTCTCCTTAAATTTATTTTGTGCTGCGATGGCCATTCGCACTGCTGTATCCGTTTACAATTTCATCATAAGGGATGGACCATTCGAATGGAATACTTCTGGAACAGCTAGAAACATGTTCCAAACAAAAAAACAATTTCAATGGATTTTGACCAAATTTGTGCGACCGTCCAGCCAGAAGCAGCTCTAATCAGTTAATGCCGGAATAAAATTCCAAGAAAAAAAGCTAAAGGCCAAAAATCAGTCTTTAGCGTTGTTCTCTCGTTGGTAGGCTTGCTGAGCAAGGATTTCTAAAAGTGCGACCACTGGGACTTGGGTCGTCAAATTGATCGCTTCATCTGTCGGATCAGGCCCCGAAACCTCCGGCATATAATAAGAGATATTAAAATCGGCTAAGCGCGCGATAGTCGAATGCTGATCGTTGGTGATGCTCAAAATCTGTGCCCCAAAACGTTTAAAATCTTCTATTTGTTTAATGATCTCGACTGTTTCACCAGAGACGGACAAAGCGATCACTAACGTTGTATCTAATCCTCTTTTGGGGACTGGGATAAAGGGATCCGTGATCGAATAGGAATTGAATTGCAAATTCGAAAAATAACGTGCTCCATAGGTTCCCAACGTTCCACTAGTGCCAATTCCAGTAAAAACCAAATGCTTATTGGAAAGAATCAAGTCAATCGCGGGATCTAAAACAATATGGTAGCTCTCATTATTGACCTTTTTCAAAAAAGCATCCACGTGAACATTCGCATCGTAAAAAGCTTCAAAAGACTGACCTTTTTGCGTAAGATACTCTTTTAGGGCATATTTAAACTCTGAGTATCCCGAGTAGCCTAATTTGTTTAAACACCGTAAGATCGTAGAGGTCGACACATGGCAACTCTCGGAAAGATCACGAATAGTCAGTCCGCTAATCTGTTCCATATTTTCAATAATAAATGTATAGACAATCATTTCCAATTCGTTTAACTCTTTGACTTTTTGCGAATCAAACATTGAATTTCAGCTCCTAAAATAAAATAATCCTTACACTATTATCCCATAATTATAATAAATCACCTAGCCTATTTGTTGTATTTTGCGTTAGCTAAATAAATCACGTAAACTAACCTTAATTGTAAAATCAGGGTATTTATGAAAACAAATCAGGAGGACGAGACGATGAAATATGAATGGCGCAAAGCCGAAAAAGAAATCTATTTACCAAAAAAAATCGAGCTGCAAACAATTCCTAGGTACAAATTCATTGCATTAACAGGAAAAGGCAATCCCAACAGTGAAAATTTTAGCAATCAAGTCGCCGCCCTTTATGCTCTTTCCTATACTCTGCGGATGCTTCTAAAAAAAGGGGCATTAGGCGAGCCCTTCGAGTACACCGTTTACCCGTTGGAAGGTGTCTGGACTTCTGAAAAAGATCCAGGCGCAGGCCCCATTAACAAGGAGCAACTGATTTATCAAATTATGATTCGCCAGCCCAATCAGATCACCAAAGAAGATTTCTTAGCAATCGTCGAACCGACGTTCAAGAAAAAGCAAAATGAGGCTATTCGTGAGGCAGAATTTATTGAATACGAAGAAGGACGTGTTGTCCAAACCCTTCATCTCGGCTCTTATGACGAGGAACCGGCGACATTTGCTAAAATGCAGCAATTCATGGCTGAAGAAAATTTACAAAGAGCGAACACTATGGAACATTACATCCATCGAGAAATCTATCTTTCTGATCCACGTAAAGTTGATCCAGCTAAACAAAAAACGGTTTTACGTTATAAACTAAAATAAAAGACAATTTGAACGGTCCCAGTTAATGCTTTTGGGACCGTTCAAGCTGCCTTTTTATTTGTTTTGTTTTCGCTGAATCGCTTTTTTGAGCCCAACACGATAAACTTTAGGAATCGCCAAGAAAAAATTCTGATTAAATTGGTAAGCTTGATATTTTTTAATCAAAAAAGCGATCAATTCCTCATCCCCATATTTTTTTAGATGGAAACGTTCAAAACTGCGAATTTTACGCTCGGTTTGTTTTGAATCTTTCAATACCAATAAAAAAGACAGTAGGTCATCAAAATATCTTTCCTTAGCCGCTTGATAAGTCTCTGTTCCGTATCGTTCTAGCTGGATGAAATCCTTCAGTTTGTGTCGCCAAAATTTCCGATCCAAGTAGACCGGTGTTTGAAGATCTTGCTGAAAATCTGCCAAATAAGTCTCAAAAACCGTTTTATTAGCCAAAAAATTCTTTTCTTGTCCTTCAAATGTGGCACGATCGACTTGGTTAATTTCCGTTATGACACTGAGATAATCTCCGATGAAGACCGGCATCTGTGCTGCTCGAAACAAAATGACTCGTTCAGCAAGTTTCTGATTCAACGACAACGGCCGCCGTAAAGTATTGTTACGGTAATAGGCAAAGACATACCGCTGCCATAAATCTTCTGGAAAAGAAAAGCCCTGTTCCGTCAACCACAACAATTCATCTAGCGCTAAGTCGACATGGGCAACCCCTTTTTTGATCTCTTCCGCGACTTGTTGCGAGATGCCCAAATGATCTTTAAAATGCTGGATACCCAAAAAAATCTCTTGCTGCTTACTTTTGGATTCAATCACAAATTGATATTTCACCGGGCGCCCACAGGCACATTTTAACTGACTGTGAACACCGCGTTCAAATTCAGCATCGATATTCAATGCAACGAATTCCCAATCGGAAGTCTCTAAATACTGTTTCTGTAAAAACAGCGAGCGGATTTCATATTTCCTTTGCTGATTAATTAGCTCTTGTTGTGGGACGGTCAGTTTAGCAAAAAGCTCTTTACGTTCAGCTATTGAATAGGTCACATGACACTCGGTCGGATAATCATTCAAACCATAACTTCGTGGATACCACTGCTCATAAATCTCTAAATAATTATCCATTACGCAACTCTCTCGTTATTTCTTCGGATCGATCTTTTCTTCGATCTCTGCGATTACTTTTTTCGCTTCTTCTTTCAATGAAGGATGCGTCTCTTCCTCTTCCACTGCATTCGAACCGGAGCGCGCAACTTCTTTTGCTTCCCCTGAATTACTGCCGGCTAGCGCCTCCGATTTATTCTCGGTTTCGCTAGAATTAGTTCCTGCTAGCGCCACATCTTTCTCCGTTTTCGGCGCCATTGATCCCCGCAAACGCGGTTCTTTTTCATCATGATAGTTCGTCATTTTTTGCACTTCCAATCATTATTCTAGTTTGTATTTTACCCGATGGCTTCAAATAAAGCCAAAATTTTAAAATTGTTGAGTAATTAACTTAATGAAAACTAGCTGATTTACTAATTCCACAAAAAAGGGCTTCTATCGGAAAATAGTCTTTTTAAGTTAAATTACTCCACCGACAGCCAAACAATCAACGTTCCGATAACTGAAATCAACGTACCAATCAAAAGCATCGCTGAAACCGACAGAAAGCTCAACATTTGTCCGCCCAAAAAGGAACCGATAATCCCACCAAGCGTATTAGCCATCGCCATCAGAGTTTGCCCTTTAACGAGATCTTTTTGTGGAATAATTTGATTCGTATAATAGACCGAAGCCATGGTATGCATTGCAAACCCCACCATCTGTAAACTTTGAGCGATATTAATTAGCAAGAGATCCCCAGCAAATAGAATCAAGACAGCTTTCACTGAAAAAAAGCAGGCTGCTAACCGCATTAAAGACTTGATTTTAAATTTTTTTAACAGCCAAGAAAAGAAAAACATCGTCGGCAATTCACTCAATGCCGCTACCGACAAAGAAGAACCCGCATTAGCAGCAGACCCACCCAATGGCTGGATGATTTGAAACATATAGCTATTAATAATCACATGAAAAACAAAAAGCAATGAAACGCCCACCAATAAAAGCATAAAACGTCGATACTCTTTGGCAAAGGCCATTAATCCGATCGGTTCTTCCGCCTGATTTTCAGGTTGTTGCGCGGTTATCTGCGACTCAGAATATTTCCCGCCTTGTTTTCTTGTATCGATCAGTACCGCCATCAAAGCAAAAAATAAAAAAATACCAATCAATAAATACAAAATAATGGTTGGCGAAAACCGTTCAATCAATCGACCGGTCACCGCCGCTGCCCCAGCAAAAGCCAATGACCCTAACCCTCGCGCTACGCCAAAATTCAAACTGTATCCGCGACTAATAAAAAAAGTACCGATTGCAATCGTCAGCGGCTGCAAAAGGACCAAACAAGTATAGAGTAGAACATACATAAATGCTACGATTAAGAAGGCTTTCGGTAGTAGCAATAGAATCCCTGAGAATCCTACTAACAACAAGGCCATTACTGCTGCCAATTGTGACAATCGAATGTGGGTCATCCGATCTGCGAAGGAGGCCAAAAAAGGTTGTACCACTGCCGCAAGTAAATTAGCTAATGCCAAAACTAAGCCAATCTGACTGTTCGAAAAATCACGAGATAATAAGAAAACAGAAGTAAAGGTTCCCAACACTGAATAACCCATCCAATAAGGAATCTGCATACTGATATATTGGAGATTCAACTTGATCTGATTTGTCTTTTCCATACGCCCTCCCAAAAAATAATGTTTCTTCATTATACCCGATAGCCTAGCTAAAAACAGAGTAAACTCGTAAAAACAGCTACTTTCAGCTGCTCTAAATAAAAAAAAGAAACCCTCTTTAATAAAGAGCGTTTCTCAAAATGATTAATCTGTTACCCACAATTTACTATCATCTTTGTATGGCCATTTTTTAGCACCATTTTCAATAATGAACAAACGCGATTTGTCGATGCCTTCATCGATCAATAGTGAAACGGTCCGTTTAGCTCCGCTGCCGCCGCCAGGGCAAACTACGTAAATTGGTTTGTCACCAGCTTTAAATTCATCTGCATGATCAACCACTAACTTTTCTAATTCTTCCGTATCCACTGGATAAGCTGGTACACTGATAGAATTTGGCAGGTGACCTGCTTTAAAATCTTTTTCTGGTTGAATATCAATAATTTGATAATCAGCTGCATCGTCGTTCTCCAAAACAGCTTTCATTTTCTCTGGTGAGATCATTTGCCAATCGATATCTGCTTCTGCCCGATCTTCTTTAGCGTCCGTTTTTGAACATCCTGTTAATACTACTGCAAATAATGCGAAAGCAATGATTAATAAACCACTCATTCTTTTTTTCATTTTTAAAATCCTTCTTTCATATTTTTTTAGCTAGGGCTTGGTGAGTTTTAACAGTCTTTCTTTACAAAAATTATCGTAAATAATCACCCATCTTTTATACAAATTAATTCGTTCACAAAAATAGTTTGAGAGAAAGAATGTTAAATGAACTCGCTTAGAGACTCTAAGTGATGTTTCACTTCATAGTCATAGTCTGTTTAGCACTACTCTCACCTCCTGCGCCACAATGTAAGGGCTCTCTAAATCCAAAGTATATAGAAACAAAGAAAGATTTTCAATAACGATTATAAAATTCTTTTTTCATCATAAAATGGTCTAAATCAACTATTTTTTTTAAATAAAATTACTATTTTATCCACATAAAGAATTCGTTCAATTTTTCATTCGACTGCTTTATCCCTCCACTCAATGAGCACGCAACTAGATTAAACTGAGAATTTGCTTAATTGTTTTGAAACCGCTTATCTAATCACTTATAATTTACGGTATGAAGAAAATTTGTAAAGGAGGATTCTATGCTACTGCTATCTCGCGACAATATTAAACAAGTCTTCACGATGAACGATGCTATCGCAGCCGACAAACTGGCCTTTCAGCTATTTAGCGAAAACAAAACAGAAGTACCACTACGCACCCAAATCGTAGACGAAAAACAAAATGGAACATTCTTATTCATGCCTTCCTACTCCCCTGATTTGGCTGCCGCTGCACTGAAAATCATCAATATTTTCCCCGATAATATTGATAAAGGACTGTCTTCTGCACCGGCTCAAGTGTTATTAGTTGATGGGGCAACTGGTTATGTCAACGCATTATTAGATGGGACTACTGTTACCCAATTACGAACAGGTGCGGCCTCAGGAGTAGCTTTTGATGTCTTAGGACGGAAAGATGCTAAAAAAGGTGCCTTGATTGGAACTGGCGGACAAGCGGCTACTCAATTAGAAGCGATGCTTTGTGTCCGCAACTTGGATGTGGTTTATGTTTTTGATCAAAATTCTGAGCGTACACAAGCCTTCGTTGAGGAAATGAAACGAACATTGAAAAAATACCCTACAGAGATTTTACCAGCCACGTCTTCCGATGAAGCGATTCATGATGCCGATCTGATTATTACCGTGACTCCTGCTACCTCACCTGTTTTTGACGGCAACAAAGTAAAACGCGGGGCAACCGTCAGCTGTGTCGGCTCTTATCAACCCCAAATGCAAGAAATGGACCCAGTAATTTTAAAACGAGCTAGCAAGATCTATTTTGATTCTGAAGAAGCAGTGCTTTCGGAAGCTGGTGATATTTTAATTCCATTAGCAGAAGGTCTCATTACAAAAGAGGACTTTACTGGTGATATCGGTGAGGTATTACTAGAAAAAGTTGTCGGTCGGGAAAGTGAAGATGAGATCATCGTCTTCAAAACAGTCGGAATCGGTGCGCAGGATCTAGTCACTGCCAAAAAAATTTACGAATGTGCCCTTGAAAAAGAAATCGGTACAGAATGGTCTTAACCCAGCTTTTTCCACTCAAACCAATATAATAGGAGGAATAAACGATGCCCCATCTATCTGTTAGATTGTATCCAGGACGTTCAGAAGAAGTAAAAAAGGAGTTCGCCGATAAATTACAACAATTTGTAGTACAAGAACTAGGTTGCGAGCCAAAGGTTGTCTCCGTTTCTTTTAAAGAAATCGAACCAGAAAAATGGAAAAATGTAATCAACGATGAAATCGCCGGTGAAGATATTTATATCGAAGCTGATTTTTAGTAGACTATCCAAGAAGAATAGCTGAGGGTGTGACAAGATTTTTGTTGCACCTCCTTTTTATTCCAATATCTTTAGCCGCGAACTATTCGGATGGTTTAAAACACTACAAGGTAAAAAAATTGATCCAAGTCCAGTACTTCTCCAAATAGTTCGAAAAATCACAAAAAATTCAGTTTTTCTGGTTTTTCTTTTTCTTTTATTGTTATAATTATAAGAAAAAAGGTTTATAGGAGGATTTATGGCACAGATTATTTTTTATATTTTGATTGGTCTAATGGTCTTTCAAGCAATTATGCTTGTTCGCGATGTTCTAACCCATCGTGACGATTTAGGACCAGGAAGTTGGTTGGTTAGTGGAATTATTGGATTTATCGCCGATTTTGCAGATACGATCGGGATTGGGAGTTTCGCTCTCACCACCATGATGTTAAACATCACTAAACAAAATGAGGATGATCGAAAACTACCAGGGATATTAAATGTCGGTCATGCGATTCCGGTCTTGACTGAAGCAGTCATCTTTGTCACCGTCATCAAGGTCGATCCGGTGACTTTGGTCTCATTGATTTTAGCAGCCATCGTGGGCTCTTGGTTTGGTTCTAAATACGTGACTAAACTTTCTGAGACAGCCGTCCAAAAATGGATCGGTTGGGCCCTCTTGATTACCGCAATTTTAATGTTGCTGCGACAAACAGAAGTCATCGCCTTATTAGGTAAAGGAAATACTGCGATGGGTCTGACTGGAGCAAAATTAATTATCGGGATCATCGGGAATTTCTTCTTTGGCGCCTTAATGACTGTCGGTGTCGGCTTGTACGCGCCATGTATGGCAATGGTTTACATGTTAGGCATGACACCACTGGCCGCTTTTCCCATCATGATGTGTTCATGTGCCGGACTTCAGCCAGTAGCAAGTATTAACTTTATTCGTGAACAAGCCTATTCAAGAAAAATTGCTTTAGCGATCACCATCGGGGGGATCCCTGGTGTCATCATCGCTTCACAGTTTTTGATGAATTTAGACATTTCAATGGTCACTTATTTAGTGATTGTGATTATTTTCTATACCGGCATCCAATACATCCTTAAGTCACGTAAAACTGCAACAGCATAAAAAAAGGCTCCGTACCGTTCGATGGATACGGAGCCTTTTTTATTATGCGGCTAATTCATTGGTTTGGCTCAGCACTTCTTCCAACTGCTTATACTGTTCATCAGTCAGATACGGCTGATACGTTTGCTTGATTTCCTCAATTTGTGTTTGGGTCAAGTGTGCCCGTTCACTTTGAATCGTCGCAAGTAAATCATTAAAATCTGCCTCTGAAATTAATGAATTTTTTTCTTCAACTGAAGCAAATATTTCTTCTAATTGTTCCATTGACACCGTCTCGGCTGTTTTAGGCAATTTTACTTTTTGCTTAGTTTCTTTGGCCTGATTGTTTATCGTCAAATTCAGTGCTACAGCAATCCCCTCACTTTTTGCAGTGAGCTTCACTTTTGTTTTTTGAGAATGTTTTTTCATATTCACAGTCGTTGTCTGTTCATACTTTGTCAACTGCTTGAGATTGCCGGCTAGTTCTTTAGCCGCTTGTTTTTCATCCTTATCGCCCTTTTCTTCGGCGTATTTAATAAAAGCTTGGAGATCTTTTTTAGTAAATGTTCCTTTGATTATATCTCCCTTTTCCTCAAAAAAATCCGGTTCTAAAGTCTCAAGATACTCTCGGAAAAGTTTTGAGTCGTTGATTCCACTCAAAGAAACCGCCTTTTTCTGATTGTTGGCTTGCTTTTCCAAGTCCTCCTCAGTTATATGAAGATATTTTCCTGTTAATTGTTCAAAGTCCTTTGTTTCAATTGGAAGCTCTGTATTAAACTCTTTTGCGATAGCTATTACTTCTGGTAGAAAATCCGTACTCATATAAAAGGCCGGCTGCTTTTGATCCACAAAAAATTCTAATGGTATTTTTTGTCCTAAAAGATCAAATGCCAGCGTCATATTGAGTAAGTTTTTTTCAGTATCCTTTAAATAATCACCTGAAACTTTTGTTCCTGTAATCATTTTAGCTGCCATTTCTAGCGAAGCGCGCGTCGGTGCTGCATTTTCTTCTGTTTCAAGCGACAGCTTATCCACTACTAAAGAATAGTCCCCAGCATTCATCTCACTTTGTTTGCTTAGCTCTTCCGAAAAATCCTTCTGTAATTGTTTCTTGCAACCAGCAAAAAGGACTAATGCTAATACCGTAACTAAAATTACACTAATTTTTTTCATTCATATCCTCCACCCTCAAATAAAATAGCTTCAGGCTATTTCTTTACTTCAGCATATCGGTCTTAAACCTTTAATTCAAGCGTTTCCTCGAAGTATTTATAAGCTGCTGGCAAAAATACTAATCAGCGAATAACTGAAGAAAAAAACATTGCAAAAAACCTAATTGTCTGAAACAGCTATTTTGGGCCAGCTACGAAATCACGATACCTACTGTTAGTCTTAAAAGAAAGACCTAAAAATAGAACTGACTTGCTAGATACTGCTTTTATCTCTTACAAATCAAAAATGGAATAATGTGAATAGTAAAAATCCCGCATAATCATAAAAGGCTTCCAAACAGGAATCTCTATATTACCAAATAAACCAATCTTACCAGTCATTCGGTTTAATCTGGGTTAAAAACGATTCAAAGAAAAACTATAATCAAATCAACAGGTTAGCTATTCTTTAGTTTCTCTAAAAAGAACACGTATTTTTCCCTTTAGATGCTGGTAGTCCAAAAAAATTTGCCGTTCACGCTTAATAGCTTTATAACGTTTCGGTTGTTTCTGATAAAATGATTGATGGTAATTTTCAGCCGGCCAAAAAGTATCAGCTTCCCTGATCTCCGTAATGATCGGCTTCTTATACCTAGCTGAACCGATCACTGCCTGCTTGGCTTTTTCAGCCATTATTTTTTGCTCCGCAGTTGTTACAAGAATAATCGGACGATATTGTGATCCTCGATCTTGAAATTGGCCGAATGCATCGGTTGGATCGGTTATTCTCCAATAAAGTGTCAGTAATTCCTGATAACTCACTATACGTGTATCAAAAATAATTTCGACTGCTTCTACATGTCCGGTCCCTCCGCTACTTATTTGATCATAGCTGGGATTTTTCAATTCTCCACCCGTGTAACCTGATAAGACCGAAATAATCCCCGGATGCGTTTCAAAGGGTTCCACCATACACCAGAAACAGCCCCCAGCAAAAATGGCCCGCTCCTGATAAAGGGGTTCACTGATCAGTTGTTTTTCTTTTACTATCTGATTGATAATACGTTCGTTTCCCGTAATTTTTTGATAAAAATCCGCTACATCAGGTGTTAGGTTATTCCGCAGCGCAAGCGGACGTAAATCGGCTTCTAGTTTAGCTAATTGCCCATTAAAGCCGGTATTATTGGCCAAACTATTTTTGGCATCGGTCAATAAATAGCGTTCCCATTCGCGGGTGCTGGGATTCAGGATCAAATTGTAAAGCTGACCTAAAACTTCTTCTTGGGTTAATTGCATATGCTTCATCCCCTTGTTCAATAGCATTTCTATTGAATTTCAACTGCAATTTACCATAATTAGCTTGAAGAAGCGACTAACTGGATTACTACGAATAATTATGGATGAGGAAAGAATACTGAGACAATCTTTGCTGATTTTTCTCAGGATGATTATTCTTACTGCTATAGTAATTCTTTTCTCAGTGTTGCATCAGCAATGGGTGACAAATATTTCGGGGCAATATCTAATACCGTAAACGCGCCAAATTGTTTCTCGTCTGCTAAGCGTGCGCAGGCTCTAGCGTAAGCCACTAACACACTAGCGGTAAATTCTGGATTGCTTTCTAGTTCTAACTTGTATTCAATTACTTGCTTGGTATTTTCATGAGTTGTTCCTGTCCGTAAAACAGTCCCGCCATGCGGCATCGCAGAATGATCACGTTCCAATTCTTCTGCTGAAATGAAATGAACAATTGTATCGTATTCAGCAAAATAATTCGGCATTGTCACGATCTCTTCTTTGATCGCTTGCTCATCCGCGCCTTCAGCTAAAACAACAAAACATTCTCGTAAATGTTTATCACGCGTCGTTAAATTCATTTTTTTACCGGCTTTTAGTTTCTCGATCACTTCATTTTTGGGAATTGTATATTGAATCGCAGCGGCAACCCCGTCGATTCTTCGCAAGGCATCTGAGTGCCCTTGGCTAACGCCTTTGCCCCAAAAAGTATAGGTGTCGCCTTCTGGTAAAATACTTTGTGCGTAAAGACGGTTCAAACTGAACAAACCTGGGTCCCAGCCAGTTGAAATGATCGAAACAGTTTGACTTTCTTTCGCCGCCTGATCGACAGTAGCGAAATGCTCAGGAATCTTTGCGTGGGTGTCAAAGCTATCAATCGTATTGAACAGTTTCGTAATTGCCGGCGTTTGAACAGGCAGATCTGTTGCTGATCCTCCGCATAAAATACAGACATCGATTTTTCCTTTTTGCTCTGCTAAATCATCTAGTCCGAAAACTGTAGCACCATCTGTTTGAACAGTTTCCGGCTTTCTTCGCGTATAAACCCCAACTAATTCCATATCCGGATTTTGTTTCAATGCTCGTTCAACACCACGTCCTAAATTTCCATATCCAACAATTGCAATTTTGATCATCCACAATTCCTCCTAAGCCTATTTTATTAAAATTATACTATAAAAATTTAGCGAATATTAAAAAAAACACATTTTAACTTTGGCCACCCCTATCCAGCGGACAAAATAAACTAAATAGGCTAGGAAACATTTTACTCACAAAAAAAGTGAGAGAAAAATTCTCTCACTTAAACTTATAATAGATGGTTGTCTTTCAACACATCGCCAATATAGGTATGCTCGACTTTCTTAACAAAGTGTTCCAGTACTTTTTTCTCAACAAAAGGCAAATCCATTTCGGAAAGTTTCTTACGATCGCTCAAATAATAAACAGAATTAGCAAGTGTCCGCAGATCATAAGCTGACGCAAAGACTTCTGGTACACCTCGTTCGATATCTAAGAAGGAGTAGACGGCTTCCATCGCTGTTCGAACAGAATATTCAGTCGTAAAGACGGTATCACGTTGTGTTTCAGCAAAATTTCCAATAAAGGCTAGATTTTCTGACCCATTTGGAATAACTAACGGACGATCGCCAGGCTCCCGTAACATAAAGTATGACGTGATGAATGGCATGTAGACAGGAATCACTGTACAAGATTCTTCGGAGAATTTTTTGATATCTTCCTCTGGTACACCTAAGTGATACATCAATTCCTGCACGATTTCTTGTCCGCTACATTGTTCGATTGGCTTTTTAATGTAATTTCCCGGCGTATTTGACAGCAATCCGTAGACCCAAGTGACCGTTTGTTGATCGTTCTGTTCTTTGAAATGTGGTTGGCGATGGGTCGCAAAGCTCATTAACCAATTTGAATCTTTAATGGTAATGATTCCCCCCGTCACAACTCTACCAGTCCGTAATTTCCGCTGAGTCAAACGTGAGATATACGGTTCAATATCAAAGTTTTCCCAGGTTACTGTTGCAGAAACAAACCAGCTTTTGTCTGGTAAGTTATCGCAAAAGACTTCGGGATGACCAAATTCTGGTGACTGTTTAGCTAAGTTTTTCCAAAGATTCCAGCTACCGCCTAATTCATGAGTGATCGGTGCTGGTGTGTGGTGATCGCCCTCGGTCGAGCTCTCAGTAATCGAGCCATTCGTCACAAAGACTAGATCATTGGCTGTCAAACCGATTTCTTCAGCTTTGCCTGCGCGAGTCAATGAAATCTTTTTCGCTATCTTTTGGTCAGGTGTTGCATCGACTTGAATATTGTCGATTTTAGTTTCATATTGGAAATCGACCCCCTGATCATGCAAGAAAGCTATTAACGGTTTAACCAATGATTCATATTGATTGTAGCGGGTAAATTTCAACGCTGTAAAATCTGGCAATCCTTTGATATGGTGAATAAAACGCATAACATAGCGACGCATTTCAATCGCTGAATGCCATTTTTCAAAGGCAAACATCGAACACCAATATAACCAAAAGTTAGATTCAAAGAACTCGTCGCCAAAAACATCCTCAATTCTTTTACCAATCAATTGATCCTCTGATGTCATAAATAAATCAACCAATTCTTTTTGCGCTTTCTTCGACAACGTAAAGTCGCCATCATCTTCCGCGCGTTCCCCACGATTATGGATGATTCGACAATTTGATGAGTTTGGATCATCATGGTCTAACCAATAAAATTCGTCTAAAACTGAAGCATCTTCTACCTCCAACGATGGAACCGAGCGGAATAAATCCCATAAGCATTCAAAATGGTTTTCCATTTCACGTCCGCCTCGCGTCACAAAGCCATCGTGAGGAATAAATTTCCCATCTAAAGAACCGCCAGACAAGGAAAGCTCTTCAAAAATATGGATTCGTTCACCTTTCATTTGACCATCTCTAATCAGAAAGACTGCTGCGGCTAATCCCGCTAACCCGGCACCCACAATATAGGCACTTTTCTCGTCCACACCTGCTGGTTTTCTCGGTCTAGCAAAAGCTTCATAATTTCCATTCGTATATCTCATGCTGTTCCCTCCTCTAATAATCTAATTTCAGCATACCAGTAATGAAAAATTATTGAAAAGAAGAGGGTTTCACTTGAGTAAAAAGTTAGACTATTTTGCTGATCTGTATAAAAAAAGTCTGGACTCGCTATTGTTGAGTCCAGACTTTTTTTTATTCGCTTTGTTGGGTCATGATGATGGGACCCTCTTTTGTAATAGCGATTGAATGCTCATATTGCGCACAAAAACTACCGTCCAACGTTCGAGCAGTCCAACCATTACCATCGATCCCTGCTTCCCACGTTCCAGTAGTGATCATCGGTTCAACTGTGATGGTCATTCCTTCCCTTAAACGCGTTCCTTTTCCCGCCGCACCAAAATGCGGAAAAAAAGGTTCTTCATGAATCGTTGGCCCGATACCATGAGCTAGAAAATCTTGGACTACCCCATAACCTTCACCTTCTGCATAAGTTTGGATCGCATGACTGATATCACCCACCCGATTTCCGACTTGTGCCTGTTCGATTCCTTTCATTAGGGCTTCTTTAGTAACAACCATCAAAGCTTGATGTTCAGCCGTGATTTCTCCAACCGCATAGGTCCAACAGCTATCTGAAATCGCTCCTTGATAATCGACGCAAAAGTCGACCTTTAGAATATCTCCAGATTTTAAGCGATAATTCGAAGGAAAGCCATGACAAATTTCATCATTCACACTTGTACAAGTAGCAAATTCATAACCCTCAAAACCAATTTGAACAGCCGTAGCTCCAGCTGCTTCAATCTTTTCTTGTACAAATTGATTGATTTCTTTCGTTGTGATCCCTGGCACGATGATTTCCCGTAATTGTTTATGTATGTTGGCTAAAATTTCACCAGATTGCTTCATTTGTTCGATTTCTCTGTTTGATTTCAACGTGATCATGTCGTTACTCCTTCATTGATTCTTCGCTAGTTATAACACAAATCATTTTTTAAAGAAAGTTCCGTTACTTTTTTATCGATGCGTTCCCCTGAAAATCCAACTTCAGTTTAAAGTTATTCAGTGGCCCGCTCTGCCAAACATGATCATTTTTCAAATAGGTTTGACCATATTCGATAATCCAACCATGAAGATTCTGCGCTTGACGTGTCCCTATCGATGCGGGCCAGACAATCTTATTTTTTAATTGACGATAACTTGCTGCTTTAAAAGCAAATTTTTCAAATAATCGTCGGGCATATTTATCCGCGATAAAGGTGGAGTGGTCAAACACATACACCAATAATACATCTGCAGTTTCTTCACCAATTCCTTTAATTGCCAACAATTCTGTTCGCAGTATATCAAAATCCTTTTGGGCAACGCGCGCCAAGTCAAATTGATGGCCTTCCAACCAGGTCATTAACGCCACTATCGTACGGGATTTACCTTTATAAAACCCACTTGGACGAATGATTTTTTGCAGTCTTTCAGGCTCTAATGCCAGAATCTTTTCCGGTAAAAACTGTGTTTCTTCAGCTAGATTGGTTAAGGAGTAATCAACATTGCGCCAATTTGTATTTTGGACTAGCACCGCCCCTAATAAAATTTCCCACTTATTATCAGTATCCCACCAACGTTTATGTTCCATAACCTGATCAAAGGCTTCGTACAATTCTTCAATATTCGTAATCACTTTTGTCTCCTTAATAACTCATTCCCGTTAAAAAAACTCAATCACTAAGCCAGCACTACTTATAATCAGATTTGATTTTCTGACCCTTTCACTTCTCAGTACTGCCAGCATCAATAAAAGATATTTAAACGATCCCAGTTCGTCCAAATTTTTCAGCCTACTATTTTTTGAATGATTCTTCTATTATATTATCTTGAATAATTCCTGCTGCTTTAAGGAACATGCAAGTGACAACCG
The DNA here is from genome assembly GCF_001544295.1 of Enterococcus pseudoavium NBRC 100491. Classification (GTDB taxonomy): domain Bacteria; phylum Bacillota; class Bacilli; order Lactobacillales; family Enterococcaceae; genus Enterococcus_A; species Enterococcus_A pseudoavium. Next base: position 55,839 of record NZ_BCQF01000013.1, read on the forward strand.
GACCAACAAAAGTAAAGCCGCGTTTCTTCATATCTTTCGCAATCACCGTCGCTTCTGGTAAAGTATTAGGTACATCATCGATCCCTTCATACTCATGTCTGATCGGAACCCCACCGACAAAATCCCATAAATAATCAGCAAAGCTATCATAATCGGTTAATAGAGTAACGATGGCGCGAGCATTTTGGATTACTGCCTTAATTTTTCGCGGATTACGGATCATTTCGGGATCTTTTGCAATTCGCTCAATATCGTCTGGAAAAAAGCCTGCCACTTTCCGAAAATCCATCCCACAAAAATTCCTTTCAAAAGCTGCTCGTTTACTAGCGACCACTTGCCAGCTTAACCCGGCTTGAAACACCCCAACGGTCAATAGCAAAAACAATAGTTGATCATCGTATGTCGGTTTCTCCCACTGATCGCTGTACCATTGTGATTTTCTCATTCTCACCATGCCTCCTAGTTCCCATCATACAAAAAAACTGGTCCTTCAGCCAACCGTTTAACCTACTTTTATCATGTTAAATTACTATTTCTGCTTATTGGCTGATTCCCAGTATTAAATGAGAAACACGCCGCTTCCCTTTGCAATTATGTAAAAAAAGTCTGACTCAATTGAATGAGTCAGACTTTTTTAGATATTTTATATCGCTGTAAAAACGTCAGATTGGCTAATTTAGGCCATTAAAAATTTTCAAAGCTTCAATAACGTTCTCTTTAATAGCTGACGTAACGTCTAGTGATAACTCATCAAAGAAAAGTTCATCTTGCTGAGAATTAATTAATACTTTTTTCGCTGATTCTCCAGCAGCAAGATTCATATACGTATAATAGTTGATTTTCCGAATTCCCGCTGCAATAGCTTTTCGATAGTCTGCTGCTGAAACACCTGATCCTCCATGCATCACTAGTGGCGTTTTACTGGTTGTTTTCCGAATAGATTCAATTCGTTCAAAGTCTAAATTGGGTTCTGCTAAATATTTTCCATGAACTGTTCCAAAAGAAATGGCTAAGCTATCCACTCCGGTATTTTGAATAAACTCATTAGCTTGTTGTGGATTCGTAAACAGATCAACATTGCCAAAATCACTTGCGTCAGATGCTCGGCCTTCTCCACCACCGACCGTAGAATTCGTCATCTCACCTAGTTCTGCTTCCACAGAAACCCCGACACTATGGGCAATCTTAACCAGTTCAGTCGTTTCCTTAACATTCGTTTCATACGATTTCAATGAAGCATCATACATGATTGAGGTAAAACCTAAACGAACCGCCTTCACACATTCTTCTAAGGTCGCTCCATGATCTAAATGGACGGCAACGGGAATATTAGCTCTTTTAGCAAACTCAACCATTACTGGACCAATTTCTTCTATTGAAATAAGATTTTCATGCACTTCTGCGTGTTGAATAATCACGGGAACCCCCAGTTCTTCTGCAGCCTGAATAACCCCACGCAACGATTCTAGATTGGGGACATTAAAGGCTCCCACCGCCTGTTGTTTCTTTTCCGCTTCAACTAATAATTCTTTTACTGTTACTAACATGACTCTGCCCTTCTTTCTGTTTCAAAATCAACTATAATTCGAAAAGCTTCCGTATTCACCGCTTCTTCAAAAGCTGCTTCAACTTGGCTTAGTGGATAAATCTTTGTAATAAATGGTTTCACATCGACAACACCTTGACTAATCAAGCGAGAAGCCCGAATAAAATCTCGTTTATTCGAATTAGCCGTTCCCATAATCTTTTGGCCCGTCTTATGAATATGATCAAATTTGATACCTACTGGTTCATCGGGGTAATAAGAAGAATATAAGATCATTGTTCCCGTATTAGATAAGCTTTCCAGTAAATCAGGAATCAAATTTGAATTAGGAGTCGTATTAAAAATGACTTGTGCACCAAGCATTTCTGTATAAGCTAACACTTTTTCAGTCAAATTTTCTTTTATCGGATTAATAATATGAGCCGCTCCCAACTCTTTAGCCAATTTCAAGCGTTCTTCATTTGGGTCGGAAATGAGCACAATCGCCCCTCTTTTTTGAGCCAATTTTAAATGTAACATTCCCATAATTCCTGCACCTATCACTAAAACATAATCGCCAAAATTGACTTCAGCAGTCTCGACACTGTGAAGAACACAAGACAGCGGTTCAGTCAATGATGCTTCTTCAGGTGCAACATTTTGATAACTAAAAATATTTTCTGGATCAACAATCAAATATTCCGACAACCCGCCCATTCCTTTGTGGGGCAAGCCCGGCTGTTGCTTGCTATGATCAAATTTTAGACAGTTCTGTTCTTCACCAATTCGACAATAATAGCAATGACCACATGCTAAATTTGTTCCAAAAACAATTTTGTCACCTATTTTCCAGTCACCAGCAACACGCTCACCAATTTGAACGATTTCGCCAGCGATTTCATGACCGCCGATAAAGGGATACTCAACTTTTTTGACACCCGTATATACCCGTTGCTCCCACGTACAAATGGCACAAGTATCAATTTTCATCAAAATTTTCCCATCTGGTACTTCGGGTACTGGTACATCCTCAACTACTAAATTTTTAATGTCATAAAACACAGCTGTTTTCAAATTATTTACTCCTTATTCTTATTAATTTATCGATTTCCTAAAGAGCTAGACAAGTAGAAAAAACGACGTCAGAAGAAAAACTCTTCTTTTTAACGTCGCTTTCTAAATTATAGTGAGTTAACAATCAATCCTAATGCCGCTAAAATTGCGCCCCCAACGATTTGAATAGCCAATACTTTAGTAGGTGTATATTTTTTATGTTTCAATAAATAGTAAGTAATCAATGTGACACCTAAAGGAAGAATCCCTTTTACGAGACTATCCAATACATCGGTTTGAATTGACAAGCTCTCTTTTCCACTCAAATGGACACTCAATGGCGTTGCAATTTTTACGAAATTCGCTGCTAATGAGCCAATTACAACCGCCCCTAGCGTTTGAGAAAAAGTCATAATATAGGACAGTTGTCCGCCGGCCATCATTTTCTGAATACCTTCTTTACCTTGTTCGTATCCCTTGATCCACAAGACATACGCCAATACCGTCATGATGATCCAATGAAGGGCGAAGAATAACACTGGCCCCATAAAAATGTTCCCCTCAGCACCGAAAGGTAACGTAAATGAAAGTAAGATTGGAATCAATGTTCCTTGCCATAAGGTATCGCCAATCCCAGCCAAAGGACCCATCAACCCTGTTTTTAAGCCATTGATAGTTTGGTCATTGATATCTGCCCCCATCGCCCGTTCTTCTTCCATCGCAATCGTCATAGACAGAACAGGACCACCAATTGAGGGTTCAGTATTAAAAAATTGCATATGCCGTTCTAAAGCAGCTTTCATTTCATCTTCGTCTTTGCCATAAAGCTTTTTCAAAATGGGACTGAACGCATGAACTACCCCAGTAGCTTGCAGTCGTTCATAATTGTAATTCGCATGAGAAAAGAATGTCCAACGCCAAAATGCTTTAACAACATCTTTTTTAGTCAATAACTTTTCTTGTTTTGGTTCTACCGTTTGGTCCATTAAGCTAAACCTCCGTTCTTATCTTTCAAATATAGTTCAGTGAAGACATACGCAACGATCGCCGCAAAAATAGCTACTGGTACTGATGGCAGACCCGAATAAACCGCTAACATAAAACCAAAGGTAAAGAATAATAATGTACCTTTACCATTCATTGCCCGTAAGTTCATGGCAATCCCTAACGCCGGTAAAATTCCACCAATAGCAGAAAGAACATCTAACGGCCGACCACTCAATGCGTCAATAATCCCTTCCACTGCATCTGCTCCAAGATAAGCGGCTAGCGCAACCGGCACAACCGTAATCAACAGTAAAAATAATTGTGGTGGTACGATATGCAGCCAATTAATTCGATCAATATTTCCTTCTTCTGCTGCCTTATCAGCCATATGGACAAAAGTAATATCTACCGTCATGTGAGCTACCCAAACCAAAGTACCTAACAAACCGATCGGTACGGCCAAAGTAACTGCCACTGAAGGTTCAACATTCGCTGCCATTGCTAAAGCGGTTCCAAGAGTTCCGGCAAGCGCTGGATCCATTGCAACTGTCCCACCAGCTGAAATAAATGCTAAATAGGGTAAGTTGATTGCGGCACCAATAATACAACCTTGTACTGGATCACCTAGGATCAGTCCGACAACCGTCCCATTAACCAACGGGCGCATCCAGCCATGAGTCCCTACTAATGAAAGCCAAGGTGTTCCGTTGATCCCAAGATAATAAACAATACCAATTAAAATTGCTTGGATGAGGCTTATCTTCATTTCTACACTTCCTTATCAAATATTATTGTTTTTAAAGCAACCCTTCAATCGCTTGTGAACCTTGATCTGGAATAACATGAATTTTCATTTTTACATCATTGCCAACAATTTTTCTAAATGTTTCTTTTTCTTCTTCTGATGCTGAAATATTTTTGTGGAATGTTTTACGATCTTTTCGTGCACCCATCCCGCCAATAATAATTTCGTTAAATTTTACGCCTTTTTCAATTAGACTCAAATACGTTTGAGGCTCTTTTGCCAAAACAATAATTTTATGACCATCTGGAACATTTGCTAGTAATTCCGCTCCATCATCAACGCCCAAAATAGACAGCTTGATTCCATTCGGTACTGCCATTGACATAATGGATTTAGTAAACTCATCTCCTGCAGTTGCATCATCCACGATCACAATATGATTTCCGCTAGTAAATTGGACCCAAGCAGTCATTACCTGCCCGTGTATTAAACGATCATCAATTCTTGCTAAAACGATTTCTCCCATCTTAAAAATCCTCCTTTTATGAATTTAACTTAGCCATTTCTTCTAAAAATTCTTTGATCCCATCTTTTCCTGCATTCATGGCTGCTTGATACATTGTCTCCAAATCTGCTCCAATCATTCGTTGATTAAACGCTTCAATCAACATCGGAAGATTTACTCCTGAAATCAGCCGATAATTATGATCTTTCAATTTGTTAAAAGATAATGCGGCTTGATTATAGGGGCTTGCGGAAAATAGATCGACTAAAACTAGAACCCCCTCACCTGAATCCAATTCACAAATTCCTGCCTGAATTTTTTCACTAAATTCAACAATATCGTCCCCATGTTTTAATCCAAGTGTTTGATAATCTTCTTGTTCTCCCATAATAAGACTTAAACTGTCCATTAAGCCTGTTGCCATTTCCCCATGAGTCACGACTAAAATTCCTGTCACATTTCTCACTCCATTCATTTTTAATTTTCTTTACAGATTACCAAGTAAAATGCATAACTGTCTTATTCCAACCAGGATTTTCAACAAATTTTTCCATCACTTTTGTAAAGTCTGCACTTGATGCAATCTCTGAAAGTTCTTCAGGTAAAATTTTACTTAATGCTTTGCGATAATCAGCCTTTTTCATCCCCTCAATCACTGCCTCGAAATCAACTGTTGATGAACGGCTACTGCCATGTGCGGTGATTCCTTTTTCCAAAATATCACGTGTATCAATGGGAACTAACTCCTCAGTCACACCCATAAAAATAATGTCCGCTAAGGAATCGGCAATTTCAATCGCTTGATTCAAAGCGCTTTCACTGAATTTGCCACCTGTACATTCAATTAGAACATCAAATTTTTCCTTAGAATTTTTAAAATCATAGGTTAAAACGTTTTCAGTACGAGCAAAATCAAAGTGTGCCAATTTGTCATCTGCAGCACCAAAAACTATAAAACGCTCTGCATCTACTCCGTATAGATACTTTAGCATAACAGCTGTAAAGTAACCAACCGGCCCATCACCAAAAAGAGCAACACACGTATCAGCTTTTTTCAACTTATCTTCTACATGACTAATCGCATGATGTGAAACGGATGATAACTCTGATAATACAGCAATCTCGTTAGGAATTTCATCCGAAATTTTAACCAAACATTCTTCTGGATGAACTAAACGACTTTGAGCCAGTCCATCGTAACCACTTCCTAAAAAGGCATTTCCTTTAGAATAATTGACTGGAACGTCAGGTTTTTGTTCAATTTCTGGATGCAAAATTTGCCCTGGAATGTTAGGAACTACTACTACTCGATCCCCCACTGCAAATTTATCCGAATTTGTTTCTTTTACTAAACCAATACCTTCATGCAATAATGCCATTGGTAATTTTTTTGCTAAAGCTTCTGGTCGACGTAATCCTGCAAAATACCTCAAATCCGCATGACAAATACTCGCATAGGTCGGTTCTACCGCCACCCAACCAGTAGGAATTGTTCTCGTCTTTTTTTCCTCTTTAATGACACCAGGTTCCACAAGACTAAAAACTCTTGATTCAACCGTTTTATCCATCAAAATCTTCCTCCTCATTCGAAAGCTCATTTAAACTCTTTGTTGCTCGATAACGAGTATAGCACTGCTTAACCTTTTTGTAAACGCTTTAATTGGATATTTCTTTTAAATAACTATTTGTCATCATAAAAAGACGGTGTTACATGCTTTTAGGAAAGTAAAAACGGATCAAAAAAATAATCTGAATACTAAAAACAATTGTCATTCAGACTGTTTAAAATTTTTTACCACTCGTTTTCACTCGTTTATAAGTTATTTAGAATTAATTAGATTGACAATTCGAGCTATCTCTCTTAAAATAGCAATTAATAATACTTTTCAAGATTATTATTTACAGGATTGCGAGGCGAAACAAGTGTTGACTGGCGAGCGGCGAATTAAACTATTAGAAACTATTGAAAATAAACAGTTTATCTCTGTATCTCAGCTTTCTGAGATTTTTAAAGTTCATGAAACGACTATTCGACGAGACCTTGACGAATTGGAGTCACAAGGGCTAGTTGTTAGAATTCATGGTGGCGTAGTCCCGGCAAGCATTAAACAAGATGAACCAGTATTCGAAGATCGAGCCACTGAAAAAATCACTGAAAAAATTCGGATCGGAAAGTACGCTGCAAAATTCATTAATAGTGGGGAAGCCGTTATTTTAGATTCGGGTACAACAACTTTACAGATTGCTAAAACCTTAAATGAAATGTCTCATTTACAAGACGTTACAATTATCACAAATGATGTGAATATTGCTTCCGTTTTGCGCTCCAACCGAACAATTACTACGATAGTAACTGGTGGGACTCTTTTTCATGACAGTTATATGTTAAATGGTCAAATCGCCAATGAGTCTTTACAACAATTTAGTGTAGATAAAGCTTTCATTGCAACGCCGGCACTTAATATAGAAAAAGGACTAACCCATTTCAACGAGCTTTTGATTACAACTAAACGAAATATGATTGCCGCAGCAGCAAAAAAAATCGTTGTCACCGATCATACCAAAATCGGACGACGCGCCTTATATACATTCCTTCCAATTAATAAAATTGATTTGTTAATTACTGATGATCAAACAGATATAAAATTAATTGAAGAAATGTATAAAAACGGTATCAAACGGATTGAAAGTATTTAAAAAAGCGGATCATCAGTTTAATAACCAATCATTTATAACTCTAAGAACTATTGGAATAGTAAAAGAGGATCGGCCTTATTCAGCCGATCCTCTTTTACTATTTTTTTAATTCAACTCTCTCTGATGAATTAAGCAAGTTGATTCGCTTGCAAATCTTCATAAAAAGCCGCTTTAGTTGCAGCGATATAAGGGTTTAACCACAAATAACCAATCCCCAGTGTGATCAGAGATAAAATATGCCAACCAATGAAGGTGATGTCTAACCAAAACAGCCGACCTTTATGGCCATCCATCAAACGGCGACTCGCCGTAATTGTTTCCAATGCTTTGGGTTTTTCACCGGTTTGTTGGATTTGATCGTAATAAATAAAATAGCTTTGAGAATAGGCATAGCTTTTTACAATCCCTGGAATAACGAATAAGATCGCCCATAAAGAAGCAAAGATATTGGTCAGCAAGGCTAATAAAATGACTCCGCCAATAAATACTCCTTGGAACCCTCGAAAAGCATCTTTCAATGGTTCGATGTGCGTCCGCTCCCCACGTAATAGATCTAAATACGTCCAAGAAATTCCACTCATGAATAATGCACTAATAATTGCTGAAACTAGACTGGTTCCCCCGCCATTGGCATTATTTTGTTGATATTCTGAAACAGAGGAAAGCATTTCTTCGCCCGTCCCATGAATAAAAAACCAAATCAGTCCTGATAATACAACAAAAAATATTACCGCTAGACCTAGTAATGTTGGGATAAGATTCAGTACAACTGCTTGTCCCCATTTTCCCTGCAACGTTGCTTTTGCTTCTGCTTTCAATTCAGCAGTCGTTTTCATAACCAATAAACCCCTTTCCTTCTATCTATAAATAACTATATACTATCTTTTTCTGAAAGTCTTCTAAGAACTTTACATTTTTTCATTCTGCTAAATTTAGAAACTCCCAGAACTCCTTTAGAGTCTGCGACTGATACTGATTTTTACGAACTAATGCAGTAATATCATTGGTCAACTGCCAATCTTCAATCACGATTTCTTTTAATATCCCTTGGCTAAGCTCCTCTTTGACTAAACGATAAGGTAGGATCGATATGCCGAATCCAGCCTTTACCGCTGCTATTAAGGCCTGTGAATCAACACTTTCCCATGTTGGAAAAAGTTTAAAGCCTTGCAAAATGGTGCTCGACTCAATTGTCTCACGAACCGCACTGCCACGTTCACGTAGTAGTAACGGTTGTTGCAAAAGCTCGGAAAAACTTAACTGAGAGCTGCTAAATTCGCTAGCAGCAACAACACATAGGCGATAATCTGCAATTTTTTTAGTTTGAAAAATTGGTTGTAAAACTCGCCCCTCAATAAATGCCAGATCCACTTCGCCTTTTTCTAAACGCAGCAATGATTCTGAAGCAGGAAAAACAAACACATTAAAACGACGGTCAGGATGCTGACAATTAAATTTCCGTAGCAATTGCGGCAATTCCGTTTGTGCATACGTAATACAAGAAGCAATTTTTAATGGCGGCTGCTTTTCGAGATCGGTTAAGCGCGCCTCGACAGATTCAAATTCAGCTAAAATCGGTTGGATCTCTCGCAAAAACAATTCACCTGTTGGCGTTAATTGGACACTATGATGCAGACGTTCAAACAATTGTGTACCCACTTCACGCTCTAAATCTTTGATCGCATGAGAAACTGCTGATTGCGTCAAATATAAATTAGCCGCAGCTTTGGTAAAATTTTTTGTTTTAGTAATTTCACGAAAAATAACGCATTGTTTAAAGTTCATAGCGGCTCCTTTGTCATGAATTGAATTCATACTTACATGCTAATATTATCATTTCACAGATTGGAAACCAAACTTTATACTAAAGCTAACGCAGTAAGAAAGGCTGGTTGGATGTCAAAACACAAACTCTATCTATGGTTAGCTGGAGTCAATTTATTTATCAGTACTTTTACTTTTGGCGGTGGATTTGTAATTGTTCCTATGATTCGTAAATATTATGTCGAAAAAAAGAACTTGTTTTCCAATGATGAATTAATCGAAATGGCGGCCGTTGCTCAATCCTCACCCGGCGCAATTGCAATCAACTTAAGTGTCCTCGCCGGCAAAAGAGTGGCCGGTTTGATCGGTGTATTTATCAGTGCAGTTTGCGCGATCTTGCCGCCGCTAGTAATCTTAGGCTTAATCTCCAATTGGTATGCCGCTTTTGCAGCTAATTTAACTGTCATGGCTGTCTTAAAAGGAATGCAGGCCTGTGTAACTGCCTTGATTATTGATATCGTCATTGATATGTATCAACTGATCCGCCAAGAAAACGCTAAATTATTAAGTATTCTTGTCCCCATTTCTTTTGTCGCAAATGCTTTTTTCAATTTGAATGTCATTTACATCTTGTTATTTAGTATTGGAGTCTGTCTAATTCAAACCTATTATCAGCAAATGCAGGAGGTACAATAATGCAATTGTTTTGGACTTTTTTTAAAATCGGCTTATTTAGCATTGGCGGCGGCTACGCGATTATCCCGTCAATTCAGGAACAAGTGGTTCATCAACAAGGTTGGTTAAGTCCACAAGTCTTCAGCGATATCATTACGATCTCGCAAATGACACCTGGTCCCTTAGCCGTCAATACTTCAACTTTTGTCGGGATGCAACTAAACGGCATCACTGGTGCCATCGTTGCCACCATCGGCTGTATCTTAGGCGGTTGTGTGATTTCAATTGGATTGTATCAGTTTTTTCAACAGCATCGCGACTCTCTTTATGTATCAACCGCATTAAAAAGTTTAAAAGCGGCTTCGGTCGGTTTAATTATGTCCGCCGGATTTACAATTTTGTTGCTGACCTTTTTTGGAACATCAGATTTTTCTACTAATCTTTTCAACCACTTTGACTGGAAGGCCGCAGGGTTATTTCTAATTTCTTTAGTGTTACTACGAAAATTCAAAACAAATCCAATCCTCTTAATGTGTTTAGCTGGTATTGTTGGTTTCTTGATCTATTAAGGGCTATCTACCACTGCTTTTTAGGCAGAAATAAAAAACTCAATAATTAATATGGACAATTCCAGACTAATTACTGAGCTTTGATTAATAATAAACTTCATCTAAGAAAAGTCCGTGTGCTGGTGCTGTCTCACCGGCAGTTGCTCGAACTTTATTTTCAAATACTTCATCAATCACCGCTAAAGGCAGTTCACCGGACCCAATCGCTAAAATCGTCCCCATCAGAATTCGTACCATTTTATGCAAGAAGCCATTTCCCACAAACGTAAAATGCAGCATGCTGCCTTCTTGCTTGATTGAGATCTCATCAATGGTCCGAGTGGTTGATTTTTTCGTTTTTTTCAATGCAGAAAAGCCTACAAAGTCATGGGTTCCCAATAATTTACTGCAGGCTGCTTCCATCGCTGTTACATCTAATTTTTCCGGAACATAAAAACTATGATATCGTTCAAAAGCAGTTGGAATCGGATCGTTCCACACATAATAGCTGTATTGTTTGCCTTTGACATTGTAGCGAGCATGGAACCGGTCAGGCATCTCCTCCACTTTTTTTATGACAATATCGCTAGGCAGATAACGATTGAAAAATGATAGCATCTCATTTAGTGGCATTTCTGAATTTGTTTTAAAATTCGCAACTTGCCCTTTGGCATGGGTTCCCGCATCCGTTCGGCCAGAACCAACGATTTCAATTTTTTCCCCAGTCATTTGGGCAATAACACTTTCAATTTTTCCTTGAATCGTTTTTTCTGAATCGCCTAAACGCTGCCAACCAAGGTACCGTTTTCCATCGTATTCGATCGTTAATTTTATATTTCGCATGATTGTAACTCCTTCTTATTCTCCCCAGTAGTCTACCACAGAATCTCAACTTTTTTTACTATTTTAGCAACACAAAAAGACCACCGTATTTGGTGGTCTTGGGCATTATTGGCTATTCAGTGTTTTTAATTGAGCGACTTGATCCTGTAGTTCGTCAAAAATTTTTACTATTTCTGGCTGGGTCTTTATCACTTCGCAAGAAATTCCCTCAGCTTGAGCGTAAATTTTCTCAGTTTTTGCTGCTGAAATTTCTTCGATCTGCTGTGCCTCTGAACGAGCGCTCCCTACGATTTTCCGTGCTTGTTTGCGGGCTAAGTCCAAAACTTCAGCCGTTTCTTGTTGGGCTTGCTGAATCTCGTTTTTTAATTGGTTGTTCTCTGCTCGCTTTTCTGCAAGTAATTTTTCCCATTCAGTAATGTCGACTTTTGTCTTTGCTTGTCTTCGCCGACCTGCTTGTTGCAGCCGACTAACTTGATATTCTTTTTCCCTAATGATCGCTTCCTTTTGGTCCCACAATTCATCTTTTGCATCCAACTGAAGCAATAATTCATCTATTTTTTTCTCCAGCTCAATAATCTTTTTATAACGTTGCAACTCTCTATCTTTTTGTTGGTGAATCACCAATTGGCACTGCTGCCGAGTCTCCTTAATTTCTGCATGCACTTCAGTTAACCGATCTTGCATTTGCAATAAATGAACCCGTTCGGCCTCTAACTGCTGCAGCTGCATTTGCAAATCTTCCGCAGCTTTAACCTGCTCTTTTTGATGTCCATCCGCATTCATTCGTTGCAAGCTGGTCTCTAACGCCTGAATTTGCTTCACTTCTTGTCGTTGCTCTTCTTCCCACCGAAGAAGTATCTGTTTATAATTCTCATTTTCATTGATTAAATACTGATTTTTTTGAGCTGCTGATTGCTGATACTGATGCAGTTCTTTTTCTTTTTCAAGAATCACACGTTTAAGTTCGGCGATTTCCTGCGACTGCTTCGAAGCAATCTTTTCCGATAATTTGGTAACTTTGTTCTCAACTTCCGCTTCATCAGTGATTTTCTCAATGCCAGTTTTGTTAAAAAACCAGCCTGGTTTCTTTTGTTGTGCGCACATGCTTATACTCGCTTTCTTTGGTCACTTTGTTGGGCCATCAACTATCCGATGCTTCGTATCAAACGGAACATCTTATCAAGTACTTGCTCGATTCTTTCAAAATGAAGTTTTTCAAACCAATTTAAAACTCACTAAAGTTTTTCACCTCTATTATAAGCGGAAGTGGTCCATTATGACTATGAATTCCCGAAGATTTATTTTTTATCTTTTATTCATATTTTGTCCATTAATGAATAAAAGATGAATTTCCTACAAAAAAGGAGTGATCATCTGCTTCGATGACTACTCCTTTGGTGATTTATTCTATTGATACATATTCTAGGCTTTTCGCATATTCTTTTTTGATTCGGTTCAAAGCTCAAATAACGAGCTTAGGGCCTAAATCTAGCGATAGTCTGAAATTTTTCTTGCTGAAAACTATTTCCCGATTACCAAACGTCTAGTATAAACTGCCTGTCCAGAATGCATGACGGCATCATCAATGATAGAAATAATCCGTACTTGACGGGTTACCGGGGGATTCCAATTAGTATCAATCACATCTGCGAGGCTGTTTTCATCGACTTTTTCCAAATATTGCTTTGTCAATTCAACACTGGCACGTAAATAACCTAGGAGTAATTGGCGATCACTGATGACGACTTTGGCTGCTTCTTCTGGGGTATGACGATAATCTTCCGTATCATCTGGCAAATCAAGAGCAAATTTTTCTGTCCATCCTGCACTGGTCCACAAAGCTTCTGTTTCATTTAAATCTGAAATTTGCAGATCCAATTCTCGAGCAGTATGCCACATTAGCCAAGTAACTGATTTGATCAACGGTGCTGGCATCGTATTCGCTTCAGCCGTTGTCATTTGGTTAAAGGTATCCACCAAACGTTCCTCCGCGCGATCCAATATTTCCATCGCTACTTGCATTCCGTCCATCTTAAAATCCTCCTTTATTATAGTTCACTAGCGTCTTTAGCCTATTATAGAGCATATAAATATGTTAGATCTTTGACGACTTGCTCTGTCTCATTTCTGGTTTTAAAGTGAAACTTCAACTGTTTTTCTGACAGCAAAATCGTTAACTGCTTTTGCTCAGCCCGAAGCTCGAACGAATCACTCGCGATAAATTCATGGGAAAAATGGTCCAAGTCAAGTGCTGGTTGAATCAGCAGCACTCCGGCTGAATAAAAGACAACCGGTATTTCATCCACTGTTTCTAATAACATAAAATTCATTAATTCCGCTTCAGACAGTTTTGAATCGACATATGCTTGCAAAAGTAAAAATTGTTGTGCTTGAGTAAACACTTGTTTAAACTCATTCATCGTTCTACTCCTCAATCAAAATTGCCGAAATGCCAAAGCCAGCCAAAATCCGTGCAGAAGTATACGTATTCAGTCCTTTTCTAAAAGTAATATAAACTTTACGATCACGTGGGATTTCATTGATGCGATCACGCAACTCATTCATCGGAATATTCTTGGTTGCTTCAATACTACCAGACTTTGCTTTATCCGGTTCCCGAATATCTAGGAAAAAGGCCGTTGCTCGATCTTCAGCAGAAAGATCGGCGGCTTTGACTGTTTCTACGACATTGGTCATTTGATTGATCGCTACGTAACCCGCAATATTCAATGGGTCTCTTGTTGTAGAATAAGGTGGTGAATAAGGTAATTCTAAATCAGGCAAATCAAAGACCGTTAGATTTCCTGTGATAGCCACGGATAATTCACCCATTCGTTTGTCTACCCCTTGCTCACCAACCGCTTGCCCCCCTAAAATTTTTCCGCTGGTTGCATCGAAAATAATTTTTAAATTCAACCGAGTCGCACCAGGATAAAAGTAGGCGTGATCAAATGGAGTCACAAAAATTGATTTATAGTTGGTGATACCAGCAGCTTTCAATGCATGCTCCGTCATTCCGGCATAGCTAGCCGTGTAGTCAAAAATTTTCGCTACACCGGCACCGATGTACCCGCGATAACGCATCGGCGTTCCGTTGACCATGTCAGCTAACATATGGCCTTGACGATTTGCTGCACTAGATAGCATACTTGAAGTTGCTAATCCCGTCACTACGCTAGTCGTCTTGATAATATCGCCGATTGCGTAAATATCAGCCACATTGGTTTCCAATTGATCGTTGACAATAATTTGACCATCATCCGATAATTCAATGCCAGCTGTTTTGGCAACTTCATTGTTAGGCGCTACTCCTGTCGCAAATAAAATCAAATCGGTCTTAATCGTCTTTCCATCAGAAAAGATAACTTCTTTACCGGCTTGATTGATTTCCTCTACGCGCGTATTTAAATGAACGTGCAGGCCATTTTCAAGCAATTTATCGTAGATCAAATCAGCGATTTCTTCATCATAAGGAAACGCGACTTGTGGCAATTGATCAACTAACGTCACATCCAATCCTCGATGTTTAAAGTTTTCAGCCAATTCCAAGCCCATCACACCCGCGCCTATCACCAACACACTTTTAGGATCCTGTTCATCGATATACGTTTTGATTTCAGCGGCGTCTGTGACACTCCGTAAAACAAAACCATTTTCCGCTTTTTCCGCTCCTTTGATTGGTGGTAATGTTGGTCGCGCTCCGGCTGAAATAATCAATTTATCATAATTAGTTGTAGTAGTTTTGCCGGTGTTTAAATCTTTAACAACTAATTGTTTTTGTTCAGAATCAATCTCTTCCACTTCATGTTTCGTAAAAACATCGATATTATTTTTAACCTTTAAAATTTCTGGTGTTCGTTCAATCAAAGAATCCAAATCTTCGATCACACCACCTAGATAGTAGGGCAATGCACAGCTGGCGTATGAAATGTTTTCTCCTCGTTCATAAATCACGATTTCATGTTCTTCATTTAAACGGCGCAAACGTGTCGCAAATGAAGGACCGCCGGCAACTCCACCAATAACTACAAATTTCATGCTGACCTCTCCTTTTATAATACCGTATCGTTTATCAGAAAATCTTTTCCTAGCTCCAACATACAAGCTTTTATGCCCAGCATTTCGAGCCACTTTCTACGAATTATCCATGTAAAATGAAAACGATATTCTTCTTTGATAGTACTATTTTTTCAACTTACCGGCAAAGAATTGTTCTCCTAAAAATTTACACAAAAAAAGCAATCATCAATCTATCTCGATGATTGCTTCCAACTATCTTTTTTGAATTCAATGGTTCTTTAAAACTTGCAAATCTATTTGTTCGGATAATCAAATAAATCACACTATTTTTCTTTACTTGTTTGACGATCCACATGATCCAGCGACTTGTATTTAGCCAGCCCTAATTTTGTACAATACACTTTAAACAGTCGTTTGACCGCAACGGGATGTCTTGTAAAGAACATATGTCATGTTTCTAATAACCTAACTGCTTTCCTTTAAAATTTCCAAGTACTATTTCAGCCAAAGAAAAAGCGCAAACTATTCTTTTTTCTTTGGATATTCTTTGATCGGTAAACCGGCTTCTGTTAAAAAGGGTGACAGTTCAGTCATTTTATTATTCACGCTCTTGGGGAAAGTAACATAGAGATTTTCTTTAGCACGAGTAATGGCAACATACATCAAGCGCCGTTGCTCCTCTAGCGTCGTTGGTGGTGCTGCCTCTTCCTTGGCTTTTTGCAAATCACAATCGGATTTTTTAACTGTATGATGGTTCGGCAATGCGCCTTGATAGACCCCTTTAATGAAAATATTCTTTTTTCCGAGTCCTTTACTAGCATGAATCGATAGCAAATACACCGCATTCAATTTTTCCTGATCATAGTCATTCAAACGCTGCTTCATTCCTTGATTTTGCTGGCTAGCCTGCTGATAAGCTGCTGATAAGCCAGTCCAATCTTTGGCCGCTGATAATTCCTTACATAACCAATCTCGTTCTTCTTCACTCAGATCTTTTTTGAATTTTGGCGTTGCCACTAAAGTCTCTGCCAGTTCAACTAGATTCAATTGCTTATTTTGATAAAAGCGATAAATCTGTTTGAAAAACTGCTTTGCTTGCGTTTGTGCCGCTACGGTCAATTTACGTTCTTCAACTAAAAATGCTACCAAATCATTGATTTTAAATTTATTTTTGCTGAACAATTCTTCACTAAATTTGGCACTCGTACCAAATTTAATGTAATGGAAAAAAGCGTATTGCTGAATGATTTTTTTCAGCGCTTCATTTTTTTCTTGCAACAATGTAGCCGAAGCCAATAATTGGAATTGTTGAAACAGTGTCTTAAACAGTGGCAACCCAAAAACACCTAACAGGTCATCATTAGAGGGGGTAACAAATGGAATCTTCTGTTGTGTCAACTGTTTTAATAAGGAACGTAATTGTACTCGAGTTGGATATAAAACCATCGTGTCACGATAATCCGCTGTACCATCTGCAAGTGGCGTTTTCTGAGCCAATTCTTTGATTTTTTTTCCAATCCATTCTGCTTCTACTTCATCATCAAGAAAACCAATGCTGTAACAATCATGCTGTGTGGTCCGTTTATTGGCTATCATCGTCTTTTCTAAGCGATCATGAGCATTGTAGTGAATCAAGCGATTACCAACCTCCACAATTGGCTGATCAGAACGATAATTAGTCATTAATTTCAGCGACGTTTGCCGATATTCTTGTTCGAACTCCTTAATATAGAGCGGTTCTGCTCCACGAAAATAATAAATACTTTGATCATCATCTCCCACGATAATCAGTTTACAACTAGTCTTTTGCGGATTTTCCTGATCTGGAGGAGAAATCAACGCGACGATTTGTTTTTGCAACGGATTGATATCTTGAAATTCATCAATAAAAATATACTTATATTTAGCTTGCAGCGTTTGACGGGCCACTGCATCATTTTCTAAAATCAATTTGAGATTAAATAGCATGTCATCGAAGGTGATAAACTGCTGAGCCTTCTTTGTCTGTCCTAGCTCAGCTAAGAATTGTTGGAAAACTACACTTAATTTCTGATTAGGAAGTAATTCTTTTTCATCAAAATACTTCGCAACAAAACGCACCATCTCCTGATCAGAATAGCCTAAATTGCGCCAATAACTAATCCGCGACGCAATCGTCTGCTCCTCGAATTTATCAAAATTATATAATCGATACTTTTTGACTAAGTGATTGATTGTTTGGAAGTACTGTTCCTCGTCGATAACGCCCTCAATCCCCCATTGCTTCAATCCAGGCTGCTGACGCACCAACTCATTATATTCTGCGTGAAACCAACTATGAAAGGTCTGAACTTTAAGACGCGCTTGACCCGCTAAGTACTGATTGACTCGCGCCTCCATCTCTAATTTTGCTTTGCGGGAAAAAGTACACATCATAATCGCTTTAGGCTCAATTGCTTTTTCCAGTACTAAGTAGGCCGCTTTGGCGCAGATCGTTTGTGTCTTGCCGCTGCCCGCACCCGCAATAATCCGTAAATGAGTATTCATTGGAAAACGAATCGCTGCCATTTGTTCTGGACTAAACGGATGACCGCCGTTTTTAGTAATTAATTGCTGCAAAGTAGTACTATCTGCTAATTCAGGAAACTCGTCTTCTAGCAAATCTGTTTTTATGTAATTTGAAAGCTTGGTCAACATGGATCTATGGTTCCTCTCTATGTAAAAAATCATCCTTGTCTATTATAACGGAATCGCAGGATTTTGATAGTTAAAACGTGCCCCTTCTATTGAAGAGCGTCGCAATACCGCAAGAAAAAGCATTCTCTACTTGATTCAGATCATCAAAGACCATAATTTCCAATCAGACCATTATATTCCTCCACTTTTATGAAGCTAACTAAAGCTAGTAAAGATATCAATAAAATTACCAGTAAACAACCACTTATTGTCTTTTCTGGAAATAAGTTTAGTTGGAGTTCAAGCCCGCAGCAAGCAAAAATAGCTCATGCTTTCTATTTAAACTAAAGACCAATACTGAAAGAGTTAGCGCTA
The DNA here is from genome assembly GCF_001544295.1 of Enterococcus pseudoavium NBRC 100491. Taxonomy (GTDB): domain Bacteria; phylum Bacillota; class Bacilli; order Lactobacillales; family Enterococcaceae; genus Enterococcus_A; species Enterococcus_A pseudoavium. The sequence goes on from NZ_BCQF01000013.1 coordinate 74,231, forward strand.
AAATAAAGTAAAAAGCCTTGCAAAATTCGCAAGGCTTTTTATTCAATTATCGATACCAAGCTGGTTTATCACCATCAGTATTTGGTTTATTGACCCCTAAAGATTCTCCTACATATAAAGTCGGATCTTTAATGATTTTGGTTACTAAATCAGCAATACTTTTACGTGAAACCTCGGTTCCTTTAAATGCTTCGCCTTTGTGAGTTAACTCATAGGTTACTTCGTTCTGATTATCCAACCAGGCTGGTCGAATGATTGTATAAGCCAGCCCAGAATCCTCGATTACACGAGCGGCTTTTGCATAGGTTTCTAAATAACCACCGTCTAATTGCTCATGATTCCATTTTCCATAATTTCCCGGAACTTCATCATAGATACCTAAAGTTGAGATCCAAATCAAACGTTGAACACCTTTAGCTTTCATTGCTGCAACAACGTTTTGTGCTTCTTCAACAATTTCGCCAGCTAAATTTGCATACACGATATCCACATCAGTCATCGCTTGCTGTAAGTCAAAAAGACTCGTCGCACTACCTTCAATCACGGTTTCTTTGTTAGCGTCCTCCACCTTCAAACGTGCGGAGTTACGCAAAAATAATTTTTGCTGAACATCCTCTGCTAAAAGATTTTTTGTAACAATCTGTGCAATTTGTCCATGTGCTCCTAACACTAATACTTGTTTCATGATTATTCCTTCTTCCGATAATATAACACTTCATCTTCGCACAAACTTATGCTAGCACTCATCATTAGCTAGTACAACCAAACAAACTTATCGGAATAGATTAATCAAAAAACAATGATTGAATGATTTTTTTTGAGCCTTTTTGGGCTCCCTAACTCGTCCGTATTGTCTCAGGTAAAAAAAAGAGAGCCTCCACAAAGGGAAACTCTCTTTTGGTAATTTTTAAGGGTGAATATACGTTAGACCTGCTGCACTTAATGTCGCAGTATTGGGTCCAGTTGGTGATGGGAAGCCCATCCCACCTTGTGTAATAGTAATCGTATTGTTTGATGCATTGTATGATTGAACATAGGCAACGTGTCCATATACCGGATCAGCATTCCATGTTCCGACTGATTGGCCTTGCGCGAAGCTGACGATTGAACCAGCAGCTGGTGTTCCATCTACTTGGAAGCCGTCTGCTGCGGCAGATGCGCCCCATTGACAACCATTGCCCCAATAAGTTCCTGCCCATGGCGCAACTTGTTTCACATACCATGTACATTGACCAACTGCATACATATTACCAGAGCCTGTGTGATCAACTTTTCCGCCACCAGGTGTCGGAGTTGGTGTTGGTTCTGGTGTTGATGGTTTCGTAACTTCTTCTTCAGTACTTGAAGTATTCGTATTCGGTGCTTCTGTTGAAGATGAAGTTGACGTTTCTTCAGTATTTGATGAAGCTTCTGTTGAACTTGAAGCTGTTGAATTCTCAGTTGCTTTAGCTTGTTCCGCTTGTTCTTTTTCAGCTTTGGCTTGAGCTTCTTCGAAAGCTTTTTGGGCTTTCGCAGCTTCTTTTGCCTGGCGAGCTTCTTCAGCTTTTTGTGCTTTTGCAGCTTCTTGCTGTTCTTTCAAGACACGCGCTTGTTCTGCTTTGGCTGCTTCTTGTTGTTTCTTCAATTTAGATTTGTCTTGTTCAGCTGTTGCTTGTTCTGCCGCATAGTTGGCTTTTATAACATTCAATTCAGCTTGTTTGTTAGCAATCTCATTTTTTTGCGCTTCTAATTCTTTTTGATTTGCTTGAATTTCAGCAACTTTTGTTTCGTTGTCTTTAACTTTTTCTTCTACTGCTTTTTCATCGGCTTTTTGTTGTTCCATTAATGAATGGTTCGCTTTGACCATCGTTGACATCGCTTGAACACGACCAATCACATCTGACAATGAATCAGCTTCTAAAACAGCAGAAACATAAGATGCTTGGCCTTTCACTTGTGTATCCCGTGCTTGATTTTTGATGACTTCATTACGTTTGGCGATCCGAACTTTTAAAACAGCGATTTTATCTTGTAATTTCATTGTATCTTTATTTAATTGATCTTGCTTTGCTTCTAAGTCTTTGACTTTTCCGCTAACTGTAGCAATTTCATTGGTTAATCCATCGATTTGTGTTTGAACATCGGATTGTTTTCCTTGTAAATCACTGATCTTTTGATCTTTTTCTTGGATTTGTTGATCATAAGTATCTGCTAATACAATATTAGGTACCGCTGATACGGCAATTGTACATACTAACAATGCTGATAATAAACTCTTTTTCACTAATAAATTCCTCCGGCTATTATGTTGATTTAAAATTTCTCTCTCATAATGTCAGAGGTAATTCTAACACAATGATATATCAGACAGATAAAAGAAATGTTACAAACATATTTCAAAGTCGTTTCTTATTATATGAATTTCGTTCGCCCTCTCTGTTAAAATCAGTCTTTTTCCTTTAAAGTTACCACTTACAGGTGTTATTTCATTCAAATCTACTTTCAGAAAAAAATTTGACTTTCTCTAAGAAAAAGTACTTTATTGAAAATAGAACTGCGCTCAACTATATACCCTATTGATCACGCGATGACTGGTTATTCAATTTAAAAATCAAGGGCTATTCTTTGGCTCCAGTTATCTTTTCAATTAAAATAAATATACAAGGAAAAAAGGGGGAAATATTATGCGTTGGCGAGGGGATCGACAAAGTACAAATATAGAGGATCGTTCCGGTAGCAGTGGTCGAAAAGTGGCTGCTGGCGGTGGAATTGGCGTTTTCCTGATTGCACTTATTGTCTTCTTTATCTCAGGAGGCGATTTGAGCACTGTGACGGATACTCTAGGGGGCGGTATCACACCGGCGACTTATGAAACGGAAAATGTCTCCTCCAAAGAATACACAGATGAAAAAGAATTTGCTGCGGTGGTCTTTGCCCACTTAGAAGATTATTGGAATGAGGAATTTGATAAATTGGAGCAACCTTATCAAAACCCAAAACTTGTCCTATTTTCCGACAGCGTCAATTCTGCTTGTGGGCAAGCTAGCTCACAAGTCGGACCCTTTTATTGTCCGGCTGATCAAAATGTCTATTTGGATTTAAGCTTTGCTGATGAATTATCCCATAACTATGGGGCCACCGGTGATTACGCCATGGCTTATGTAATCGCTCATGAAGTTGGACACCACGTTCAAAATGAGTTAGGAATCTCAGCGCAATTAGATAAAATCCGTAATCGGGTTTCTGAGACTGAATACAATAAATACAGTGTTCGTTTAGAGCTTCAAGCCGATTATTTAGCTGGCTGTTTTTCTAAATATTTAGCGGGAGAAACTTATCAAGGTCAGCCAATCTTAGAAGAAGGCGATATCGACGAAGCGATCACTGCCGCCAATGCTATCGGCGATGATACCTTACAAAAAGAATATCAAGGCTACGTCGTCCCCGATAGTTTCACTCATGGGACTAGCCAGCAGCGGATCAATTGGTTCAAGCGCGGCTACAAATATGGGGATCTCGAACATGGTGATACCTTCAATGAAAAAGATTTGGATTTAGCAAGCGCTGCTTAGTAAAAAACTGTCCACAAAGATTAAGTACTAATCTTTGTGGACAGTTTCTTTGTTATTTTCGACTGTTACTTCATTTTTGTCATTTTTCACGACTCACTAACTTAGTTGCTCTCTCTCTTTTGTCTTTTGGGGCTTTCCCATGTGCCGCTGCCAAACCCTAGGATTGTTTTCACAGCTGGAATAAAGGTCGTGACATTTGATACTTCGAAAAATTATGAAAAATATATAGAAAATCTTTTCTGTCAATTAGAATACTTTCAAACTCTAAAAGAAATTAAATTTTTTTAGACAGAATTATCCTGAACATTCAACCTACTAAAGATATCTTTCAATTCATAGTCTTATGGGTAGCGGCTTCGCTGAAAAAAGCTAAATAAAAAACCCAGTGGTCAACTGGTTTTTTCTGCATTATTGAAGCTGAATAAAATTTCCCCGCACTCTTTCTGTCGGCTGAATATTAATGAATACTTCGGGATCTACCTCACGCAATTGTTTGATTAACAAGATTTCTTCGTATTTTGTCAAAATAATCGTTAACACAGTGACCGGCTGATCATGATACCCCCCTAAAAAATCACGATTATACGTATAGCCCCGCTTAGTCGCTGCCTTCAAAAAAAGCAAGATCTCTTCTGGTTTTTTAGTATAAATCGAAACAGTCTCTAATTGCTGTTGAATATACAACCGATCAATCACCATAATTCCAACATAAATCGAGATAATGCTGTAGAGTCCGTTTTGAAAACCATATAGTAAACTCGCCGCGATTACGATCAAACTATTAGCAATAAAGCTAATCTGCCCTACCGTTCTTCCAAAGGTTCGTTGAATCACTAAAGCAATAATATCAACCCCACCAGTCGAAAAGCCTCTTCGCAAGCAAATTCCAATTCCAACACCAGTCAAAGCACCCCCAAAAATCGCTGCAACTACCGGATCATTGGTCAATTGATGTTCCGGTAAAACCTTCAAAAAGAGGGACATAGAGACAACTGAGGCAATCGTGTAAAGTGTAAATTTTTTTCCTAAAACACGCCATGAAATAATAAAAAGTGGCACATTCAGCAATAAATTCCAAACCGCTAAGGATGTGGTCAAACCTAAAAAATGCTGTAAGCTACTCACCAATACTTGGGCAAATCCTGTAATTCCACTTGTATAGATATTGGCCGACTGCAGGAAAAGCTGAACGCCCGCAGCAGAACACAAGCCATATACTAAAACAAATAAAATATCCCCAAGATTTTCTTTCAATTTTATATTTTTCATCCGTCTTCCCTTTTTCCCAAAATTTATTCACGATAATAAATAAAACGTTTTCACCTGTTGGCTAGTATATCAATCAGATCTTTTCTAAACAATCTTCCTTGAAAGATTCTCTTTTAATTTTAAGACCATTCCTTTCAAATTCTTTTTTCAAGCTCTTTTAGCTGTACAACATCCGCTGACTCACTCCTAGCCTCGCTAAAAGAACTCCTGAACCTAAAAAAATAATCGAGCAAAAATAGACCGTTCCATCTTTG